>LFFB01000039.1 GCA_001510335.1 Actinobacteria bacterium casp-actino2 | reverse complement strand
AGCTAGACGCTGAGCTCTGAAGTCGTTGGCCAGGTTTGTGGCCATCTGATTCATGACGTAAGCAAAACCGATTTCTTTTTCGGGAAGAGCAAATGCCACTGACCCGCCAGCACCAGGGTGACCGAATGATCCAGGGCCACCAAACAGCGAGAATGGTCCATGAACCATAAAGCCCATGCCGAAAGTTGTCGGCATGATGAGACAAGCGTCGGGTTCGTTTTCAGGAGTCACCAATGTGCGCACTTTTTCAACCGTTGATGGCTTGAGCAAACGCACGCCATCGACTTCACCAATCAATGATGAGTAGATCCGTGCAAGAGTTCGGGCATTTGTGATTCCGTTAGCAGCTGGAATTTCAGCGGCGTGTACATCACGACGATTGAATGCTCCCTCGATACCAAACGCTCCGTTCAGCGACAGTGCCTGACCACCTGGCGAGTTCGGACCCATGAACTGTTCCATCATGGCCTTCACCGCCGGATCAGTGTCTTCAGGAATCGCATTGAGCCCACCAATCATTGGCGAAACTCGTGGCTCGTGCGACTCAGGCAAACCAATCCACAACTCTCCCCCAACTTTGCTCACAATTTCTTGTTGAACAAAAGTTCCGAGGCTGCGGTGACTCGGATCAACGCGACGAACCAATTCACCGGCGAGCCAACCGTAGGTTAAAGCGTGGTAGCCATGCTTCGTTCCGATTTCCCAACGCGGAGCAGTCGCTGCCAGTCGCTCGGTGATCGTTGACCAGTCGAGCGCTTCCGACAAACTGATGTCACCGTCAACGGTGTACAACCCACACTGGTGCGACAACAACTGTGCGACCGTTGCATCACCTTTACCGTGTTGCGCAAACTCTGGCCAGTAGGTGCTGACTTTTTCGTCATATGACAACAAGCCACGCTCAACACACATCGCTACAGCAATGGCAGTGATTCCCTTGGTGGTCGAGAACACCAGTTGCAAAGTGTCTTCGGTGTAGGCCTGAGTACGATCACTATCAAACGAGCCGCCCCATAAGTCGACCACTTTGTTTCCTCGGTGATACACCGAGACACCAGCGCCGACTTCTTCGGAATTCTCAAGGTTGTTCACGAATGCTTCGCGCACCGCTTCCCAACCCTGAGCTACAACACCGCCAACATTCGTCATCAGCTGATCATTTCTTTCAAAGTCTCAATGTTCTGAATCGCGTTCGGGCCAACTGGGTTAATCGACAACATCGTGACACCAGCTTCTTTGAACGAAGCAATGCGCTCCTTGATGAAACTCTTTGATCCGACGAGGTTTGAGTTCGCCAACATTTCACCAGGAACGGCCGCTGCCGCTTCTTCCTTCTTGCCCGATAGATACAGGTCCTGAATTTCAATTGCTTCTTTTTCGTATCCGTACTTCTTGCAAATGGTGTTGTAGAAGTTCTTGTCACGAGCACCCATACCACCGATGTACAAAGCGGCATTCGGACGACTGAAGTCAAGAATCTTGCTTTGTGCTTCTCCGGTCAATGACTCGTCAATGGCCAACATTCCACCAGCAGTGATTTGCAACTGTCCGAGTGATGGGTCGCGCTTGGCAATGCCCTTCTTCAAATCATCGCCCCACACATTCTGGTACTTGTCTGGATCGAAAAAGATTGGCATCCAACCGTCAGCGACTTCAGCAGTTGCCGAAACACTGAGACCCATGAGACTGGCCCACCAGATCGGAATGTCTTTACGAATTTCAGCGCCGGGCTTAATGATCTTGAGTGCTTTACCCAATCCGGTTCCGAGACCTGCGGGCAACGGGGCCTGAACGGTCTGACCTTCAATATGAAATGGTTCTTCACGGGCCCAGATGTGGCGACACGCCTGGATGTATTCCTTGATACGTAACATCGGCTTTTCGTACGGCATGCCGTGAAAACCTTCAACCACTTGCGGACCACTTGCACCAAGTCCAAGAATGAATCGACCGTTTGAGACATAGTCACAACCAGCAGCGGTCATTGCCATCAACGCTGGTGTACGACTGAACACGTTCAAGATTCCCGTACCAATTTCGACCTTGCTGGTCTTGGCGGCAAGGTAACCAACCTGACTAATGGCGTCGGCGCTGTACGCCTCGGCAATCCACACGGCATCAAGGCCGGCTTTTTCGTATTCAACAACCTTGTCAACCGCGGCATGGAATCCACCGGCGTAATTGAGCATCATGGACAGTTTCATATTTTCCCCTTGTTGTATGAGATGTATCGCAGAACATTCGCCCCAGGGCGTGACCTCAACCCTACGAGTGCGACGGGGCGCCCGACGAACTTTCGGTGACCCCAAAGTTGAGATTCCCTGACCGAAAGCCTTCAAGATCGAGGGTGACGTACTGATAGCCAGCGGCTTTCACTGCCCCGATAATGGCAACTCTTTGAGAGAGCGCTTGTTCAAGTTCGGTTTCAACCACTTCAATACGAGCGGTCTCGCCGTAATGGCGTACTCGAACCTGCCGAAAGCCCAAACCATGCAAGGCCGCTTCGGCCCGATCAACCCGACTCAAGATTTCGACACTGACCGGAGTTCCGTATGGGACCCGACTCGCCAAACAGGCCGCTGCTGGTTTATCCCATGTTCGCAATCCCATTGCGTGCGACGTCTGACGCACATCATCTTTTGTAAACCCCGCTTGCACCAATGGAAACACTGCGCCGCGCTCAATCG
The DNA here is from genome assembly GCA_001510335.1 of Actinobacteria bacterium casp-actino2. Taxonomy (GTDB): domain Bacteria; phylum Actinomycetota; class Acidimicrobiia; order Acidimicrobiales; family Ilumatobacteraceae; genus Casp-actino8. The sequence continues at coordinate 13,951 of LFFB01000039.1, read as the reverse complement.
CCGCACGTTGACCTGGTCGATGATCGGCCAAATCGTCAACATTGACACCGAGAATGACCGTGGCTCCCTCGCGCTCTGCGATTGGCCCAACAACGTCCATTAATTCGGCCTTGCAGTGATAACAGCGGTCGATGTCGTTGGCCCGATAAGCGGCGCGTTCCATTTCAGCGGTGTTGACGGGCGTCCAACGCAAATTCCATTCAGTTGCTAACTGTCGACAGTCCGCCTCTTCATCTCCAGCCAAACTGGGCGACACTGCTGTGACCGCGTGGGCTTGTTGCGCACCAAGAACCTCGTGGGCAACCGCCGCAACAAAAGCCGAGTCAGCTCCCCCGCTAAAGGCGGTCACGACGGGACCCAAATCAACGATGATCGCCACTAATTGAGTCAACTTGGTCCGCACTTCAACGGGAAGACTTAAGGTTTCGAAGTGTGCCACCCCCCTATCGTGCCATGCCGAGGTGCCCAATTGCTCGCCGTTCGCTCTCTCATTTATCGATGCGAACGGGCAGACTCTAAGAACCATGTCCAAGTCCCCTGAACGATTCCCCATTTCAGACGCCCGCGAGGCTTACGTTGTCCTCGCATCTGGACTTCGGCTACGAACGCTCCATCGTGGTCCCGAGAATTCGGACGGTCCCGTTTTCTTACTCATTCATGGACTCGCCTCCAATTCCCGCATGTGGGACGGTATGGGTCGAGCCCTTGCCGCCAGGGGTCATCGCAGTATCGCTGTCGACCTTCGAGGACACGGCCGCAGCGATAAGCCTGACGATGGCTACGACTTTGACACCGTGAGCCAAGACCTGTGTGAATTGCTCGATGTTCTGACAATCGACCAAGCAATTTTTGTCGGCCAGTCCTGGGGAGGCAACATTGTCGTGCATGCCGCTCTGCATCATCCCGATCGCGTTGTTGCCGCAGTTCCCGTTGACGGTGGATTCATTGAACTGAGCGACTCATTTCCCGAATGGGAAACTTGCGCCGAACGCATGCAGCCGCCGCGCCTTGCTGGCATGCGCGGGAGTCGACTTGAAAGTGCAATTCGTGCGACCAATATTGATTGGCCCGAAACAGGAATCATCGGCTCATTGTCAAACTTTGAATTCCATGAAGACGGCACAATCAGTCCATGGCTAACTTTCGATCGACACATGCTGATTCTCAAAGAACTCTGGAAACACCAACCATCTGAAATGTTTGCTTCAATTGATCGTCCGGTTCTTTTCATTACAGCCGACTCGGGCGATGTGGCGTGGACAAGCAATAAAGAAACTGCAATCAATTCAGCGCTCGCAAAACTCAAGAGTGGTCGCGCTCACTGGTTTCGCCCCGCGCATCACGACCTACATGCACAATATCCCGAGCAATGCGCCATGATTTTGACCACCAATTACAAGAATGGTTTCTTCTCATGAGTACTTCCCCCCGCATTTTGACCATCATGGGTTCGGGCGAAACCGCACCCACCATGATGAAACATCACCGTGAATTGATCGCGCGGTTTCCCGGAACACCCAAAGCAGTTGTTCTCGATACTCCCTACGGCTTTCAAGAAAACGCTTCCGAACTCGCGTCAAAAGCAGTCGAGTATTTTCGCAAGAGCGTTGGACACCCCATTGAAATCGCCGGACTCACCCGATTACACGGGCAAGACACGTTGACCGTCGAACAAGGACTCGCTCGAGTTCGTCAAGCTGACTACGTTTTTGCCGGACCTGGAAGCCCCACTTATGCACTTCGCCAATGGGCTGGCACGTCTGTTCCTGACATCGTGCGCGGAAAAATGCGCACAGGAGGCGCAGTCACTTTTGCCTCTGCTGCCGCATTAACTCTTGGTCGCTACACAGTCCCGGTGTACGAGATTTACAAAGTGGGCGATGATCCCTCTTGGCTTGAAGGTCTCGATGTCCTGGGCGAAATCGGACTGAATGTCGCAGTCATTCCGCACTACGACAATGCCGAGGGCGGCCATCACGACACACGATTCTGTTACCTGGGCGAACACCGACTCGCGATGCTCGAGGAACAACTCCCATCCGATGCGCATGTCATCGGAGTTGACGAACACACTGGAGTCATTTTGGATCTCGACTCCAATACCGCGACTGTGATCGGCAATAGCACGATCACCGTGCGCATCAAGGGACGTTCAACAACCCATAACGCTGGTGATGTGATCTCGATTGATGCACTACGCGACCCAGCGACTGGTGCGACGAATATTCCGATTCATGTGACACCGCCCAACACTCTGCAAGCAGAACCTGAAAAAGACTCGACGTCGCTAGCCAAAGATACGCAACTTGCCGAACGATCATTCAATGAGGCAATGTCTGCTGGCGATGCCGCCGGTGCAGCACGGGCGGTCCTTACGCTTGAATCGGCGATCCACGCGTGGTCAGCCGATACCTTGCAAGGTGAAGAAATGGATCATGCCCATGCCGCCTTACGATCAATGATTGTTCGCTTGGGAGATGCAGCAGTCGGCGGCCTAGCCGATCCTCGCAACGCTCTCGAGCCGATTATGAATGTGCTGCTTGAACTTCGCTCTGCTGTTCGAACCGACAAGCGCTATGACCTTTCCGATCTGATTCGCGATCGGCTCGCCGCAGTGAAAATTGAAGTGCGCGATACCCCTCAAGGTGTTGAGTGGGTCATCAACTCGTAACGAGGAATTTTTCAGTGGTGGTTGATGCCGGCAAGTTGCGCACGACGCCGAACTCCAACTGCCGAATAAGCAGCAATAAAAACCAGAGTGCCGGCCAAGATAATGACCGCCCCACTCGGAACATCGGCGTACCAGCTGATGTACATGCCCACGCCACCGAAGATCGCCCCCAAAACTGGTGAAAGCCACAGCATGCGACCAAACGAATTCGTCATTAATCGTGCAGTCACCGCAGGCAAAACAAGCAGTGCCGAAATCAGAAGAACTCCGATGACCCGAACTGTCACCAGGATCGTTGCCGACAACAAAACCATCAGCACTGCTTCCATTGCCGGAACACTGACTCCACTCACTCCGGCAACCTCAGGGTCAAATGTCGCAAATAAAAGCTTGCGATACAAACCGACAATGACCACCGCACTCAAAATCCCGACGCCAGCGACGGCCAAAATATCGCTGGTAAAGACACCGAGTACATTTCCGAAAAGCACTGCGTCGATACTGCGTTTGGCCTGACCGAATCGTGCTTGCAATGCCAACCCCATCGCGAACGACGCAGTTGTAATGACTCCGATTGCCGCGTCGGCACCGATAATTCGTTTGCGTGAGACTCGACCGATCATCAGACCAGAGGCCAAACCCCAAAAACCAGCACCAATGAAATAATTCAGGTTCAGTACCGCAGCTAATGCGGCGCCGCCGAAAACCGCGTGGCTCAACCCATGTCCGATGTAGCTCATACCTCGCAAAACCACAAAGACTCCAATGAGTCCACAGAGGGCTCCGGCCAAAGTTGCGATAATTAAGCCGTTACGAAAGAACTCATAAGAAAAAGGCTTCAACAAGTCAACGGCGATGATCATGAAGCAGTGCCCCGGTTCAATCGGTTGCGTAACTCATCGCCGCCTTGCTCAAGAACAATGGGCATACCACCGTGCTGCAAAACCTCCATGGGCGCCCCATATGTGCGTTCCAAGAAGTACGGCTGCAAAACCTCGGCTGGACTACCATCGGCAATCACAGTTCGGTTAAAGCACACCAGCCGTGGCAAGTGGGAAGCGAGACCATTGAGATCGTGGGTTGTGAGAACAATCGCGATCCCGTCTCCGTGGGGCGGGCTTTCATTGAGATCAGCAAGCACGTGAAGTACTTCGTGACGGGTGCGCACATCAACACCAGCCGTCGGCTCATCAAGAATCAACATGTCAGGCTTTTGAATGAGTGCTCTCGCCAAAAACACTCGTTGCTGTTGCCCACCAGATAATTCGCGAATATGTCGCTGCACCAGACCGCCAAGCCCTAAGCGTTCGAGTACATCTTCAATCAAAGTCAATTCGGAACGCGCCGACTTTGGACGCATGAGGCGTTGCGGTCGACTCATGCCAACAACTTCACCGACCGTGACGGGGAAATTCCAATCGACTGTTTCTACTTGTGGGACATAGGCCAAACGTAAACCTGCTTGACGTGTCACTGAACCATGAACAGGTTTCACCGAACCCAACATGGCCCGCAACAGTGTTGTTTTGCCAGAGCCTGACGGCCCAACAATTCCGACAAATTCACCTTGCCTGATCGTTAAATCAACCCCTTCAATGACAGGGGCGCCGCCGTATGAACACGACATGTGTTCACATGTCATCAAGTCAACGCTCTTGTCAGGTACCGATTTCACTGGGGATAATTCGCCGTATCAGAGCCGACATCGGAAGTGTCAAGAGATTTCAAGGCCGATGCGTCTCCCCCAAGCGCCTCAACCATCGTGACATAGTTGAAACGCATCAGTCCCATCCATGAATGGTCGCTATCGCCAGGTCCGCCGATGAGGTCATCATCGCGCAATACATCGACATAGCGCACGCCCGTCTCTTTTCCAATTTGCTCAAGAACCGTAGACGGGAACACCTCGCTGCCAAAGATCGCTTTCACGCCGGATAATTTCACTTGATCCATCAAGTCGGCGATTTCTTTGGGTGTTGGTTCTTCAAAAGACGAGGGCTGTATTGCCCCGATAACAGTCCAGCCGTAAGTGCGAGCAAAGTAGGCGTAGGCGTCGTGGTATGTCAACAATTGACGTTGATCTTCAGACATCGTTGCCGTGGCTTGCGCTACGGCCTGATCAATCGCATCAATCTTTAGTGCGAAAGCGGCATAGTTTTCTGCATATTGAGTGGCATGAGTTGGGTCGGCCGCCGTCAACGCATCTCTGATGAGGGCTGCGTAATCGCCCGCCATCTGTGGGTCTGTCCACAGATGAGGATTTGGCTTCCCGCCCTCTTTCGGAAACGAAAAGTCATAAATCCATTCATCCTCGGGAAGAATTTTTGTCGCCAATTCGCAAATCACTGAGCCACTACGGGCATTGGCTTTAGCCAATTCTTTCGTCGGCTCTTCGAGGACGAGTCCGTTGATAAACACAATGTCGGCATCTTCAAGGGTTGCCGCAACGCTTGGTGGCGGCTCGTAGGTATGACTGTTCGTACCTTCAGGAACAATGCCTTGAATAATCGTCGGGGTTCCGGCAGCGATATTGGCCACGATACTCGTAATTGGAGCGACTGTTGTCGCAACAGTCAACGGACCATCGGTCACTGCTGAGCGCATCGGGCAACTGTTACCTGCTCCCGCCAGCACGCCGCCATCGCTGGGAGAACCGCTAGAAGAACATGCACTGGCAAACATCACTGTCGCCACAACCAGAATGCCACCGAAAGATCGAATCTCAGACCAATCTAAAACCACACAGTGAGCGTACTAGTAACCCGTTAGGGACCGACTCATTGTGCCCGAAACTAGGCGTGACCTAATCAACGAACAGGGCGCTAATAATCATATCAATCACTGCAACCCAGTCTTCAGAAACTATTTTTTCTGCTGCGACATCGTTGAGAAGTAGACCGAATGCATAACCCTGAACGAAGATCGCTAGCGCATGAGCGTCCAAATGAGAGACGACCCAACCGCGTTCTTGACCGACGGCGATCACCTGTATCATCTGATCGTTCAGAAGTTTTTGTTCTTCGCCGATACGAGCAGCAAATCGCTCCCGACCTTGAGTCGCGCTGATGATGCGCGCTCGTTGAATTCGGCTCACCGCGCGCTCCGGTTGCATCGCGGTTCGTGTACTCAACGAAATCAGATTGACGAAATTCTCTCAATCTGTCGCTGCGTCAAGCGCCCTTTGAATTGCCGAAATATCAAGTTTGACATATTCAGTAAAAATCCGAACTTGGACACACTCAACGAGATCATTGAAGTCTTCAAAATGGTGGTAGAGCGAACCTTTGGAAATCCCCGATCTGGCTAACAGCTGTTCGACAGTAAAGCCGTACATGCCGAATTCTTTCGCTAACTCAACGCCACAGTCAATCAGTGCGCGATGCGTTGGGTGTTCAACATTTTTCCTCACTGGAATTAAACATCATAGCCGAACACCAAAAGAGGAGTCATCGTGTTGAACTCTTCTGAGTCTCGGCCCAGGTCATACCTTTCAGCACATCGTTGTCATGCGGCAAACCGAGCACCCGCTCAGAAACAATGTTGCGCTGAACTTCTCCTGTTCCTCCACCAATCGTCAGCGAACGAGCAAACATGTAGCCGTCAAACCACCCTGGATGTTCAAGCGCTCGCAAACCAACACCACCACCACCGCCCAATCCGTTATGCGCTCCACGCTCACCGTTGTCCACTCCACCCCGCAACATTCCGTCTGCACCAAGCAAGTCGCGGGCAACTTCCATCACGTTTTGCCCATGTTCATCGGCCAAAATCTTGCGAATACTTGCTTCTGGCCCGGGCTGCTCCCCCCGTAAGCGTGCTGACAATGTGCGCATCCGAATGAGGTCGAGCAAGATATGTTCTGTATATACAGATGCCAAACGTTGGCGCATCACTGGATCAGTTATTGATCCACGCACCCGCACAGCATCCAACATTTCAAGTGCAGTCGGCCCGCTTCCCCACAACACACCGCCAGTTGATAATGAAACTCGTTCATTGCCAAGCGTTACCTTGGCTAATCGCCAACCTTCGTCTTGTTCGCCGACCAAATTTGCAGCCGGAATTCGCACATCGGTAAAAAAGACTTCGTTGAAAGTGCTGGCCCCCGTCATTTCTTTAATCGGCCGAATTTCAATTCCGGGCAAGTCCATCGGACAAATGAAATACGAAACTCCTTTGTGTTTCGGAGCATCAGGATTTGTGCGAGCAATCAAGATTCCGTACTTGGCATGTTGCGCGCCACTCGTCCAAATCTTTTGGCCATTCACTATGTACTCATCGCCATCACGCACAGCGCGAGTTCCGAGGTTTGCCAAGTCACTTCCACTATTAGGTTCGCTAAATAGCTGACACCAGAAATCTTCACCCGACAACAAGCGCAAGATGTACTTCTGCTTTTGTTGATCGGTACCCGCAAACATGATTGTTGGTCCTGCCCAACCAATACCGATGGGGTTCGCGGGACGACGAATTCCGGCTTTCGCCAGTTCGTCATCGATGATGATCTGATGAATTGGGTCGGCGTCAAAACCAAAGGGGGCGGGCCAGTGCGGGGCGACATAACCCGCTTCGGCCAAAACTCGACCGGAGGGATTGGGATGGGTATCAATCCAATCTCGAACCACGACTCGGCGGGGATCATCTGCGGCTGGTAACTGAAATTCCATATCTCGACCTTATTCATGTCGATCAGCACTCGGCGAACACGGTGAGTGAACCGAGCAGCGTTTACGATAATCCTCCGTGTCCCATCAAATACCCGCAGCAACAGCCTGGAACTTCGCCGACGCCTGGGAGTCGGTTGCCAAAAGGCTTCCAGACGCTCTCGCCCAGCAATACGAAGATGAGACGTACACCTGGACAGATTTTAATCGGAGAGCAAACGGAGTCGCCCAAAGCTTTCTCAACGCCGGCGTTCAGCAACAAGACAAAGTCGCGCAGTACATGTACAACTGCCCGCAGTATCTCGAAAGTTTGTTCGCCACCTTCAAAGCGGGCCTCGCTCCAGTCAACACCAACTATCGCTACACCGCCGATGAACTTGTGTACATCTGGGATAACGCTGATGTTGTAGCAGTTGTCTTCCATGGAATCTTCTCTGAGACCATCGAACAGTTACGTCATCGCGTGCCGCGAGTTGTGTTGTGGCTTTGGGTTAACGATGCAAGTGGCCAATGTCCAAGTTGGGCGACCGATTACGAAACAGCCGCGCAATCGGGTACCTCAACAAATATCTCTGGACCATCAAATGTTTCTGGACCGTGGGGCCGAACTGGCGACGACTTGTTGTTGCTGTATACCGGTGGAACCACCGGCATGCCCAAGGGCGTGATGTGGCGCCAAGAAGATTTGTTCTTGACGCTCGACAGCACTAACAAGAAGCGACTACCTCCAGTTCCCGATGGAGATCCAATTGGCGAGCGATCAACCAAACCTGGTCCGCGCAATTTGCCGGCGGCGCCATTGATGCATGGAACTGGATTGTTTAACGCGATGAGCAACTTGATGGTCGCCGGATGCATCGTCACGATGGCAAGTCGCAAGTTTGAACCGACAGAGCTTCTTGATGCCATCGAAAAGTATCAAATCAACTCGATGTCTATTGTTGGAGACGCTTTCGCCAAACCCATTTTGCGAGCCTTAGACGCCGAACCCAATCGTTGGGATCTTTCATCTTTACGAGTCATTGTTTCAAGCGGAGTGATGTTCGCTTCCGAAACGAAAGCTGGTTTATTACGTCACAGCGAGCGTCTCATCATGGTTGATGCTCTTGGGTCATCTGAAGCCATCGGTATGGCTCAGAACACCACGTCGGCAACTGGCGAATCAAAAACTGCTTCATTTGAACTGGGACCCAACACCAAAATTCTCACCGAAGATGGACGCGAAGTGCAGCCCGGAAGTGACGAGATCGGTCGCGTGGCCCTCAAAGGCAATACGCCCATTGGTTATTACAAAGACCCCGAAAAGTCGGCGAAGACTTTCCAAGTCATCAATGGTGTGCGCTGGTCAATTCCCGGCGACTGGGCCAGCATCGATGCCGATGGCACCGTGCGCCTTTTGGGTCGTGGCAGTCAATGCATAAACACCGGTGGCGAAAAGGTGTATCCCGAGGAAGTAGAAGAAGCCCTCAAGTTGCACCCAACGGTGGCAGATGCGGCGGTCGTTGGTGTCCCCGATGAACGCTTCGGACAGGCCATCACCGCCCTCGTCGAGCCCTTGCCGGGCCAAACAATTGTTGAGGCTGATCTCATTGCTTTCATCAAGCAACATCACGCTGCGTACAAAGCGCCCAAACGAGTGATTTCAATCGCGACAGTTGGTCGTGCGGGTAACGGGAAACTTGATTACAAGGCTTTGACTGAGATTGCCCTGAAGTCTCTCGGGTAGCGTCACATCTGCAGTTTTATAGCAATCCCCCATCACCCCTCACTTATCTAGGAGTCACAATGTCAGCACTCGGTTACGACGGCAAAGTTGCAATTATCACCGGAGCCGGTGGTGGCCTCGGTCGCCAGCACGCACTGATGATGGCCAAGCGTGGCGCGCTCATCGTCGTCAACGATCTTGGTGGATCGGTTGACGGAACCGGTGCCAATGCATCAGCCGCACAAGTAGTCGTTGACGAGATCAAGGCCACTGGTGGCGAGGCTGTTGCCGACCACAACTCAGTTGCGACACCCGAAGGTGGTGCTGCGATCGTTCAGACCGCAATCGACACTTATGGTCGCGTTGACATCGTTATTAACAACGCGGGAATTCTGCGCGACAAGGCATTCCACAACATGACTCCTGATCTGTTGAACCCAGTTCTTGATGTGCACTTGAAGGGAGCCTTCTACGTCACCCAGCCCGCATTCGTACATATGCGCGAACAGGGTTACGGCCGCATCATTTCAACATCGTCAGCTGCTGGCGTATTCGGCAACTTCGGACAGACCAATTACGGTGCTGCCAAGATGGGTCTCGTTGGTTTCACTCGTGTGCTCGGCGTCGAAGGTGCCCGTTTCAATATCAAGGCCAACGCCATTGCTCCGCTAGCTATGACCCGTATGACTGAAGACATCTTGGGAGCACTCAAAGACAAACTCGATCCGGGCTTAGTCTCACCTCTCGTGGCCTTCTTGGCACACGAAGACTGCCCAGTGAGCGGCCAGTTGTTCTCTGTTGGTGGCGGACGTGTTGCCCATGTGTTCTTGGGAGAAACCATTGGTTTCTATTCTCCAACATTGACTCCCGAAGATGTTCAGGACAACTGGGACACCATCACCAGTCGAGATTCGTTCTCGGTTCCGAGCAATCTCGGCGAAGAGACCGCATTATTTTTGAATTTCTTCAAGTAATTAATTCGTAGATAACCCGTTTAAGAAAAGGTGGCACCATGATCGCTGTGGACGAATTCGCTCAGGAAGCCAAACATTGGTTGGCTGAAAATAAGCATCTCGCCCCGCGTGATTACGGTGCCATTTGTCCTCCTGACATGGTGAACGAGGGTCTCGCTTGGCAGAAGCATCTCTATGCATCTGGCAAGGCCGGCATTCACTGGCCCGTTGAATTCGGAGGACAAGGATTAACTGCGGCGCATCAAGCTCAGTGGTTATACGAATGTGCACTGGTTGGGGTTCCTGGAGTTTTCAATATGGTCGGCCTAGTTCTCACAGGTGGGTCTGTCCAGAAATTCGGAACACCAGAACAACAGGCCAAACATCTCAATGCAACGTTGCAAGCCGAACATGTGTGGTGTCAATTGTTCAGTGAACCAGGCGCAGGAAGTGACTTAGGTTCACTCAGCACTAAAGCCGAACGTGACGGTGATCGTTACATCGTGAATGGGCAAAAGGTTTGGTGTTCGGGCGGTCGTTACAGCAACTGGGGAATTTTGATGGCGCGCACCAACGCCGATGCCCCCAAGCATGAGGGCATCAGTTTCTTCTTGCTTGACATGAGTCTTCCCGGAATTGAGATTCGACCTCTCAAGCAAATGACCGGTGAAGCAGAGTTTGACGAGGTCTTCTTCACCGATGTGGAGATGCCCGCCGAAGCTTTGCTCGGACCACTTCACGGAGGCTGGGGCGTGGGTATGGCTGTATTGACGTCAGAACGTGGTCATATTGGAACAAGTGTCATTTCTCTCGAGCGTCGTCTTGACTCAATTTCTCGACTGGCCGAAGGACGCGATCTTTCACCAACCGAACGACAAGAAATCACCACATTGTTGTCAAAAGGAATGGCGTACAAAGCAATGGCACAACGTCAAGGACCAGTTGCGTCAACTGCAGCATCACTCATGAAACTCGGCATCACCGAGATGATGTTTGAAACATCGATGTTGCGCTCAAATATTTCGGGAATGGACTCGCTTCTCGTTGGTCCAGAAGCCTTCGGAGTGCTGTCAGCACCGGGTGGCCGCATCGCTGGCGGCACCAGTCAAGTGCAGCGGAACATCATCGGCGAACGTTTACTTGGTCTCCCCCGCGAACCATCTGTCAAAAAGCCAGAAAATAGCTGATCGTCAGGACAAAGAATGATGAACGAATCATGAATGAGAAATCAACAAAAGACCAGCAACAGGGCACCAACACAAGGGATATACCCTGGGGACTCGTCAGCTTCGCTGTTCTCGTGGCCATCGTCGCAACCTTCGTCCTGCAGAACCGGGACCGAATGCCCGTAAACTTCGTATTCTTCGAAATCAACAGTCGTCAGTGGGTCAACCTCATCGTCGCCGTTGCGTTCGGCGTAGTACTTGATCGGTCATTTATCGGTTGGAGAAAGCGTCGCCGCAAAGACGACTGAGTCTCACTGTCAAGAAATAGTGAGAACCTCATCGTGAAAGTCGCATCTACTAACGGTGTCAAAGTCGAAATGTATGACATGGGTGGCACTGGCCCCAACATGTTGCTTTCGCACGCCAACGGATTTCATGGTCGGTGCTGGAAACCCGTGGCCGACAACCTCATTAAGCGCTTTCACTGTTATTCATTTGATCATCGCGGACACGGCGACACCAAGGCGCCCAAGGATTGGAAAGTCGCGTGGGCTGGTTACGGTGCCGATGCCACCGCGTGTGCAAAATCAATCAACGAACCTGGCGGCATCATCGGCGTCGGTCACTCAATGGGCGGAGCAACTCTTCTCATTGCCGCGATCAAAAACCCTGGCCTTTTTCGCGGACTGCTGTTGTATGAACCGATCGTGAAGCCCGATGATGTGCGCATGCCGGCCAATCGACCCAATAATTTGGCTGAAGGTGCGGCGCGACGGAAAAAGAGTTTCAAATCTTTTGAAGACGCCATTGAGAATTACTCAAACAAAATGCCAATGACTCACTTCACCCCCGAAGCTCTGGAAGCCTACGTTCGCGGTGGTTTTAGTCAGGCTGACGACGGTTCCGTTCACCTCAAGTGCGACCCCGCCCTCGAGTCGGAGAATTTCCGCAATCCCGAAATTCCTCATCTGTGGAAGAAACTTTCTGAACTTGATATTCCGGTCTGGGTTTTGAGCGGGCACCCCGAACCTTTCCAACCATCAGGTTTCGCCGAAGCAATTGCCGATCGTCTTCCGCAGGGTAATCACATTGAATACAGCGACCTCGATCACTTTGGGCCTTTCGTTGATCCCATTCGCGTGGCCCGCATCATTGACACTTTTGCCGACACATTGGAACCCTGATGGCCGACATGGTCGATGGGTCAACTCCAGGAACTGGAATCTTTGGTCCATCGGTCGATGCATTCGATCAGCGAGTTGATGAGTTACTCGAGATTGTGCGCTCGTCAAAAACTGCCGGCCGAGTCTTTTTGGCTGCAAGTCGATTAGGTGACTTCAGTGTGGTCTGGCATCTCATTGCCGCGGCTCGAGCCACAACAAGTCGCAAACGCGCATCCCAGGGATTCGCGTTAGCGGCACTACTTGGTGCCGAATCGCTCATTGTCAACCAAGGAGTCAAACGTCTTTTCAAACGTGATCGCCCCACGTCAAGTGGGGACGATCGTTTTGAAGTGCGTACACCTTCGACGAGCAGTTTTCCGAGTGGCCACGCCAGTGCTGCAACATTTGCCGCGGTTGTTCTGACCACTTTAGATGGCAAAAAATCGGCACCTTTATGGTTTGGGTTGGCCGCGATTGTTGGCACCAGTCGAGCATTTGTGCGTATTCATCACGCATCTGATGTCATTGGCGGGGCCTTAGTTGGATTGGTGCTTGGACTCGCAGTTCGCCCAATTGTGAGACTGCTCAAGTAAAGCGTTATTGCAAAATTGTTGCTTCAACGCGAGTCGTTGTTACTGATTGATCTGAAGTAACTTCCAAAATCTTGATCCGCACATGTTCGTTTGACCATTGTTCACCGCTCAATAGATCGTCACTCAAAACGGTCTGTCGACGTTCGTATCCAATCTCGCCTACTACTTCAACGTGATGCACGACCACCCGGTCATGAAGCAAATGCTGATTGTCACCGGAGGCCTTGATCAATTCAACTGTCAAGACGATGGAATCGTTGACTGCAACCATGAGTAGTCGCGCCCCATCGACTGCGAGATCAGTTTCAGTAGCAACAAGTTCAAAAGTTCTCGTCCCACTTTCAAGAGACACAATGTGAGTATCTTGCAACCATTTCGCAAGATACATATTGATAGCAAGTGGTCCGGGAGCATTGCGGGTCTCAGGGAAATTTTCCCGTGGCGCCGCACTATTGCTCATGACATCAACATCGCTGTCATAGATCCCACTGCCGAAATTGTCTACCGATGTACTGCTATGGGGCCAATCAAGCGCATGACCCAATTCGTGTTCAACCAAATCCAACGGCGGATTACCTTTCCAATATGGCATGAAGTCTGACGCACCGACGTACACCGCTCGACGAGTTTGTTTGGCGGAACACTTCTCTTCACATGGCGTGCCAGGTTGACCCCATCCGCCGACTGCCACCTCAGTATGTTGCGCATCGGCAATGACTAATACGCCACGAGTAGCAGCAGAAGCTTTGTCTAATGCTCGCTCAATACACATTTCCGATTTCTCATCGTCGCCAATTGAAACTCCAGAAACAGCGGTGAAGTTTGGTTGATATTGACCATGCGACCAACGTGAGAAATAGTCCACGACTGGCGCGAGTTCGGCAACAATCTCTGTGCTCGTCAAGTCAAGCCGCACATCAACTGGTTCATACAGGGAGTCCGTGGTGTCTTGTGGTACCTGGCAAACCACCACTTCCCAGGGGTCTATCCCGATTGCAATATCAGCAAACTTTGCTGCAGTTTCAACCATTGTTTG
>LFFB01000038.1 GCA_001510335.1 Actinobacteria bacterium casp-actino2 | reverse complement strand
GCCGTCACTTCGTAGCCACTCAAGGCATAGAAACAACTTGTCCAACCACTGCCCGCGCCAATATCAAGAATCTTGGCAGGAGGTGCCGGCAGCAGCGAGATCAACGCCCCCATCTCTTGTAAATAGAGACCCCGCAATTCGTCTGACCACGGCTTGTCAAGTGCATGCTTTTTGCCGATGTCTCCAAGGCGACCGATGTAATCAATTTCATCTTGTTTGGCCACGGCATTATTCTAAGCGGGGAATGTTCTCGAGGCTGAGCATCGCGACAATGGTCAACTACGGATACGGTTTGTCAATGAGCGAAATCGCGCTGTTGGCGAATACCGCAGGCACATTGTTTATGGTGGGCCTTATATGGTTTGTGCAACGGGTCCACTATCCATTACTTGCTCAAGTTGATGTTAAAGATCAGAAATCTGTGGGTCATGAACACCAGCGTCGAACCTCGCAAGTAGTCGGACTCCCGATGGCCGTTGAAGGTGTGAGTACCTTGGTGCTTCTCGTTTCTCGACCCGATCAAGTGACGTGGTTTTTGCCGTGGGTTGGCGCTTTTCTTCTAGCGATTTCGTTGGGCTCAACCGTTTTTCTCTCGGTCCCGTTGCATGAGAGGATGACTAGTAAACCGTCAAGCCAGATTGGCAAAAAACTAGTGGCGACCAATTGGCCCCGAACCATCTCGTGGACGTTTCGTGGTGTTATCTGCTTAGTGATGTGCGCTCAAACAATAAGTTAATTACTAAGTTAAGAGTGACGGTTGGCGCTAGATCATTTTGCTTTGTGACGACTTAGTTAACGTCTCGCCTATGTCCAGTGCAACTGCTCTGCACGACGGGACTAATTCGTGGCCACGCCAACAAGTCAATTCAATGACGGGGGTAAACTTTTGCTATGAGCACGCGACTTTTGATCCTTGGTGGTCTTTTAGTTGTATCTGCGTGCGGAAATATCTCGTCGACTGGTGAAGTAACGACTACTACTGTGCTCGCAACCACATCGACCTCGACTTCGACAACGACATCAAGCACTACGTCAACGACGACGACAACTTTGGCGCCGATTCAAATATCGGGTGAGTTTGCCGATGTAGCAGAAGCGGCCGCACTGGGTCCGTTGCCCGAGAATTTTGCCCTTGGCGCAAAGGCCGCGAGCAAATCACCTTTATATGACAATGGTTGTCATGCCTCAACAGCAGCGATTGATCCAGTCATTTGTGAATTCGGCGATCTTGAAAGTGATGTCGTCATTGTTTTTACAGGCGATAGTCATGCGGCTCAGTGGTTTGGCGCACTGGAAGTTGCCGCTCGAACCAACCATTGGAAATTGATTTCAATGACGAAGTCTTCGTGTCCGGTCGCCGATGTGCCGACCTATCGACGACGAGACGCACTACCTGATGGAGAAGAGTTGCTGTATCCCGAATGCGATGAGTTTCACAAACGGGCTCATGCGGCTATGCGAGAGATGCAACCTGACTTAGTGATCTTTGCTGTTTTGTCACGCTTTCGTTTGGTGAACAGCGGTGGGATTGCTGCTTTCAGTGCTGGACTAGGCAAGTCAATTTCAGCAGTAGCTGGCGCAGGAACCAAGGTTTTGGTTTTGGGAGAGACCCCCAAGACAAATGGTGAAGACATCCCCAGTTGTTTATCTAAACACAAAAGCGATATTTCAAAATGCGCGAACCCGCGGAGTAAAGCCGAGTTTCCTGAGCGCGTCAAATACATTTCAGATGTGGCATCGGAACATTCGGCGACGTATGTGAACCCAGTCGACTGGTTCTGCACCGCAGACCTATGCCCAGGAGCGATTGCGGGTCGGATCGTTTACCGCGACTACAACCACATTTCTGATCAGTTTGCGCGCTACCGTGCTCCACAGATCGGTGAAGCGATCAAACTGGCTCTTGCCAGACCCGACGCAACTTAAGATTGTCTAGAGAAAGAGAATCAGCATGAATTTCACGATGTACTCAACAAAGTGGTGTGGCTATTGTCAGCGACTCAAGCGCGACTTGCGTGATGTCGGAATTGATTTTGAAGAAGTTGACATTGAATTAGTGCCTGGTGCCGCCGAACTGGTTGAAAAAGCCAACAATGGAAACCAGACAGTTCCTACTGTCATTTTCAGCGATGGCACCGCGATGACTAATCCGTCACTGGCGAGTATCCGCGAACATTTGGGTGCGTGAACGACTACCGTCCAGCGGTATTCGGGTAGGTCCTTCGTTGACCGGTGTTGCGCGACATCAATGCTGGATTCTCGGCAAGTAATCCACGTTTGCGTAATTCGGGCATGACACCTTCACCGACCCAGTAGGCCTCTTCGATATGTGGGTGACCCGACAGGATGAACTCGTCGATACCAAGCGAGTGGTATTCCTCAATACGATCAGCCACTTCTGAGTGGCTACCAACAAGTGCAGTTGCTGCTCCACTGCGTACAAGCCCGTAACCAGCCCACAAGTTGGATGCAATCAGTAGGTTTTCTTTCGAGCCTTTGTGTAGTGAGGCCATACGTTGTTGACCAACAGATGTCGTGCGGGCGAATTGATCTTGCGACTCGGCCATGCGATTGTCATCAACGAGATCAAGAAATCGTTGCGTTTCTTTCCAGGCATCATCGGCATGATCACGGGTGATGGTGTGTAAACGAATGCCGAACGTAAGTGTGCGACCTTGATCGGCTGCCAATTGACGCATGCGTGCAATGCGCGGAGCAATCATCGAAGGTGGTTCGCCCCACATCAAATAGACATCAACGTGCTTCGCCGCAATTTCTTCGGCGGCTGTTGATGCTCCGCCGAAATACAACTTTGGTTGCGGGTTGGGGGCTTGACTCACCGTTGCGCCGGCAACGTTGAAATGATCACCTGCAAAATCAAATGGTTGACCCGATAGCGCGCCTCGCAAAACTGTCATGAACTCATCAGTACGGGCGTAGCGCTGATCGTGATTGAGCCAATCACCAAAACGTTGTTGTTCGTCATCGTCTCCGCCCGTCACAACATTCAGAAGTAAGCGCCCATCAGAGATTCGCTGAAATGTTGCCGCCTTTTGTGCAGCAAGTGTTGGCGTTAATGCATTGGGTCGAAATGCAACTAAGAATTTGAGTCGTTCGGTTTCGCGAATGAGTGCCGCGGTCATGAGCCAGGCATCTTCACAAGGAGTTCCTGTTGGCGTGAGCACTCCATCAAACCCAAGTTGGTCTGCGGCTTGTGCGACTTGAGCGATGTACTCAAGTGTGGGAGGACGAAAATGACCGTCGGGACCAAAAGGTGTCACTGTTCGACTGTCGCCAGATGTGGGAAGAAACCAATGGAGTTTGAGACTCATGACATTCCGTTCATGAACTGACTATTGAATCTGGCGCTCAAGCCATTCATCCATGTCCCGGTTGGCTTGGCGAGATACTGCAGTGAAATCGCCAAACGTGTCAAAGGCGTGAGGAGCACGTGGGTAAACATGTAATTCGGTAACGACTCCGGCGTGGCGAAGTCGAACGGCGTAATCGATATCTTCATCGGAGAATCCATCAAGTGCACCGACTGCAATCAAAGTAGGCGGAAGTCCGACGAGGTTGGTGGCTCGCGAAGCTGCTGCATATGGTTCAACATCTGCAGTTCCTTTTTTCGCACCAAGGTATGCGGTCCAACCAAAGGTATTTGCCGAAGGAGACCAAATAGGGTCCGACCATGTGCTTGAAACAGTGATTTGACGATCATCAATCATTGGGTAGATCAAGAGTTGAAAGGCGAGTGAGTATTCGCCACGGTCGCGGGCAAGTAGTGCGAGTCCGGCTGCCAAGCCAGCACCTGCGCTTGCGCCGCCAATACCGAGACGGTTTGTATCAATGCCAAGTACGCCTGCTTGTGCAATCACCCAAGCCAAACCGGCGTAACAATCTTCGAGCGGCGTTGGGTATGGATGCTCTGGTGCTAGTCGATAATCAACGGAGACGCCAACGATTCCATATTTGTTGCACCAACTGTCGAAGCGGGCATCGTCCATTTTGCTGTCACCGATCACCAGGCCACCGCCATGCATCCAGTACACGCAAGGACGAGCGCCAGTCACGTTCTTGGGTCGATGGACTCGAACCGACACTCCATCACGGCCAGGTACCGGATAATCAGTTCGCTCTACTGAGTCAGACAATGGTGGCGGAGGAGTTGCCCCGAACATGGCTCGAATCTCGACAACCGATTCATTGGTAAGAGAACCAAGAGCGGCGCCAATGTCGACGGGTGACGCTGCCAAGAGTGCGGAGATCTCTGGGTCAAGAAGTGGGCGAATATCTAGTGGTTGATCCATGCTTGATATTGGCACATTTGGCGGTGAGAATTTCACACGAGGGTGGCAGGATGCCCCCAAGTTCTGATGCCTCAGACCGAGTTGTAGGTTCTGGAAACAAGTTGCAGATAGTGAATCAATGGCAATTGATCAGATCACGACACCAGCATTTCCTAGATGGTTGACGAGCGGGTGACCAGAACTCAACCATTGCTGAGCACCACCGGTGAGATTGACACAGTCATAGCCCTGTTGACGTAGGTATGAAGTAACACGACCCGAACGATTTCCGGATCGACAGATGCACACAATTTGACGATCACTGGGCAACTCGGCAATTCGCGAAACTACGTCTCCCATTGGTACGTGTATTGAGTTTTCAACATGACCAGCTTGCCATTCGTGGAGTTCACGAACGTCGAAGATAAATGCATCTTTGTTTGCTGCGACAGAGTCGGCATCAATCGCTGGCTCGGCTGTGGGAGATGCTGACTGCATGTGCAAGTGAGCATTCCATGCGGTGAATCCTCCGAGCATGTCGCTGACGTCTTTAAAACCGTGTGAGCGCAAAAGGCTTCGTGCAATCGATGAGCGATATCCACCGGCACAAAAAACCACAGCGGGCTTCGTCGGATCTAATTCGGGAATACGGTTCAAAAGTGAAGGTAACGAAATAGCCAACGAACCTTTGATTGTTCCGAGAGATACTTCTCCTGGATTGCGTACATCTATCAACACGAGATCTTGGACTGTGCCGGTGCGTGTCATGAGTTCAGTGGCACTCAGTCGTGATGCAGTTTCTACGTGCTTTGGATTTTCAACGAACGCACGGGTTGGGTCATCAAGAACTCCGACAACGTTGTCGAACCCAATGCGTGCAAGACGAATTTTTGCTTCTGATTCATGGCCTGCTGGGACAACAAGAACGATGGGCGTGCCAGCCACCATGACCTCGCCGGCGTATTCGGCGAAACGCCCACCTAAGCCGATATTGACTGATCGTGCGAGATGACCCTGAGCAAATTCGGTATCGGTACGGGCATCAATCACAACTGCGCCAGATGATTGATGAGCAAGTGCCTCGTCCATCGTGAGTCTTGTGACATGGGTGTCCTCGTCAAGTAACTCACGCGACTTTTGATTCATGGTTGCTGCGTATAAGAAGTAGAGCGGAGCAACTGATTGTCCTTCGGTCACAGTTTCAACAAATTCGTTTTCGCTCATGGGGGCAAGTGCGTAATTGGAAACACGTTGCTCACCGATAGTGGAAGAAGTTTTGGTACCGAGGTTTTTCCCACAGGCCGAACCAGCTCCGTGTGCGGGAAAGACTTTGGTGGTGTCGGGAAGCATCAGCAGTTTTTCGCGGAGTGAGTGATATAGCTGACGAGCAAGTTCATCGGCGGTGACACCGACTGAAGCCAAGAGATCAGGTCGACCGACGTCTCCGATAAAGAGGGTGTCTCCAGTCAGAACTCCGTATGGTGAACTATCAATTCCATTTGGACGCACGACGATGCTGATTGATTCGGGAGTGTGGCCCGGTGTTTCAAGAATCTCAAGAACTACTTCTCCGAGTTGGATGGTGTCACCTTGGGCGTATGTCGTGATCGGAAACTCAGGACGCCCTTCGGCGGCTCGCCCGTAACCGATAGTTGCGCCCGTTGCCGCGGCGAGTTCAAGGTGGCCAGACAAGAAGTCAGCATGAAAATGGGTCTCGAGAACATGGCCGATTGTGAGTCCATTGGCTTCGGCTTCAGCGAGGTATTCAGAGATATCGCGCTGAGGATCAACAACGACTGCCTTGCCAGTCGACGCATCTCCAATGAGATAGCTGGCATGCGAAAGACATTCCAAATAGAACTGTTGGAAGTACAAAGTGGTGGGCGAGAGAACTGGGCTCATAACTTTAATATACCCCCTAGGGTATATTTCGTCAACCTGATCATTCCTGCAGAGAGGGCATCCGCGATCATCGGAGTCGGTACGCAGATATCGGTTCTCATGCGTTCCCCGCCGAATTGGTCGGTAACCTGCAAAGACACATATCGTCGCCATGAGTTCGAGTCATCGATCTCTCAGCGGCAATTGCGCCTTTAGCTCAGTCGGTAGAGCATCGGACTTTTAATCCGTTGGTCGAGGGTTCGAGCCCCTCAGGGCGCACTCATCCGTCAGGTCAGATCGGTCTAGGGTTTGGACACAACCTCCCACAGCTGGCCTTCGGGGTCGGCGAAGTATCCGAAGTAGAAAAGCCGCGACCTTTCGAGGTGACTGACTCTAAGACAGATAGACCTGACTTTGGGCTTCATTGAAGTCACGGTAGTCAAGGTGGTGGAGCATTGTTGGGAGTGCGAGACTAGAACTATGAGCGATTTTCAAAACATCGTTGTCACACGTGGTGGTGCGATCGCCACTCTTACGCTGAATCGTCCCGACAAGCGCAATTCGCTATCGCTGGAAACGATGATTGAGATCACTCGGGCGCTGCAAGACATTGGAATCAGCGATGCCGATGGAGTCATCATCGCAGCCAATGGTCCGGTCTTTTCTGCTGGCCACAATTTTGCTGATATGGCTGGGGCCGATAGCGACGAGACCCGACATATTTTTGAAATCTGCACTGACATGATGGATACGTTGCAAGCGATCCCACAGCCAGTCATTGCCAAAGTGCACGCACTTGCAACAGCTGCCGGTTGCCAATTGGTTGCAACTTGTGATTTAGCGATTGGTGCAGAGTCGGCATCGTTTGCGATACCCGGAGGCAAGGGTGGATTGTTCTGTCACACGCCGTTGGTGGCGGTGGCCCGCAACTTAAGTCGTAAGCGTGCCTTAGAAATGGCGATGACTGGCGATGCAATTGACGCCAAGACAGCAGCCGATTGGGGTCTCATCAATCGAGCCGTTCCTGATGATCAACTGGATGTTGCAGTTCTCGATCTGATCACTCGTGCGACCCGCGGATCAGTTTTGTCTAAAGCGATTGGCAAGCAAACTTTCTACGACCAAATCAATATGGCCCAAGATCAGGCATACGACTTTGCAATTGATGTGATGGCTGATGCGGCAGCTGCTCCAGATGCTCAAGAGGGAATAGATGCCTTCCTGAATAAGCGTTCTGCAGTATTTACACAACGACCGAAGCGAGACTGAGATGACAACGACAACTTTCCTAGTACCAGGCATGACTTGTGGGCACTGCAAAGGTGCAGTCACTGATGAACTAAGCAAGATCAACGGAGTAACAAATGTTGACGTAGATCTTGATTCCAAAAAGGTGACAATCGAATCGGAAGCTGTTGTTGAGTGGCAGGTCATTGTGGGCGCCGTTGACGAAGCAGGATTTGAAGCCATTGCTAGTTAACGAGCCTGTCATCCTCGCGGTTACTGGCATGACGTGTGCTGCTTGTGCGGCACGCATTGAAAAGAAACTCAACAAGATTGATGGTGTGAGTGCAACTGTCAATTACGCCACTTCAAAGGCAACTGTTCTGCATGAAAATGGACCAACTGAAGTTGACAGTTTCATCAAGACCATTGAAGACCTCGGTTACGGTGCGGTCGCTCCGAAAATCGAAGACGGCGAATCGACAGCAGAGATTGCAACTGAAGCTCATCTCATTGATATCCGAAGGCGCTTAGTGATGAGCGCAATATGCGCTGTGCCCGTGATGTTGATGTCAATGATTCGGCCACTGCAATTTGATGGTTGGCAATGGGTTTCATTGGTGCTTGCCTTGCCAGTCGCATTATGGGGTGCTGCGCCGTTTCATCGATCGGCGTGGCGAAATGCTCGACACCGAGCAACGACGATGGACACTTTGGTTTCACTTGGCGTGATAGCGGCGATGTCGTGGAGCCTGTGGGCATTGATTTTCGGCAACGCTGGCGAAATCGGCATGAAGATGAATATGAGTTTGTTCCCCCGTTCGCTATCGGGTGATTCATCGATGAGCGGTATGGAAATGAATCATGTGGTGCATGATGAGATTTATTTAGAAGTTGCCACAACACTCGTGGCATTTTTGTTGGCGGGACGTTATTTCGAAGTTCGTTCGCGCCGCCGCGCCGGCGCAGCCTTACGGTCATTGCTTGATCTCGGGGCAAAAGAAGCGATGTTGTGGCGTGATGAAGTTGAAACATCAATTCCTATCGGGGCGTTAGGTGTTGGCGAAGTTTTTGTGGTTCGTCCTGGCGAGACGATTGCAACTGACGGTGTAGTGGTTGAAGGTCGGAGTGCTGTTGATCGCAGCATGGTTACCGGTGAAAGCATTCCGGTTGAAGTATCAATCGGCGATTCGGTGACTGGTGGAACCTTAAATTCCAGTGGGCGCTTACTTGTGCGTGCCACTCGCATTGGTCGCGACACAGTTTTGTCGCAGATGGCTCGACTCGTTGATAAAGCGCAAGATGGAAAAGCGCCGATTCAACGCCTTGCTGATCGAGTGAGTTCGGTATTTGTTCCGATTGTGATGGGTCTGTCGCTGGCGACACTGGTTGGTTGGTTGGTCATATCTGGAGATGCCCAAAAGTCGTTTCAGGCTGCTGTTTCGGTACTCGTGATCGCCTGCCCATGTGCATTAGGACTCGCGACACCGGTTGCACTTTTGGTCGGAACAAGTCGGGCCGCACGCGAAGGCATCATCATCAAGGGTGCCCATGTTCTAGAAGCGACTCAAGCGATTGACACCATCGTGTTTGATAAGACCGGCACTTTAACCACAGGTGTGATGACACTTCAAAGCATTGACGAAATCGAACCCGGCTTCCTGTCTGCGGTTCTGGCTGTCGAGAACCAGAGTGAACATCCCATTGCTCGGGCAGTGGTGAATGGTTTGCGTGATCGTGGGGTTGTGACCACTTCAAAAGTTGATGAGTTTGTCAACATTCCTGGTGTTGGCGTGTCTGCATTGGTAAACGGTGGGCACATCACGATCGGACGATCAACAAGTCAAGGCACTTCAGTTGCGACGATTGTTGAAGCAACCGTCGATGGGGAAGTGGTGTCTCGTTTCGAGGTGAGTGACCACATTAAGCCAACAGCGGTAGCGATCGTGGCTGAATTGCGGGAATTGGGCGTGCGCCCCATGATCGTGTCAGGTGATTCAGTTGGTCCGGTGGAACACGTGGCCAAACAAGTTGGCATTGATACGAGTGAAACTCGAAGCGGTGTGTTGCCTGCAGACAAGTTGCGCATTGTCAGCGAATTGCAAGCGAGTGGTGCCAGTGTGGCCATGGTTGGTGATGGAGTCAATGACGCTGCGGCTTTAGTCGCTGCTGATCTTGGAATTGCGATGGGTACAGGAACGGACGCCGCGATGGAAGCCGGTGATTTAACGATTGTGAGTGGCGATTTATCGGTTGTTCCACAAGCCCTCGCATTGAGTCGCCGAACGTTACGAATCATTCGGGCGAACTTGTTTTGGGCTTTCGCTTACAACGTTGCCGCGTTACCGCTGGCGGTTGTCGGGCTTATGAATCCAGTTATTGCCGGATTAGCAATGGCGTTATCGAGTGTCTTTGTGGTGGCGAACAGTTTGCGCCTACGCCGATAGAATTTACTTACGCAAGTTTCATAAAGAGTTTTTCAACCTCGTTAAGGTTGAAGCCGTTTGCTGCGGCCTCTTTAGGATTTGCTAGGCAGTGACTGAGACCAGTTGCAAGCAATTTGAATCCAACTTGGTCAAGTGCCTTGCTGGCGGCGGATACTTGGGTCACGACATCGCGACACTCACGACTCTCGGCAAGCATCTGTTGAATTCCACGCACTTGGCCTTCAATTCGGCGGAGACGTTTTGTGAGATCGATGGTGACATCCTCGGGTAGTTGCATGACAATCCTTTCGCTCAAATGACTGTACCCCTAGGGGTATCAAATAGCAACGATCGCTGATTATTTGTCGCGCGGGCGAAGTGAGACTTCTGACTCGCTAAATGTGCGAGCTGAACAATCGGCCATCTGCACGGGCGGAACAGTTTCGGTGACGATCAACGTGGCGATGGCGCGGAACGCGTCGGCTGCTGGTCCGACACCAACGAGTGAAACTGGTTCACCAATATCTCCACCTTCGGCTACTGACGACTCGATAGGCACCTGTCCTAAAAGTGGCGTACCAATTTCATCGGCAAGTGCTTGACCACCACCAGTTCCGAATAATGGATACGAGGTTCCGTGGTCGCACACAAACGCGCTCATGTTTTCGATGACGCCGGCAATTCGTAGATACGAACGACGGGCCATGTCGGCAGCGCGGATGGCAACTTTTTGTGCGCTCACGGCCGGAGTCGTGACGATGATCATGTCGGTACGAGGCAACATGCGCGACAGCCCCATTTGTACATCGCCAGTTCCGGGCGGCATATCAATCAGCAAGTAGTCAAGCTCGCCCCAGGCCACATCATTGAGGAACTGTTCGACGGCCTTGGTGAGCATGAGTCCGCGCCACATCAGCGCAGTGCTCTCATTTTCGACAAGGAAGCCGGTCGACACAACTTTGAGGAGGCCCTTGCCCACGACGCGCTTATTGGGCTGGATCTTTGGCCGGTCTGACACGGGGTCATGTTCGGCCTCAAGACGCTGATCAAGCCCGAGCATGCGCGGCACCGAGAAACCCCAGATGTCGGCATCAAGCACACCAACGGTGAAGCCCTTGGCGGCAATGGAGGCAGCAAGGTTGACGGTGACTGAACTTTTGCCGACGCCGCCTTTTCCTGAGGCAATCGCCAAGATCCGAGTTGTGGCGGGAATGGCCGTTTCCTTGGCATTTTCTTTGGCGTTCCACCGAGCCTTTGCCATGGTGGCCGAGCGCTCTTCGGCGTTCATCTCGCCCCACTCAATCTTGACGTGCGAGACGCCTGGGTGAGTTGCGACTCGAGACTCGATGTCTTTCTTGATTTGGCCCCGTAGAGGACATCCACCGATCGTGAGTTTGACAGCGACGACGACCTCGCCTCGGTCGGAGACCTCGGCGCAGTACGCCATACCAAGTTCAACAATGTCACTACCAAGTTCGGGGTCAATGACGGCGCGGAGCAGATTTGTGACCTCTTCAATGGAGGGAGGGACCCGCATAGTCGACATGTGGTCATGGTATCGGTCAGGTACGGTATGACAAGTCTCAAGAACGCAGGTATTGTGTGACTACCGAAGGGTGACCATCGGTCGGGAAGACCAGCAGTACCCGCCCCCGCCAACATTTCAGGAGAACCATCGTGATTACTCTCACCGACACCGCAGCAGTCAAGGTTAAGGAACTTCTTCAGGCCGAAGGCGCTGACGATATGGCATTGCGCGTTGCAGTTCGCCCCGGTGGATGCAGCGGCTTTTCATACGAAATGTTTTTCGATAGCGACATCGCTGAAGATGACGAGCAGGCCACCTACGGCGAATCAGTCAAGGTTGTTGTTGATCAAGCATCAGCGCAACTGTTGCTCGGCGCGACTCTTGATTACAAAGATGGTTTGAACCAAGCTGGCTTCAACATCATCAACCCCAACGCAACTCGCTCATGCGGTTGCGGCCAGTCGTTCAGCTGAACTAGTCGGTAGTTACGCCAAAACTTGGCGAACTTCACTGTCATGCCACACGCCCTCAAAGCGATGAGTGATCACGCCTGAGGTGTCGGTCACCCAGAGCACTGGTTCAAAAGTCAGGTTGAGGGCCTCAACTGCAGGGGCTGTTGTTGTTGCTGTTTCGTCGGCATAGACATCGGCGTGCACAAAAATGACATCGCTAAATTCTTTGGCGGCTTCAATCAGTCCTTCTAGAACTGGTGCACAGACCCCGGTTTGACAATGTGCGGGCGTGCCAACCATAAAGACCACACGCTGGCCGGTGGCCAATGCATTAGCAAGAGTGAGTTCGTGGAACGGGCAAGGTGCTGGTACCCGGGTGCAGTACGGCTCAACTCCGCTGTGATCGCTTGTGGTGGGAGTTTGAAGCGCAGGTAGCGAATCTCCGGCGTGAACAACGTCTAAATCTTTCGGATCACGAATCTGAAAGGCTGCGCCGTCTGTCGGTCCGCCCTCGACAATGAGCGCGTACATCGCAACATCTTCCACTTCGGCGTAGAAGGTCCAAAAAGGAGCAGTGCCTTCACCAAGCCACAGACGTTCGGCAACAAGACCTTCCTCAACAACGGTGTTGTCGAGGTAATTCAAAACCTTGGCGTTGAGAGTCGCTGGGCCTTTCATCAGTAGGCCGGCATTGTCTGCCAGAGACACGGGTAGACGCACCTTGCCTGGTCCGAGTTGATCCGGGACCCAACGTTGCACAATGGCCATATCTTTTGCAACTGGGCCATCAAGCGGATTACTTGATGAGGATCCACCGCATGCACTGATCAGGCGTGAAAGTCCGATCGCCGAAACACCAACAGTGCCGACTTTCAATAAGTTACGGCGATTTCCAGTCCAAGTGTTTTTGCTCCAGTGATGCACAGCCATAGTTAGACCGTAGTTGTTGCAATGTTGGGTTTGGATATCAAGTAAATGTGACAATGGGTTATGGCCAATGTTTCTTTCGTACTCAACGGGACTGAAGTTTCAGTTGACGCACAAGGAACATTGTTGACCGCATTGCGTGATCACCTGCGAATTCCGTCGGTCAAAGATGGATGTGCGCCACAAGGTCAGTGTGGATGCTGCACGGTCTGGGTTGATGGGGAACCACGAGTTTCGTGTGTGACTCCTGTGCAGCGAGTTGATGGGCGCGTCGTGACGACAGTCGAAGGACTTGATGTTGATGTACGTCAAGCATGGGGCGAAGCGATGTGCGCTACCGGTGGAAGCCAATGTGGTTTTTGTACGCCGGGCATCATCATGCGATTAGAAGCCGGAAAAGATTTGTTGGCCCACATGTGTCGATGCACTGGGTGGCAAACAATTCATGAGGCAGTGCGGGTACGGCGAGGTGAAGTGGTGTTGCCAACCTCGCTCGAACGCGACCTCAATAGTGCACGAGGGCGAGCCGAGATTGAAGGCCGTGCGCCACAAGTTGTTGGACCACTCGTCGCATTGGGAGCAGGTGGATTTGCTGACGATATTGCGCCTCATGATGCACTTGTTGGGGTGCCTTCGACTTCGGGCGAATGGTTTATCGGAGAAACAACTGCAGATGCGCGCCGCGCCGCCGGAACTGTTCAGGGTCGGAAATCAAGTCTCGGACTTTCATATCCTGTTGATTTTTCCGTCGGCTTCTCGTCTCCTTCGTTCGTACACACTCTGCAAACAACATGGGTTGAGCCGGCCTACCTTGAGCCTGATGCAGTGTGGTGCGAACCTAGTGGTAAGCCAGTGGGGCCATTATTAAATGGTGGAGCCTTTGGTGCTAAGTCCATCACGAGTGACCTAGCGCTTGAACTTCAAGAAGTTGCTCAACGTTTAGCGAATGAACATCAACGTCCCGTGCGGGTGGTGTTGTCGCGAGAAGATGTTGTTCGTCGCTCACCCAAGCGGCCACCGATGGCACTCGGTGTTCGCTCTGACGGTAGCGGTGAAGTTTGGGTGGCGCGCACTTCGGGAATCGCTCACTTGATCAGTAGTTATGCACCTGATTGGACGTTGCATGAAGTTGATGTTGATGGTCCAGCAACTGCAGTTGAAGTTCGGGCAGCAGGATGGGCTGAAATTGCGGTGATGAAATCTTCAGTCAGTGCTGTCACGAAATGGGGTGATTACGTAGTTTCGCCCGAAGGTGCTCAAGCTTGGGCGCGCGTTGACAAAGACGGGATTCAGGTACGTGTTCAGTGTGGGCGTGTTCTTGATGAGACTGTGCTGCGCTCGTATTGCATTGGTGCTGCGCATATGGCGCTCGGATGGGTTCGGAGTGAAGGAATTGCTGTCAATGAAAATGGCGAGCCGGTTGATCTCACGATTCGATCTTTTGGTGTGATTCGCGCGGTGGACACTCCAGCGATCGAGATTGAGTTAGTGGAGAGCGATGACCGTGCGGTGAACGGAAGTGATGCAGTGTTTGCCGCAGTTGCCGCAGCCACCTGGAGGGCTGCTGGATTTCCAGCGCAGTGGCCATGCCAGCGTTGACTTAACCCCAAAATTTGGTGGCCGCAAAGAAGGGACTGTTGATGGTAAAAATCGCTGAAATCATCACCATGTAGTTCTTGCGGAACATTTGATGCATCTCAGTTCTTAGTTCGGCGATTTCCGTCTTCAAGTCGTTGTGGACCTCATTGATTTGAAGCTTAAGAAGTGCGTCATGAGGCTCGAGGTCGGTCTTTGTTGCGACGTCTTCCCAAACGCTGGTCGGTGAAAGTGTCATCAGCGTGTCTGCCTCCTTTCGACCAAATTTTTCGTTCGCCACTAGTTACAAGTCTTGTCGTTTGCTCTCGTCAATTGAAATTCGGATGCCTTTCAGTTGTTCAGTCAATGAGGTGTGGCAATCAGAACTCACATAGCGGTGAGCCAAGTGGCGATTTTGACAACTAACATTCGGGGCATGGCAAAAACTTCCGCACCTAAGCCCCTCGGTCCGTATACCCCTGTCGTTCGCGCTGGCGATTGGGTGATTGTGTCAGGCCAACTTGGCATCAAAGATGGTGTCTTGGTCCCCGGCGGTGTCGCTGGCCAAACCACACAGGCCGTGAAGAACCTCAAAGAGCGTTTGAAGGAGGCCGGGGTCAGCATTCATGACATCGCCAAGACCTTGTGCTTCTTGACCGACATGGACACTTTCGCCACGTTTAACGAGGCATATGTCGCCGGCTTTGATGGAGCCCGTCCGGCTCGTTCGACGATTGGCGTCGCGGCGCTTCCATTTGGTGGAGCAGTCGAGATTGAAGCCTGGGCATATAAGCCACTCGCGCCCGCCAAAAAAGCGACCGAGAAAAAGGCTCCCGCGAAGAAAGCTGCGGTAAAGAAGACGGCGACCAAGAAGGCCGTTGCGAAAAAGGCGCCGACAAAGAAGTCGCCAGCCAAAAAAGTCACCGCCAAGAAGTCGGCAACTCGCCGCGCCAAGAAGTAGGTTTTGATCATGCCCGGTGCAGTGATTCTCATAATCGTCCTTCTCGGATTTCCCATCATCTTTGGTCTGTCAATGGCGGGATTGGCGGCGTTGCTTGGTCATCTGTTGTGGAAAGACGGCGAAATTCGCAACGAGGGCAGCGAACTGCTCGATCTCAACACCTGACGCTGTTGACTGCGTCAGTCGTCGGCGAAGGCTGACTCATGGTTGGAATGCACACACCCGACGCTGAAATGGCTCGGCTTGCCAGCAAAGCGCTGTTGTATGCGATTGACCGTATTCGTGTTGACCCGCCGCCGTTGGGTGCGCCGCGACCCTATGAAGAATTACTTGAGGCGGTTGGACAGACGATTACCAAAGAGGGAATAACCGGGGCCGAGGCTTTACGGCTTTTCACTGAAGTTCTCGCACCCTCGTCGATTTCGGTTGACCATCCAAAATTTCTGTCTTTCGTTCCAGGCGCACCGACTGAGGCGTCAATCATTTTTGACATGGTCGTTTCGGCCGCCAGTATCTATGCCGGATCGTGGCTTGAAGGTGCGGGCGCAGTCTTTGCCGAAAATCAGGCGCTGCGATGGATTGCTGATTTAGCGGAATTCCCAGCATCAGCTGGTGGAGTATTTGTCAGCGGCGGAACCGCCGGAAACATGTCTGCTTTGATTGCAGGTCGTCATTGGTGGCGTTCGCGCAATGAAGGTCGTCATAACCACACGCGTGGACTCATCATCGCATCCAAAGGTGCACATTCGTCAGTCGCTCAAGCGGCTCGGGCGATGGATGCTGATGTGTTGTTAGTACCAGCCGATGAACGTGGTCGTTTAGTGGGTACAGCACTTCGCGCAACAATTGATGCCATGTCGCAGGTTGATCGTGATCGTCTTTTCGCAATCGTTGCAACATGTGGAACCACAAATATCGGTGTGATTGACGAACTATCCGTAGTCGCCGATGTCGCACAAGAACTCAACGTGTGGTTTCACGTTGATGGTGCTTATGGCGCTGCTGGTTTATGCGCGCCAAGTGTGCGACACAAGTACATCGGAATTGAACGAGCCGACAGCTTCATTGTTGATCCGCACAAATGGTTATTTGGACCATATGACAGTTGTGCATTGATCTACCGCAATGTTCATGATGGACCGAGGGCGCACACGCAACATGCTGAATATTTGGATGTTTTGCACAGCGAAGTTGATGAAACGCAATCTTGGCTTGAAATGAATCCAGCCGATATGGCTAATCATCTCAGCCGTCGAGCGCGCGGCTTGCCATTGTGGTTTAGTTTGGCGACGCACGGAACTGATGCGTATGCCGATGCTGTTGAACGAACGCTGAAGGTAACGAAACAAGGTGCTGAAGAAATTCGTTCGCGCCAATACCTTGAATTATTGCTTGAACCTGATTTGAGTATTTTGGTATTCCGACGTCTTGGTTGGACTCCCGAGGACTATCAGCGTTGGAGCGACCAACAGTTGTATTCGGGCGAATCGTTT
>LFFB01000037.1 GCA_001510335.1 Actinobacteria bacterium casp-actino2 | reverse complement strand
GCCGCCGGCTGCATTGATGTCTTCCACTGCGAAACCCGAGGCTGCCACTTCAGGTGGTCCAAGGAACGCAAGTGAACCTGTCACTGGAATAATGGTTCCGATGTTGAGGGTGTCAACTGCGCAGTCTGAAGCTGATTCTTCAGACTCCTCAGTGACCTGCTCGGTCGCATCGTCGTCGCTACCGCAAGCTGCAAGCACAAGTGCTCCGACTGCGACCAATGCCCCAAAACGACTTATTTTGCCCTTCTTCATTTTTCCCCCTTATTTGTGGAACGGCATCTGACCGCCCCCGTAGTTGTCAAGACTACTTGACTGTCTGATCAAAAACCCGATCAACACACCGAATTCAACATTAAGCTAAGACGAAACGATCTGTTTCCGTAGCCGAATATCTCTATCGACTTGGCTACGGTTGGCATATGAGCGAAGTTCTATACGAAGTTGACGGCCATATTGCCACCATCACCTTGAATGCACCCGAACGGATGAACACCATCTCAGGGGCCATGTTGAATGAATTGTCAAAGCAGCTCTTACAGGGCGACCGGGACCGCAATGTACGTTGCATCGTGTTGACGGGGGCAGGAAAGGCCTTTTGTGCAGGTCTTGATCTGGCTTCGCAGATGGGTCGGAAAGATAGTCTGGGAGTCCTTGATGCTGGCGGCGACATGGGTTCTGAGTTTGACCTGCGAACTGCACCCCCGGTAGTGCTTCATAACCTCGACACCCCAACGATCTGTTCCATTAATGGCGGCGCCGCTGGGTACGGCCTCGACTTGGCTTTTGGCTGTGATATTCGCATCGCCTCAACAACAGCAAAGTTGGCACCCGGTTTCGCCAAACGCGGCATTCTTCCTGAAAGCGGAGGAACCTGGTTGTTGCCCCGCATGGTTGGATACGCCAAGGCTGCGGAAATCTGTTTCACCGGTCGAACCTTGACCGCCGACGAGGGTCTCGAACTTGGTTTAGTCAATCACGTGGTGCCGCCCGATGAATTGCACGCAAAGACATATGGCCTCGCCGAAGAAATCGCTTCCAATGCACCTCTCGCAGTTCGAGCCATCAAGCGCATGATGCGTGCCGCGGAAACGGAAACTTTTGAACAAAACATCCACCATGTATTTTTGCAACTATTACCACTTTTTAAAACTCAAGATTTCAAGGAGGGTGTTGCTTCATTCATGGAGAAGCGTCCCGCAAACTTCAAAGGTCGCTAAGTGGAGAGTCAGCCCGCGATATCTGCACTTGAAGCGTTGGCAACGACGCGTGCAATTCGTCGTTACACCGATGAACCCATTCCTACGGATGTTCTCAACCAAATTTTGTGGTCTGCATCTCGGGCTCCCAGCGGATCAAATCGTCAGCCGTTCCGTTTTCTGGCAATCACCGATGGTGAAGTTGCCGACAAAGTGAAGAGCCTCCTAGGAGATTCGTTTCGCACAGGATGGGCCGCAAAGTTGAAAAACGATGGCTACGAAGCAGGCAGTGGTCAAGATCCAAATTCTGCAAAGTCGCGACAAGCGGCGACGATGCAGCATTACGTGGACCACATTGAACAAGTTCCCGTCATCGTTTTCGCGTGCCTCGTGAGATATCGCGACGCATCACCAACGGAGGGTGCCTCAATTTATCCCGCATGCCAAAACTTGCTCGTGGCAGCCCGAAGTCTTGGTTATGGCGGAGCGCTCACAATGTGGCATCAAGGGGTTGATTCCCAACTCCGGCAACTACTTGAGATTCCGGACAATGTCGCAATCTCAGCATGCATCACTCTTGGTAAACCGCAAGGTTCGCACGGACCAGTTCGACGTCGCCCCATCTCAGAACTAGTTTTTGAAAATCAGTGGGGCAGTAGTCCTTCATGGGCCGTTGATCCCGATGGCACCACATTTACATCAGCCGGTCCGAAATAGTTCGGAGTCAAGCAAAACATGGTTGATGAATCCTTCTACGAGTTACTCGGCGTCAACCGTGAATCAACACCTCATGAGATTGTGGCTGCTCGCCGCGTTTTGGCTCGCGAATTCCATCCCGATCGTGGTGGCGACCCTCAACATATGGCTCTGATCAATCTTGCCTTTGACACCATTATGGCGAGCCGAGCAGAACCACTTATTGATCTATCTCAGGTGGATGAGACACCAGTTTGCGCTCCTCACCAATCCGGTCGGTTCGTCGTTGATCGTCCATCATTCACGATTAATGCACTTCCAGTTGTGGCCTATGAAATGGTCCTTCTAGCGGCCCGAGTATTGGGAGATGTGAGTTCAGATGAGCCACCATATTTGCTGGAAGTGCAACTTGAGGACCCTCCTCTGACGTGGTGCCAATTAGAGATTGTTCCCGACGCAGGATCATCAACAGTGAGCTTCATTGTTGACCGAGACGTGAATATTCTCGAAATTCGCGATCTCTGGGTACGCACGATCAACGAGATCGGTTTTTTGAACCATGAGCAGCTTTAGTAAGACGATCTCGTATCGCTAGCCCAATTCCGATTGGCGCCGGTTGAACGACAAAAAGTCTTTGTATGCCATCGAGATCACATTGCCGAAGTAATGAATACATCGCTGAAGCAAATGAGGTTGGATCAATCGAAGCGTCGAGAATGCGGTGCTTGCTGTTTGCCTCTCCGACTAATCCTTCGGCGTCTTGCATTTTTGCAACTAAAACGACCTCACATAAAGGTGCGTAATGAGCCATTAACATACCCGGAGCGCGACTAACGCCTGAATCACTATTGTCGAGCGCGACTAGTGATTCAATTGCTTCAGATGTAATTCCTCCTGGTCGCAAAACCAATGGCAATTCAAGACTGCAATCAACAATGGTTGACTCGACTCCAACGCGACACGGACCGCCATCGAGAATGTAATCAACACCATCTCCGAGATCGTGAAGAACATGTTGTGCAGTGGTTGGGCTCACCTTGCCAAACTTGTTAGCCGAAGGAGCAGCTAAGCCTCCACCAAATTGCTGAAGAAGTTCCAATGCTAATTCATGTCCAGGAACACGCACAGCCACGGTTTGATGTCCTCCGGTCACCTCATTAAGAACGACCGAAGATTTCTGAACAATGATTGAAAGGGGCCCTGGCCAATAGGTGCTACCCAGTAGTTCAGCCGAATGCGTCCATTGAGAACTCCAGGTTCGCGCAACATCCAAAGTAGAAACATGAACGATAAGTGGATGATTATTCGGACGACCTTTAACAGTGAAAACTTTTGCGACCGCTTCTTTCTGCGAGGCATCGGCTGCAAGTCCATAAACAGTTTCCGTTGGCAAGCCGACGAGACCACCGTTCCGCACAATCTCTAACGCACGTGCAACATCTGAACCAATAACACCTCGCCTCAAGATGGTGTTGCTTCCAAGAAACCTAAAGCCGCATCAAAGAAATCAAAATTCTCGGTCGTTGCAAAATGATCGCATTTCTTTAACACGACGAGTCGCGAATTTGGCAACAAATTCACGAGACCATCACCCGGTCCAGCAAAATCTTGATCACCAATAGCCACTAGAACCGGACAAGTAACTCGTGCGAGTTGTTCTGGCGTGTAAGGAGCACGATCACGTTTCATGATCGCCGTCAGTGCCATTCGGTCGTTGCCTGGTTGATCGGCGTATTGCACGAAGAGACGCGCCAAATTGTTATCGGGAAACTCCGTGCCTTCAAGCGCCCGCACCAGAACATCGTGCGAACCTGATTCATCACGTTCAATGACATTGCGCCCGATCCCTGCGAGTACCAAGCTTCGGACCCGCTCTGGATGATTGATCGCCAACTGCAACAGGGTGATCGCCCCGAGCGAAAAACCGACCAGATCACAGGGCGCATCGGGCAAGCAATCCAGGACTCGCCGAGTTAAATCGCTGTAAGCCTCGGGCTCGTGGGGTTTCGGTGCCGACCCGTGGCCTAGTAGATCAACCCCAATGACCTGACGCCCAGCATCTTCGAGGAGGTCAGCGAAGCCGCTCGAACGCCATGTGGACTCAAAAGAACCGCCCCAACCGTGGACTAAGACGACCGGTACCGACCCGCTGTTTCCCGTTGACGAAAGATGCCCCATGTAGGTCAAGATACCGCCTAGCCTTATTGCGCCCATCGGCGCGACCTCAGAGAGCAGGCTTCTGCCCATGAAATTCTTAAACGAAACACCACCGCCGTACGACTTGACGTACAACGACGTTTTCATGGTTCCCAGGATGTCCAATGTAGGTTCACGCCTCGATGTTGATTTGTCGACGCCCGACAACATCGGCACGACCATTCCACTCGTTGTCGCCAACATGACTGCCGTCGCTGGTCGCAGAATGGCCGAAACTGTGTCTCGACGTGGTGGTCTAGTGGTTCTTCCGCAGGATATACCGCTCGACGTCATTGAGTCTGTTGTCAAGTTCGTGAAGACCCGTCATCCTATTTATGAGACACCAATTACTCTTGCCCCGACTGACACTGTTGGCGAAGCCCTCAGCCTGATTCATAAACGAGCCCACGGTGTCGTCATCGTGACCGACAACGATCAACGCCCACTCGGAATCTTCACCGAAGCCGACGCTGGTGGTTACGACCGTTTCACTCAGTTGCACAATGTGATGTCCACCGAATTGTTGTGTATTCAAGAAGGCGCAGATTTAGAAGAGATTTTTCATGCTCTGTCTAACCAACGTTTGACGGCAGCTCCAGTCACCAACAAAGAGGGTCGATTGATCGGCTGTGTGACTCGTCGTGGCGCCTTGCGTTCAACTTTGTACACACCAGCAATCAACGAGAATAAAGAGTTTCTGACCGCAGTCGCAATTGGTGTCAACGGTGACCCAGCAATCAAGGCGAAGCAACTACACGCCATCGGCGTAGACGTTTTGGTCGTTGATACCGCGCATGGACATCAGACTCGCATGATCACTGCAGTCGAAGAAGCACGCAAATCCGCACCAGAGGCAATCATTGTTGCAGGCAACGTCGTGACCGCTAGCGGCACCCGCGACCTCATCAATGCCGGAGCCAACATTGTGAAAGTTGGTGTCGGGCCAGGCGCAATGTGCACCACCCGAATGATGACTGGGGTCGGCCGCCCGCAGTTCTCGGCAGTTCTTGAATGTTCAGATGAGGCTCGTCGTCTCGGCGGATCAGTTTGGGCCGATGGAGGAGTTCGCTACCCGCGCGACGTCGCTCTTGCTTTGGCAGCCGGTGCAGGCAACGTCATGTTTGGCTCATGGTTGGCCGGAACCTATGAATCAGCAGCCGACACCATGCGCGATCCCGAGGGTCGTCTCTACAAAGAGAACTTTGGTATGGCATCAAACCGTGCCGTTCGAAACCGAACGCGTCGAGAAGGCTTATTCGATCGGGCCCGCAAGGAACTCTTCGAAGAAGGTATCTCAACCTCGCGCATGTATCTCGACCCTGAACGCCCCGGTGTTGAAGACATCATTGACCAAATCGTTGCGGGCGTTCGTAGTTCATTTACCTACGCTGGAGCATCCACAGTGAGCGAGTTCCAAGAAAGAGCGGTTGTTGGTATTCAAGGTTCTGCTGGGTACGACGAAGGTCGTCCCGTAGGTACAAGTTGGTAATCAAATCGTGAGTCACTCAGCGCAACGAACAGTTGTCGTCGCCATTGATGGTCCGGCGGGGGCAGGTAAATCAACGATTGCCAAGGCTCTCGCCCGAACCCTTCAATTGCAGTACCTCGATACTGGTGCAATGTTTCGCGCAGTCACCAGCGTCGCATTAAGTACTGGCATTGATGTCAACGACGATTGTGCAGTGGGATTAATCGCCGAACAATTGATCTTAGAAATGAGTAATGGATCGGTCATTGCTAATGGCGTTGATGTCACCGCCGACATACGTTCGGCGCACGTCACAAATGCGGTCAGTACAGTTGCCGCAAATTCACTCGTTCGTTCGGTGATGCGTGATCGTCAGAGAACTTGGAGCGAAGTCAATAACGGTGGTGTCGTTGAAGGTCGCGATATTGGTACGGTCGTTTTTCCTGACGCAATTCTTAAGGTGTACCTCACTGCAACACCTCAAGTTCGCGCCGAACGGCGAGTTGCCGAAGGCGGAGGTGACATTGATGAAATCGAAAAATCAATCGCCGAACGTGACCTCAAGGACTCGACAAGATCCGACAGTCCCTTGCGAGAATCAAAAGATTCCGTTGTCGTTGACACAAGCCATCGATCTATTAAGGAGATCGTCAGCATAATTGTTGCCTTAGTTGCGGAGCGTTTAACGTGAGCGCCGTTGAATCAAAGTTGGCTGGCAACGATCTTGGCAGTCGTTCCTTCTACCAAGTCATCCGCGTATTGGTGGTATCTATTTGTCGCTCATACTGTCGTATGAGTGTGAGTGGTCAAGAAAATATCCCTCAAACTGGCCCATTTATTTTGGCGCCAGTTCACCGCAGTTACATCGACACACCCATTGCCTCAGGATGCACTCGGCGTCGAATGCGCTTCATGGGCAAGGACACAATGTGGAAACACCAACCATTGAATTGGATGCTTTCAGCACTAGGAGCATTCCCGGTTACTCGCGGAAGCGCAGATCGCGAAGCAATCGTTCGGGCAATTCAAGTTTTGAAATCGGGCGAACCTCTCGTACTTTTTCCCGAAGGTGAACGTAAGTCTGGACCAACGGTGCAGCCTTTAATGGATGGGGCCGCCTACGTTGCCTGTAAGGCCGGAGTTCTAATTGTCCCGGTCGGTATAGGTGGTAGCGAACGAGTGATGGGCAAAGGAGCAAAGTTCATTTACCCAAGGAAGCTCGTGGTCATCATCGGAAAGCCCATTCCTGTTCCGGCATCAGTTGACGGTCGAATGCCACGCAGCGCTGTCAAAGAAGTGACGAACCAATTACATGAGCGACTACAAATGTTGTTTGATGAAGCGCAAACCAAAGCTGGTTACGGCGCAAAATAACGAGCGATCACCTGTGCCAACAACGCTGGGTCGTTGGCACCACACAGTTCACGAGCTGAGTGCATCGAGAGTTGCGCGACACCAACATCGACTGTCGGAATTCCGAGTTGCGTAGAGGTAATCGGTCCAATCGTTGAACCACATGGCATGGTGTTTTTACTGACGAACACCTGATGGGGTACGCCAGCAAGATCACAAGTCCGCAAGAAGACCTCAGCGGATTCGGGACTAGTCGCATAACGCTGATTCGCGTTGACCTTCAGCACCGGTCCTAAATTCGGCAAAGGACGATGGGCTAGTTCATGGCGATCTGGATAGTTGGGGTGGACCGCATGTGCATTGTCGGCTGAGATGCAATGTGAACGTGACAGAGCCTCATGAAATTCGGTTCTCGTGCCTGTATGTAGCGCCTCGAGCAACCAGGCCAATCGGGGCCCAGAAGCCCCATGCGTGCTTTCCGATCCAACCTCCTCGTGATCAAACAGTGCAAAGACTGAGGCTGTATCACCTGAAAGGTCAATCGAGTTTGCGGCGATCAGTCCTTCGGTCGCCGCCCAACATGACACTTGATTGTCTAGTCGACCGCTCGCCAACAGCGATAGGTCTTGACCAAGCAACGAGGCTGGAGTCAGGTCATAGAGAGCTATATCCCAAAAGGCAATATCGCTTGATGAGACCGACATGTGTTCGGACAAGAAATCCGCAAACTCGCCTGGTCGATATTGACCAAGACCCCAGATCGGAGCGAGGTGAACTTGCTTATCGAGGATGAGTCCCCGGTCGTTGACTTCTCGGTCGAGATGAATCGCCAATTGTGGAATGCGGGCAATCGCTTGATCAACGCGAACATTCTTGACAGTGCCATCAGTCAGTACAACCCGTCCCGCCAATCCAAGATCACGGTCAAGCCACGAGTTGTTCAATATTCCGCCGTACACCTCAACACCAATTTGCTTCCAGCCGAATGAACCTGCATCAGGGAGTGGTTTCACCTTGAGGCACGGAGAATCTGTGTGTGCTCCAACGATTCGGAATTGACGAGTTGATTGTTGTGGGAGAGTCCATGCCAACAAGAGCCCGGCTTCGGCAATAAATCCCCGAGCTGGCACATCTTCCTTGAGACTTCCAAAAGATGTTTCCACGAAACCAGCGGTACGAAGACGGGCTGCCGAATACTCAACTGAGTGTGCCGGCGATACCGAAGCATTGAGGTGACGAATTAGGCCGTCAACCGACAAATCAGAAAATGAACTCATTGATTGCGTCTCCGTCCTTGTCGTTCAATCTTTATTTCTGAAATAGTCCGATCGGCAATCCCGATCCGCGTAAATGTGATGTTTCGTTGAGTGTCACGATGCTTCGCTCGCCGCTACCTGCTGCAGCGATTCTATGAATCGAGGTGTAATTCGGATAGAAAAAACCGCGTTGATTCTCAAGTCCTAACACATGGCAAAGGTAGGCATTAATGACGCCACCGTGGCAGACAATGGCGACCCGTTGTGAGGCATGGTTCGCAATGATGTTTTCAATGGACCCGACAGTTCGACTGATGAACTCTTCTTCGGTTTCATCGGCAGAAGTCCAGGCACCTCGCAACATTTCCTGCCAGCGTGGATCGTTATTGGCTTTGAGTTCTTCAACAGGAACGTATTGGTTACTGTTTTTGTCAAACTCTGCCACGCCATCAATAGTCGTGATGGAGAGTCCTTGCACAGTTGCTAACGGGCTCGCTGTTTGCTGGGCCCGTTGCATCGGACTGGCGTAGATGGCATGCAGTTTTTCCGTCGACAAATATTGAGCCATCAAATCTGCTTGTTTCAGACCTTCACTGGCTAGTTCGGGGTCGGCGATACCGCTTTCAAGTTCGCGGCGAATCGGTATGGCATGTCGAATCAGTAGTACTTCCATCACCCTTCAGGATACGCGTGCCAAGATGGACATATATGGGTCGGAGTCCGGTAATTGAGAGCGTTCGACTTCACGACAGACGCAGCAACCAAGACATAGCCCGAGATACACTTCAACCGACCATTGTTTTGATTCACGGAAGCATGGATCGTCAGGCTGCTTTTGCAAAAATCGTGCGCCCTTTAAGTCAGTCGTACCATGTGCTCACATTTGACCGTCGGGGCTACGGGAAATCAGTGAAACAGCGCGGGACCTTTTCAGTTGATGAACAAGTCAGTGATCTGAATGAGATCCTTGAGCAATTTGTCAAGACTCACCACGTGATTTTGGTAGGACATAGTTTTGGGGGAGTTGTGGCTTTGTCGTATGCCCAACGATTCCCTGATGCAATTGCTGGACTGGTCATCTACGAAAGCCCAATGAGTTGGGAGCCGTGGTGGCCCAAGGATTCAGGTGGAAGCGCAGCGGTTGCTGTAGCAGATGATCCTGAATTCGCTGCTGAGACTTTCATGCGACGCTTTATTGGTCATCGCCGCTGGGAAGCGCTACCAGAGGCAACAAAAATCCAACGCCGATCTGAAGGCGAGGCCTTGGTGGGTGAACTCCGCGATATCCGACGCATCAAACCATGGAACATTGAGCTCGTTCAAGGTCCACTTATGGCTGGGTACGGGTCTCTTTCTAAACCCCACTTACAAGCGGGCGCCGAACTTCTCGGAAACCTTCCGGATTGTCGATCAGTCAAGATTGAAGGCGCTCATCACAATGCCCATTCTGGATCGCCTGATGAATTCGTTGAACTACTCGTTCAACCGCTCATTCAAAGAGTTGTTCAGGGGACCTGGTCTTGAAGGTCAAGATCAATCGTAAAGCCAAGAACCTTGCACTGAACTTTGCCTATCGACGATTCGGCGTTCGCCTTGGCGCTATCAACGCAATCAGAGATTTCTGAGCGTTGGCTGTAGATCAGAACACCCAAGGCAAGCGCGACAATCAGCACGATTGATCGAACCATTGCACTTACTGCAAATTTAAAAATAATCAGTCCGATAACGATAGGCAGCAGGGCACCAATTGTTGTGAAGTTCTTTAACTGGGCTTCATTAAAAGCCCACACGCTGAATGAAACGAGGCCGATCATGGTTTCAGACTATGCAACTCGCTGCATGACCGTCGGGCATACCGGTTATTTGGGCGATACCCTGACTGCATGTCAAGTCCCAACTCTCCTTCGCAAAATCCGATCAGCTTGACTCCCCAAGGTCCTCCGACCACGGTGATCCCGCTTGAGGACCCCGCAATCCGTCATGAATTGTCGCAAGCACTCGCTGTTGCCGCTGAATCAAGGCGCGAAGCTGTCGCTGTCGTCGTGAGTAACCATCCGCGTTCACTCATCTCCTGGGCCAATATTGGTGATCTAGGACGGGACAACCTTGAACGATATGCCTACTACCGAATTGGTTACCATCGTGGGCTCGATACCTTGCGTCAAAACGGTTGGCGGGGTTCTGGGTATGTGAGATGGAATCAAGAATCCAATCATGGTTTCTTGCGATGCCTTCTTGGTTTACACAAAATGGCTGAGGCGATTGGCGAAAGCGATGAAGCCGAACGGTGCCACCTTTTCCTATTGCAACTAGATCCTTCAGGAATTCCCAACGATGAGTTCCCAGCAACCCAGTCATAGGTTTTCGATAACTGAGGTTCGTGGTTATGTTTTGGCCGGTGGGCAAAGTCGGCGTATGGGTACCGATAAAGCTCTGATTCCAGTCAACGGTGAAACTGCAGTTGAACGACAGTGTCGATTACTTGAACCCTTGTGCCCGCAAGGAGTCTTTGTTGCCGGAGCCAGATTTGCACCAGCACCAGACTTTACGTGGCATGTCATTCAAGATCCGACTCCTGACTTTGGTCCGATCACCGGCATCTTGTCCGCTTTACGCCACGCTCAACGGGGGATAGCACTCATTGTCGCGGTCGACCTATGGTCGCTAACTCCAGGTACCATGGCGGCTTTAGTACAAGCCATGACCATTCAGAGTGGTTCCGACCAGGGCGATGTCGAGGAAAATGAGTTTGATCTGAGTTACACCCATAGCGCGACGGATCCAACCTCCATGGGGGCCCAACCTTTGTGCGCGGCATGGCGAGTTGAGACATCGTTGCCGATTATTGCTAAACAGTTCGACCTAGGCGAACGTTCTGTCATGCGCGCGTGGAGCGATTTACATCGGCACCCGGTATCGGTGCCTGAGTCGCATATCGTTAACATCAACACCCCTCCTGACATGGAGAATTTTCGACAGGTCAAGGGCTAGTTTGTGAATATGTCCCCGCAGTATTCAGAAATCTCAGTCTCCGATTTTGCCGAAATTTTCTCACAAGCAGATTCAGTCTTTCTGATCGACGTCCGTGAGACCGATGAATACATCGACGGCCACGTGCCAGGAGCAATTCATATTCCCCTCAACGAAGTACCGCAGCGCGTCGAGGAGTTTCGTCACCCTCAAGGGGGAGTTACCTACGTGATCTGTAAGGTCGGCGGTCGAAGCGCCAATGCGTGTGAATACCTCTCTCAGCACTCCATACAGCTAATCAATATTGCTGGCGGCACCATGGGATGGATTTTGCAAGGTCATGCGGTCGTTGAGGGAAGTCAACCTAGTGAGTGATGAGTCGCCAGTACCTTTTAAATGGATTAATAACGACCATGATCTAGATCTCTTGCTTGATCGTTTGCAATCACAAGATCGCGTCGCTCTCGACACTGAGTTTCATCGCGAGAAGACTTACTTTCCCCGGTTGGCACTGATTCAATTGGCGTGGTTGGACGGAATCGCCATCGTCGACCCGTTGTCATGCGATGCATCGAAGTTGAAGCGTATTTTCGGACCCCAACATCTCATCATCCTGCATGCAGCCCAGCAAGATCTTGACGTCATGACCCACGCAATGGGCACAGTTCCGGAGAGAATTTTTGATACGCAGATCGCTGCTGGTTTCCTCGGCTATTCAACACCCTCCCTTGCATCTCTGGTGAATTCAGAACTCAAATTGGTGTTACCTAAAGGTGACCGTTTGACCGATTGGCTTCGACGACCTCTCACCGACGGGCAAAAGTCATATGCCGCTTCAGATGTGGAGCATCTGTTGGAAATTCATGATTTGCTCACCGCGAAACTTGAAGAACGCCAGCGATTATCTTGGGCGACCGACGCGTGCGAAGAATTGCGTCAACGCAAAGTTGGTCCAGGCAATCCCGCTGATGCGTGGCAGAAGCAAAAGGATGTTCGCGCACTCAAACCCCGCACGCGAGGTGTTTTAGCTGCGTTAGCCGAATGGCGCGAACGACGGGCTATGGCGAGTGATATACCTCCGCGACAGGTTCTTCCCGACTTAGCACTTCTAGGAATCTCGCAACGTGAACCAGCCAACCTCGCTGATCTTGCGCAGGCCCGTGGTGTGGATGATCGTCATACACGAGGTTCCATTGGGCAAGAAATCTTGACCGCAGTCGCTCGTGGCAAAGAGAACCCCATCGAAAACTCGATCACCGAAGGAGAG
Organism: Actinobacteria bacterium casp-actino2; assembly: GCA_001510335.1. Classification (GTDB taxonomy): domain Bacteria; phylum Actinomycetota; class Acidimicrobiia; order Acidimicrobiales; family Ilumatobacteraceae; genus Casp-actino8. The sequence continues at coordinate 4,421 of LFFB01000037.1, read as the reverse complement.
GATGTCGAGCGTCACCTTCGGCCGGCGATCACGTTGATTTCGGCATGGATCAGCGAGGTGGCCCGCCTTGAGCATGTTGATACGGCATTGCTGGCAACGCGCCACGACATCGTGGCTTTCTTGCGCAAAGATGCGGATGCTCGCCTTCGAGACGGCTGGCGTCACGATCTCATCGGAGATCAACTTGACGACCTCCTCCAGGGACGAGCGGGACTGTCCTTCGACGGCAAGGGTGGGATCAAGATGATTGCAGCCTCGAGTCCGATCTAGTCTCTAGTGCCACAAATCGGTTCGAAAACCAACAAAACGCTCGTTTCAGGATGTCTTTGATACTCACGGCACACTTAAAAATCACGAAACAGCCTGAAGTTCCCACAAATAGAGGTCAATTGGTTCTACACTCGTGAACGCCCTGTCATGTGAGCAATCTCGTGACTCGGTCGAATTTGTGTCGGTGCGTCCTGTTTCAGGCCAGTGCCACCCGAATTCGTAACCATCGCCTACCCCTCTCACAAGTTCGGAGCCCTGCCGTGAAAAAGGGTCGTCATCGTCGTTTCGAAGAAGCGAGAAAATTGAAGCAAGCAGGCCCTAGCGCCTTTGACCTCGGCCTTGGTGGTGGAGAGTCGCAACCGCGTTCTCAAGATGATGAGTACGCAGCCTTAGCTGAAAAGTACGGAGTCGTGTTTGACGATGAAGACGAGATTGAGGCTGAGGACGAGGACGACGACCTGGCTTAAGCCGGTTGTCCACACCTGATATGTATACACAACTACGTAATGTCGCGTTAGTCGCGCACGTTGACCATGGAAAAACAACTCTTGTGGACGCTCTTTTGCGTGCCACCGGAACTTTCGCGGCCCACCAAGCGGTGGTCGATCGTGTCATGGACTCAAATGACCAAGAACGTGAGCGAGGTATCACCATTTTGGCCAAAGCTGCCTCGGTGATTTATCAGGACACCAAGATCAACTTGGTGGACACTCCTGGCCACGCCGACTTTGGTGGAGAAGTGGAACGTGCGCTCACAATGGTTGACGGCATTTTGCTCTTGGTCGACGCGGCTGAAGGCCCACTTCCGCAGACTCGCTATGTGCTGCAGAAGGCGCTATCGCTCAACCTTCCGGCCATTGTTGTCATCAACAAGGTTGACCGAGGAGATGCTCGTGCTGAAGAAGTTCTCGACGAGGTCTATCAATTGTTCATCGACCTCGAAGCCGACGACCACCACATCGACTTTTCCGTCATTTCTGCGGTCGCTCGTGAAGGTCGCACCATGGTCGGTCTCGGAATGCCGGCCCCTGGCGCTGATCTCTCATCATTGCTTGACACCATTCTCGATCGAATTCCAGCTCCAGGCGGAGACTCAACTGCTCCTCTGCAGGCACTCGTGACAAACCTTGACGCATCTGAATACCTCGGACGTTTAGCAATTGGCCGCGTGTACCAAGGAGTAATGCGCAAAGGCGAGAACGTTGCGTTGCTCGAAGAAGAGTTCGCCGAAGGCCAACCGCCGTTAAAGCGTCGTTTATCGCAGTTGATGGCCTACATGGGTGTCAGTCGTATCGAAGTTGATGAACTTCGTGCTGGCGACCTCTTTGTTGTCGCTGGTTTCCCCGAAGTTGAAATTGGCGACACGATTGCTTCAACTGAGACTCCGGTAGCTCTTCCACGACTCACCGTTGACGAACCCGTGCTTCGCATGACCTTTGGCGTGAATACTTCACCATTTGCCGGACGAGATGGCAAGTACCTTACGAGCCGTCATTTGATTGATCGTTTGAAGAAGGAGGTTCTCGGAAACGTTTCCATCAAACTGCACGAAACTGACTCAGCCGACGTGATGGAAGTGGCCGGACGCGGCGAACTGCAATTGGCTGTTTTGATTGAAGGAATGCGGCGCGAAGGTTTCGAACTTCAAGTCAGTCGACCCGAAGTCATTACCAAAGAAGTCAACGGCAAAAAGTTCGAACCACTTGAACGTGGTGTGTGTGACGTGCCCGACGAATATGTTGGCGCTGTTACTCAAGCTTTGGCTCCTCGTAAAGGCCGAGTCACCGACTTGCGTTCGGGCGACCCCGGTCGCACCGTCATTACCTTTGAATGTCCTAGTCGTGGCCTCATTGGTTTCCGTTCACTTTTGATGACCACCACTCGTGGAACCGCAATGTTGCACCAGAACCATGCCGGTTGGATGCCGTGGTGCGGAGAATTACCTCATCGTCTCGGTGGCGCAATGATCGCCGACCGTGAAGGAATGGTCACTGCGTATGCGTTGGACAACCTTCAGCTTCGTGGTGAGCTCTTCGTTGAGCCCGGCGAAAAGACCTACGAAGGAATGGTTGTTGGTGAAAGCGCCCGTGGCGACGAGATGGTCGTAAATGCAGTTCGTGCTAAAGAAAAGAACAACATTCGTACGCACAGTCATGATGACGGAGTAAAACTCGCAGCACCACGCATTCACACGCTCGAAACAGCAATTGAATGGATTGCCGACGATGAACTCGTTGAGGTGACACCGAAGGCAATCCGCGTTCGTAAGCGCTATCTCAACCCCGAGGATCGCAAGAAGGCCTTTAAGAAGGCCAACTAGTTATTTGCTCTTTTTCACGGTCAACACGGGGTGGGGAAGAGCAACAGCAGTTGGGCGCTCAAGAGCTTCAACCAAAAGTTCGTACACCTTTACGCCAACCGACTTAATGATCTCTTCTTTGAGGTACTTGTAGACTGGTTCTTTACCGACGAAAGCATCAGAGTTGTCGGTGCACCACCAATGCAAGTCGGTACCTCCGTCGCCCCAGTCGCGTCGCTTCCATTCACGTACAACTGTGTTCACCCAACCATTGGTGTCAGTGTGATACTCAAGACGTAGGGGGAGTTGCCAACACACGTTGGGCTTCCAATCAAGCGGTCGTTCGCCAGCCTCGGTTGCAGCAATATGGAATGCGCATCCGGCTCCGCCTTCAAAACCTGGACGATTCAAGAAGATGCACGCTCCATCGACTCGTCGAGTCACGGTGTCACCTTCTTTGTTCTTTTTGAGGAAGCCTTTTTTCTTAGACTTATCTTTCATCTGCCAATTTTTGTCGGTGAGTCGAACAACAGCCTTCACTACGTTGGCAACATCGTCTTCATCAACGAAGTGAGCGCCTTCTGAGCAGCATCCTTGATTGAGTTCTGGAGAAGCGACATCCAAAATGCCCTGACATCCTTCTCCAAAAATGCATTTCCACGACGAACGCATGAATGTGGCGTCAAAGATCCATGTCCGTTGCTCCTTTGGATCTTCAAATGACAGCATCTCGTGCAAATCTTCGTGCCGACCCGACAAACCAGTCACGGGGATCATCTGATGCTTCGTGACAGCTGTTGAATTTGACGTTTTTACTTTTGCGGATTTAGTCACACGCATAGGCTAGGGGAATAACCCTTATTCCCACGATGAACCTTTGGTATCATTTCGGTGTCATGTCTTCGCAAACCCCTCGCACTGCCAACGAACTGCGCTCAGCTTTCACTCAATATTTCGCAGATCGTCAACATACTCCGGTCGCTTCGGCGAGCCTGTTCCCTCACGACCCGACCGTTCTCTTCACATTTGCCGGCATGGTACCTTTCAAGCCCTACTTCGTCGGAGATGAAACGCCGCCTTACTCCCGAGCAGCAACGGTTCAGAAGTGCGCACGTGCTGGCGGCAAACACAACGACCTTGATGATGTGGGTCGTACAAAGAGACACTTGGTGTTCTTTGAAATGTTAGGCAATTTCTCTTTTGGTGACTATTTCAAAGAATCGGCCATTCCGTGGAGCTGGGAGTTCGTCACCGAAAATCTTGGGTTTGATGGCGATCGCATCTGGGTGACTGTTCACACCAGCGACGATGAAGCCGAAGCAATGTGGCATGAGCAAGTTGGCGTGCCCATGAACCGTATTCAACGGTTGGGCGATAAAGACAACTTTTGGCAAATGGGCGACACTGGCCCCTGCGGTCCATGTTCAGAATTGCACATTGATCGCGGTTCTGAATTCGGTCCCGACGGCGGACCACTCAATGATCCACACGGCGATCGCTTCATGGAGTTCTGGAACTTGGTTTTCATGCAATACGATCAGGCCCCTGATGGCTCACGAACACCACTTCCGAAGCCCTCAATCGATACAGGCGCAGGACTCGAGCGCATCTTGGCGTTGATTCAAGGGAAAGACAGCGTGTGGGAAACCGACGCGATCTTCCCCATTGTTGAAGCCGCTCAATCAGTCACTGGAGCATCGTACAAGGTGGGCGACTACGACGACCGTTCGAGTTTCTCACTACGTGTACTAGCCGAACACGCTCGTTCCAGCACAATGTTGGTAGGCGATGGAGTATTTCCATCGAACGAAGGACGAGGTTATGTACTTCGTCGAATTATTCGTCGCGCTGT
>LFFB01000036.1 GCA_001510335.1 Actinobacteria bacterium casp-actino2 | reverse complement strand
CTCTTCCCGAAAAAGAAATCGGTTTTGCTTACGTCATGAATCAGATGGCCACAAACCTGGCCAACGACTTCAGAGCTCAGCGTCTAGCTCAATCTGCAGTTGCGTGCGCAAGTGCTTTGTAGCACGAATGTAAATCACACTCGCAATTGCCGCAGCAAAAGCGAACCCCGAGATGGCTTGGCGTACTCCAAAGAATTCAGAGACGAGCCCGGCAAGTGCGCTCGTCACCGACAACATCAAAGTAACGAGAGCGAAATCGCCAGCCAAAATTCGTCCACGAATATGGTCGGGTGAACGAAGCTGCAAACCGTAACTACTGAGGGTCCATTGAGCGCCACCACCTAGGTGCGCCAACATAACAAAAATGGCAGTGAGCCACAGCGTGGGCATCCATGCGCCCACTAAGTAGAAGCCGCTAAAAGCAAGGCTGGCGAAACCACAGATCGTAAGTACCTTGCTCAGCTGTCCATGGGTGTAGCGCATGGCGATGAGCGGGCCGAGTCCTGTTCCCACACCCCGAATGCCAATTAAAAGTCCGCGAGATGCATCGCCGCCATTGAATACATCTGAAGCCAAAACGGCAAGTTGGCTGACAACTCCGGCACCAATGGCAAATGTTGTCTTGGAAAAGATGAGGGCCATCAGAACAGGGTCCTGGCGCGAGTGGGTGATTGCTTCGCGCATATCGGTGATTGGTCGAATGCGCTGTCGTTGGGTTTGGACATCACGATCTTTTTGCATCGGGGTTTTGATGCGAGAAAAAAGAATTGCCGCTAGAGCAAACGAAACTCCGTTGGCGATGAATGCTGCATCGCGACCAAAGACCGCGGCGAAAACTCCACCAACCGCGGCCCCAACAGCGAGCATGACGCCCCATGTTGAGCCCAGTAAAGAATTCGCAAAGGCCAGTTCTTCTTTGTTGCGAGCGATGTTAGGAATCGAGGCTTCGGTGGCTGGGCCAACGACAGCGGCGAGAGATGAGACGGTACTTTGCGCGAGAAAAGCGAGCCAAATTGTGTCTTTGCCCACAAGGAGAAGTCCGAGTGCGGCAACAGATTGAACGACGGAAACGACGACCAAAATCCGTCGACGGTCAAATCGATCAACCATTGAGCCCGCGATTGGTGAGGCAAGAAATGAGGGAAGCGAAAACGCCACAACAACTAACGAAATCAAAAACTGTGAGCCCGTGAGATCATCAACAAGTCCGATGATGGCAACAAAACTGAACCAGTCGCCAAGATATGAAATAACTTGAGCCATGAAGACACGGCGCATATCGGCATTGGTCTTCAGCATTTTCCACATGGCAGTACGACCCTATTCGTAAAGAACACTAGACAAGGGTGTCGGTGGCTAGTTGTGAGTTGATTTGCCAGTTGATTTGTCAGTTGACTTTGCTGATGACCTCATTGCCGTATCGAGCAAGAGAGTCGGCAGTGTCGCGGTAGAACAAGAATGACGGCACGATGACTCGCGCAACCCCAATGTCGGTGAGAGCCTTCACTTCGTTGATGGCGTTCGGGCCGATGGCGCCGTTTCCTCCTGTTGTCATTTCAATTGCTTCAGGATCACGTCCGCACTGGCGAGCGGTATCACGAACGATGTCAAATGAACGCGCTAACTGTTCATGCGATCCCTTGCCTGGGAAGAATCCATCGCCGAGGCGACCAGCGCGTCGAGCGGCAATGTCAGTATGTCCACCAATATGAATGGGGATCGTTCCGTTCACGGGCTGTGGACGCATGATGCATTCACTAAAATAAGAGAAGTCGCCGTGATGGGAGGCTTTTTCTTGGGTCCACAATGCTCGCATTGCGGCGACGTAGTCATCGTTGCGTTTTCCGCGGTCGGCAAACGGGACTCCGAGTGCATCAAATTCTTCCTCAAGCCAACCCACACCGATGCCGAGCAGCATTCGACCCTTTGACAGATGGTCAAGGGTGGCGATTTCTTTGGCAAGTACTAGGGGATTGCGTTGCGGCAAGATCAAAATTCCGGTTGCCAAATTGATGGTCTTTGTGGCTGCAGCAACAAATGACAACCAGATGAGCGGGTCGGGGATTGGTGATTCTTCGCCTCCTGGCATTTTGCCAGAAGCGTCATATGGATATTGCGAGTCATATTGCGAGGGAACGATGACATGTTCGACCGTCCATAGCGACTCAAAACCTGCCGCCTCAGCGGCCTGAGCCATGGCGACTGCTTTGTCGGGATTGCTGAATGGGCCAGTGTTGGCAAAGGCGAGAGCGAATTTCATGGTGAACTCTTTCAATCAGGGCATCATGTCGAGAAGCGGTTCAAGAATCATGGCGTATAGCGAGGGGTTCGCAAGACTCGTGCTCGCCGTTACAAGATTGTCGACGTCGTTTCGCGAAATGATGTCCCATGTGGCGTGGCTCCATGATCGTTCATCGCCAACGATGACACCTTCAACTTCGTATTCGCCGATGCGACGACTTGTCACCAACGACGCCAGGTCATGTGTGTTGTTTTCATTACTCACCTGAACGAGCAAAAGGTCACGAGCGGTCAACTGTGACCAGTCGGCTGGTTGCGGGCAATTGTTGGTCGGCATTGAGGCCATCACAATCGTGAATTCCATCGCCGCGTCTTTGTGGGCGTGAAGATCAATGAAGCTGGGGAGTTGTTGCATTTCCATCATGGCCATGCGCTTGGGGTAGTAAGCAACCGCAACGCGGTCCCAAGTGATCTCGTCTCCTGAGATTTGATGCAGTACATCGGTGGCCAACATAACTCGTCCACCAACTTCGGCCAACGGGCCAGTTGGGTTGTACAACATGTCGGCGTCGGCTCCGCTGATATGCAAGTCGCGACCATCTTGGTAGTCGGCGATGGGGCGATACTTCATCAGGTTGAGGGCCCACATTGGTTTGTCAACGGGATCTGAAAACCAGGTACTGACATAGGCGACGTTGGGCTTGCCGTAACGGGGCATATTCATGACTGACTCCTCAAACTAGTGTCAGTGATTATGGCACAACTATATGAGTAGGTGGTCGAGGACGATGACTATTTGGCGAACTTCTTCATTGTGTCAATGACTCGTTCAGCTTCAGCCATGATCTGTCGAACCAAATCACCGGCGGGAATCAATCCCTTGATTGCTCCAACACCTTGACCTGCCGGCATGAATTCGCGATTGACATCAACGTCGGTTTCAACAGGTGCACCCATATGGTTCGCTCCAGCTTGCACTGATTTCATCACTTGCTCGGGGAACTTCTTCAGTTCTTCAGGGTGCTCCTCGAAATGTTGAGTCCATTCGGTGCGGACAACACGACATGTTTTGCCGGTGTAGGCCCGTGACACCACTGTGCCGTCTTCGGGCAACTCAATCAATGTCGACTTGTAACCATGAGGCGCGTTTGCTTCGGGGGTCGCGATGAAGCGCGTGCCCATCCAGACTCCGTCGGCCCCAAGTGCTAACGATGCTGCTAATCCGCGTCCATCAAAAAGTCCTCCGGCGGCAACGACTGGAATCTTGTCGCCAACTGCGTCAACAACTTGAGGAACGAGCGCCATCGTTGCAACGGTGCCGGTGTGTCCGCCGCCTTCGGTTCCTTGCGCAACAACAAAATCGCAACCACTCGCTAGAGCCGCCTGCGCGTGGCGAACCTTTCCGCACATCGATCCGACAAGGATGTTGCTCTTGTGAAGTACGTCGATGATTTCGCGTGGTACGCCGAGGCCCGCAACAAAAATACGTGCGCCACCTTTGACGATGCTCTCAACATCTTTTTCCAGTTGACCAGGAATGGCGGCTAGTAGATCTACACCAAAAGGTTTGTTCGTGAGTTTGTGTACGGCGGCGATTTCTTTGTCGAGTTGTCCAGGTCCCATCGGGGCGGCACCAAAAGTTCCGATACCTCCGGCTTCGCTGACGGCTGCCACAAGTTCGTGATAAGAAACGCCGCCCATTCCGGCAAGCATGATGGGGTGTTCGATATCGAGTAAATCGGTTAAACGTGTGCGCATACCTTGACCGTAGTACGCCCGCATAAATCGATCACGACCTGTATGGCCCCTTGAGGCGGAACATCTTGCGGTGCCAGCGCTTGGGTGTGAAGGCAATGGCTCTCGGTTCGTCTTCAAACATCCATCGAGCAAAATTGCGCTTACCCCAGTTGCCCGATTTGGAAACGATCGCGATTGCTCCTCGAGCACCGCGGCCATGCGCCAAGATTTTCGACAAACGTAGCGACATCCGATGATCGGCAAAGAGGTGATGCTTGACCGCTTGCGCATATGTGTTGCGGACTTCGACAGGTAAGCCACCTTGAATGATTGCCTCAGCAGCGAGCGAGCCTGACAACAACGCTTGTCCGATTCCTTCGCCGGTCAAGGTGTCGGTAGCCATTGCGGCATCACCGACAAAGAGCACTCGACCACTGCCCGTAACGGCTTCATCAACACGCGCAGGAATGGGCCACGCAGTATGTCGATCTTCCATAACAAAATTGGGCCCGAGAGCTTCAACGACATGTGGGCGCTGCAACAGATCTGTCCACACATCTTTCATGTCTTGAATGCGGCGTTTGCCGTCACGCACAACACCAAAGCCGATGTTGACGCGATTATTGGGAAGCGGAAAACTCCACGCGTAACCAGGAAGCAGATCTCTTTCAAACCACACGATGAGCCGTTCGTTGGCAACGCCGGTGACGTTGTTGGCATATTGGCGAAATGCGTGCCATTCACCGAGGTATCCAGACTCAGATAACCCGAGAGATTTACGAACAGGACTCCACATGCCGTCTGCTGCGATGACCCACGAAGCAGTGATTTGTTGTGGCGTGTTTTTGAGATTGACCGACACGCAAACAGATTCTGAATTGACCGCCATTGATTCGTAAGTGCAATCTTCAATGATCGTGACACCTTCTGATCGAGCCTGAATGACTAATGCATTGTCGAGTTCGACACGGGGAGTCACCGCCGCAAACTTCCCATTGTTTGGCATGGGCAAACGCAGTTCACGGCCAGAAGGCGAGCGCAGCCACGCGGCATCAATGTCTATCCATGAAGGAACGGTCGAGGGATCGAACCGTAGTTTTTCCAATTCACGAAGGGCGAGCGTGGTTAAACCGTCGCCGCAACACTTATCGCGCGGAAACACAGCTTTATCGATGATCGTCACGCTGAGGCCCTGGCGGACTGCGGTGATCGCGGCAGCAGTGCCTGCCGGTCCTGCGCCGACGATTAAAACGTCGCACGAAGTCGAAAGATAGGGGAGGTCGCTGGACACGGATTCAGGCTAGAACCACTCGCTGGTTGGTGCCTCACTCGGTGCCATTCTCTATGATCGTTCCAGTAGATGTCACACCTATGGTGGGTGCGGCTGTAAATCATGAGGAGAATCAACATGGCTCGGTTGTGTGAAGGAAAAATCGCCATTGTGACTGGAGCCGGTCGTGGAATCGGACGTGAGCACGCACTGAGCCTGGCGTCGCAAGGTGCCAAAGTCGTCGTCAATGACTTGGGTGGAAACGTTGACGGAAGTGGTGGCGACTTAAGCCCCGCTGAACAAGTTGTTCAAGAAATCAAAGGCATGGGCGGCGAAGCGGTCGCTAACGGCGACAGCGTGAGCGACTGGGCTGGCGCAGAGAGACTTGTCAACACTGCAATCGAAACTTTTGGTGACCTCAATATCGTGGTCAACAACGCCGGTATTTTGCGTGACCGGATGTTGTTCTCGATGTCGGAAGCCGAATGGGATGCGGTCATCAATGTGCACCTCAAAGGAACTTTCGCCCCGAGCCGTTTCGCGTGTGTCTACTGGCGCGAGCAGTCAAAGGCTGGCAAGTTAGTGTCAGGTCGCATTATTAACACCACATCGGTGTCGGGCATTTATGGCAACCCGGGTCAGACGAACTACGGCGCAGCAAAGGCTGGCATTGCATCGTTCACCAATATTGCTGCCCTTGAAATGGCGCGTTACGGAGTCACCGTCAACGCAGTTGCACCGGTGGCTCTCACCCGCATGACCGAAGGCCTCGGACCTGCTCCAGAATCAGACGAAGATCGTGAAAAGCGTTCGCCGCGTTGGATCGCTCCGATTGTGACTTGGTTGGCCTCAGATGAGGCAGCCGAAGTGACCGGTCGAATCTTTGAAGCAAGCGGCGATGTACTTGCTGTTTCAGAAGGCTGGGTGCGTGGACCGAAGCATGCGCCAGTTGACGATCCGACTGTTCTTGGTCCGATTGTTGCTGAGCTGTTGGCGAAGGCTCGCAAGAACTCGGGTATGGACGGCACCCCTGGTGGCTGGCCACAGCCCCGCTCGAAATGACAGTTCAGTAATAAATACGTCAGTTAACTACTCATAGAAATCACTAACAAGGAGAATTGTTATGCCTTTGAATCCAGCAGCAGTTGGCGCAGTCGGAGATGTTCGTACCATGTCGTGGAACTCAAAAGACGCGTTGTTGTACGCGGTCGGAATTGGTGCAGGTCAAAATGATCTGCCTTTCACCACCGAGAACACCAAAGATGTTCAACAAGTCGTATTCCCGACATTCGCAGTTGTCGCAGGATCAGGAACAACGTCACCAGGTAAGAGCGCGATGGCCGAAATCGGAACTTTTAACTGGGCATTGTTAGTTCATGGCTCACAAGCGATCACCTTGCATCGTCCGATTCCGGTTGAAGCCGAGGCAACTGTGCAAGACAAAGTTGTCGCGATGTACGACAAGGGCAAAGCAGCGGTTGTTGTCACCGAAGCAGAAACCAAGTTGAAGACCGGCGAGTTGTTGTGGACGACACGTTCATCGGTGTTCATTCGTGGCGAAGGTGGCTGGGACGGCGATCGTGGACCCTCGGGTCCGCAAAATGAACCACCGGCTAAGGCTCCCGATCACGAAGTGACCTTGCAGACTTCACCCGATCAAGCATTTGTGTACCGCTTGTCGGGTGACCGAAACCCACTGCACACCGATCCGTCGTTTGCTGCCATCGGTGGATTTGATCGACCGATCTTGCATGGCTTGTGCTCGTATGGTTTCACCGGCCGCGCACTGTTGGGAGCCTTGTGCAACAACGATGTCACCAAGTTCAAGCACATTGAAGGACGTTTCTCGTCACCAGTGATGCCCGGCGATACACTCACCGTTCGCATGTGGAACATCGGTGCGGGCGAAACTGTGTTTACAACATCAGTGGGCGATCGCGTTGTGATTGACCAGGGACTTGTGCGTCACGCCTGAAATAAGGAATTGGTTTAAAACAGACGTAATTCTTCGGGGCGTCGGCCCCGAAGATCTTCGTAATCAACTTCGGCCCAACCGATGCCGCGTTGTTCGGCCATTTTCTTAGCTTGTGGCTTAATGACCTGTGCAACGAAGATGCCGCGCAATCCTTTGAGATTGCTATCGGGTTGAAGCAGTTCGAGATAACGAGCGAGTTGTTCAACGCCATCGATTTCTCCGCGTCGTTTAATCTCGACCGCGACGTAATTGCCGTCGCCGTCGACGCACATCAAGTCGACAGGACCGATCGGCGTTGGCCATTCACGGCGAATCAATGTGAGGCCAGTTTCAATTGTTTCGGGCAGTGCTGCGAGAAGTTCTTGAAGGTGGGCCTCGACACCGTCTTTTTGCAAGCCCGGATCTTCACCAAATTCGTGAGCGCTGTCGGTGAAGACTTCGTGCAAGTTGATCGTCAAGGTTTCACCTTTGGGATTAGTCACCACCCATTGGCTTTCCATCTCGGTCACTGTGTTTGGTGCAGTCATCCAGTTGAGCGGCTTATAGGCGCCACCATCACTATGAATGGCGACGCATCCGTCAGCCTTGACCATGATCAAACGAACCGCCTCAGGCAATGTCGCATCAAGACGACCAGAGTATTGAACGCTGCAACGAGCGACGACGAGACGCATAACTCGTTCAATCTAGTTGTTATCGGCCAACGTGTTCGCGCATTCGTTTCTGAATCAGTTCACGTCGTGCCTGAAGATCTTTGTAGGTCATGCGGTCAACGTTTTCTTCAAGACCAAGGCTGGCTTTGACGCTAGACAAATCAATTTCCACAGCAGTTGGGTCGACACCAAGTTCTTTACCGAGACGTTCGCCATGACGTTGAGCAAACATCATCGAGATGTTGGCAACTTCTCCCAAAATGTCAAGGTCTGGTGCTAGGCGAGAAATCGCTCCGTCAAGGAAGACCATGTTTTTGACGTACAACATCAACTCTTTAGGCAGGCTTGCTCCGTAACCGAGTAATGCTTTGATTACGCGTTGAACCTCGTTCACCATCTGCTCGCCCGACAGCGTGGTGGGGTCGATTGTTGCTTGATCGAGTCGTAGATCACGGATCACTGCATCGAGGTCGGTGTCAAAGGGCAAAGCACCTAGGTCACGTAACGCCGCCATCTGACCTTTGATGTCGTTAGTTGTGGCGCTCAACATCAATCGCAAGAATGCCAAACGGCGCTCTTGCGAGAGTCGGGCAACGATTCCAAAATCTAGAAGTGCGGTTCGGCCATCTTTGAGCACAAAAAGATTTCCTCCGTGAAGGTCACCATGGAAAATACCGTGAATCATGGCGCCTTCCATAAACGCGATCATTCCGGTGCGAATGACTGCCTCGGTGTCAATGCCGGCATCTTTCATCCCGGCCACATCATCAAAATTGAAACCAGAAACTCGTTCCATCACCAAGACTCGGCGCGTGACTAGTTGTGGGTGAGGGCGGGGAACGACGTAGCCCTCTTGGCCCAAGTCGTGCAACATTGCTGCGACATCGAGCATATTTGCCGCCTCGAGACGGAAGTCAAGTTCTTCAACAATTGTTTCAGCGAACAATTCAACAAGGGCTGGAGGATTGGCTAACGCGGCAATCGGAATACGACCAACTAAATATGGTGCAATCCACGCCATCACAGTGAGGTCTTTACGGACAAGTGAAGCAACACGAGGACGTTGCACCTTGACGACAACATCTTCACCGGTGAGCAAACGCGCTGCATGCACTTGTGCAATTGATGCCGCGGCGAGTTCTTTTTCATCGAACCATTCGAAAACATCTTCTAAACGTGCACCGAGATCTTGTTCGACAGTTTGTCGAACAGTTGCAAATGGCTCAGCCGGAACTTGGTCGCGACATTTCTTGAATTGGTCGACAAGTTCGGCAGGGAACAGACCTTCACCCGATGAAATGATCTGTCCGAGTTTGATGTACGTCGGTCCAAGCACTTCAACGGCCTGACGCAAGCGCAGCGAAACATCGGCGTGGCTGCTTGACATGTCTTGAAATTTGCCACGCTTCTTTTTGAGATACCACGGTGCAAGGGCGCCAATAATTTGGGTGGCGACTGTGATTACTCGTGCGCCCGGTGGCAGTCGACGAGGGGTCGTGAGAGTGGGAACTTCTGCATTTGCTCGAGCCCGTAGACCCGGCGCAAGAGACAGCCAGCGAATCTCCTCGCGATCTAAGACCCACGGTGCAGATTCGGTAAACGAACCCCATTGCAGGTCGTTAGGTGTCTTGCCGGTTTTGTCAGTTTCACTCACAGCGAAAGTCTGCCTTTTTCGAGCAAAGATTTCCTATCGGGAGGACGCCTGTTGGTGTGACAGTAAGTACGGCAAGTGGTTTGTTGCCGATAATGACTGACTATTGTCGGAGGTGGGTCGCTCGGGGGATAGCGACCACATGGATCACGGGGGATTGCTATGAACTCAGGAACTTCATTGCCAGATCGTTGGTTAACTGACTGGACTCCAAGCCAAAAGCTGCCGGTGTATACCCGAGCAAATGCTGGTGAGGTTTTACCTGACCCGTGTAGTCCGTTGTGCTGGACCGTGGTGTTTGAGCCCGGGGTTGTGATGGGTTGGCGTGACTGCCAAATTGATGTTGGTACGTTTAGCGAGCATGAGATGGATGCTCGCCGCCCTGAAGTGGTCGGGCTCTTTGGTGGCTATCTCTTCATCAATGCGTCAACAGCGCGTTTGTTTGGCGTGCGCGGTCCTGGTCTTGCTCCCGAAATGATTGATGCCACCTACTTCGGCACTCATCCTGATGTGCCTCCGTATATCCCTGAGCCGTGGCACGAAAATGCCGATAACACGGCGCGCTTGGGTGAATGGATGGGCCGAGTGATGACGGCACAATCACTCCCCGAGTTGATTGAAGATCAAAAGATTTCCAACGAGGCCCGAGCATCTCGTCCCGATCTAGCCAATCTTGACGAGGTCGCACTCGTTCAACGCATGCGTTCGTTCACGGCAACTTTGCGGCGCGACTTTCAACACCACCTAGATATGACGGCAGGAACTTCCATTGGACCAGGCGCACTTGGTGCAATAGCAGCAGCGTTGGGCGATCCATCGTTGGTGTTGACATTGATCACCGCTATTGGTGACGTGGACTCTGCCGCTCCAAGTCGGGCGATGTGGGAACTATCGCGCTTGGCAGAAGATTCAGGCGAATACGCCGAAAAGTTCGCAGCATTTATTCGTGAATTCGGAAGTCGTGGGCCGAACGAATGGGATATTCGTTCTGATACGTGGGAAACCAAACCAACTTTGGTGACGTCATTGATTGACACGATGCGTGGAGCGGCCAATAGTGAAAGTCCAATCATTCGTAATGAGAAGAACGCAGACCTACGCCGAGCCGCCGAAAAACGAGTACGTGAGGCCCTCGCTGCAGATCCTGAAGCATTGGCGCAATTTGAAATGGCCTTGAAATCAGCACACCTGTATTTGGCCGGTCGCGAACGCGCCAAGACCAACATCATCAAAATTGTGCACGAAGTTCGAATGGCCGCTTTTGCGTTGGCGGTGCGTACTGGTTTCAGCACGTCGCAGATCTGCATGTTGCTCGCTGACGAACTTGATGCATTCGTAGCTCAACCTGATGAATTTAGGGCTCGGCTAGCGCAACGCGAACGTCAATACCTCGAGCTCTTTCAACTTGAGCCGCCATTTATCGTGAATGGTGTTGTTGCGCCTTTGTCGCAGTGGGCGCTTAAGGGTGAATCAACAGCGAGTGCAGTTACAGCCGGTGAAGTATTGACCGGAATGTCGGGCGCTCCAGGCACCTATACGGGCAAGGCGCGGATCATTCTTGATGCTGCTGATCCGATGGCGTTAGAGCCAGGGGAAGTTCTGGTTGCACCATTTACCGACCCAGCTTGGTCTCCGCTATTCGTTGCCGCGGGAGCGGTCGTTGTCAATGTTGGTGCGGTTGTGAGTCATGCGATCATTGTGAGTCGTGAACTAGGTATCCCGTGCGTTGTCAGCGTCACCGATGCGACTGTGCGAATTCCTAATGGTGCAACTATCACCGTCGACGGAGCAAGCGGTACCGTCACCATTGTGAGTATGCCCTGAAACCAGTTTTCTCATAGTTCTCGGTTGCTTTTGTGATGGGTATAGCCCTGTCCTTGCTCGGCCCATCGGTTTCGTACCTTGAAGATCAATTAGGAGTTAGTGCCGTTGGATTCGTTTGGGTATTTGTAGTGCAGCGAAGTATTAGCCGTGCGAGTGGACTTCATCGCACAAGCGTTCTTCACCAGGCTTAATCTGTCCGGCGCCATTGCCTTCAAGTGCAGCAAACGGTCCGCATGCTTGTGGGGTAAGCCAGACATGCAACATCGGGTTGGCACGAAGTTTGATACCAAACGAACAGGGGCCATCTTCGGAAGTCACCCCGACAACTCGAGTTGACCCAGAAATCTTGGGGTCTCGGTTGAAACACAAGTTGTTGTGGATGTGCCACTGGGTGAGTGGACCACCGACATCGGGAACCGTCTCTAATGTGTATTCGTCACCAACCATGTACATCGCCGCGACCAAGGTGCGTGTCCCGCCTGGACCAACTGCGAAGACCAAACTTTCGGGGTAGTTGGGATTGAGTTCATGCTCATCGTTAATCCACGACCAATTGATGTAGTGCTCAACACCGGTACTTGCATCTTGGATGGAGGTAAATCCATATTCGACAGCTATTGATGGTGTGGCAAACTTCGGCAAAATTGTGCGGGTTTGGTAAAGCAATTCTTCGGCGCGGGCTTGCTGATCGGCCGACACTCCGGGAAAACCTGCGAGGGTGATTCGTGCTGCACCAGTGTCGCTATATGAGGGCACCGTTGTCGTTGTTGCTACTGTTCCGTTTGTCGACGAACCATCTGGGTGGGCATGCGATTCGTGACACATATCTACTCGTTCAGCATCGCTGACGTCGGCGCGACCGGCACCAGTGCCTTCGAGCGCGGCGAATGGGCCGCAAGGATGCGGGGCGATCCAGACGTGCACCATGGAATTGCCAGCCCCGGCTCGCACCGAACCAGGGGGACAGTTGCCATTGGCATCGGTGACTCCACCGATCACAGCCACGCCAGCGGCATTGCGTGTCCAGCACAAGTTGTCGTGTATGTGCCACTGCATCAAGTTGCCGGCGAAATCAAGCAGGGTCGGGTCGTCGATGGCGACTCCGCTTTTGGCGATATACATGGCCGAAACCAGCGTGCGACTTTCGCCATCAACTTTGTACACAAGAGATTCGGGGGCCGAAGGATCAAGGAATTTGTCGTCCTCAATCAGCCGAAGATTGATGTAGTGCTCGAACCCCGATGGTGCATCGCCGATTGAGTTCCATCCGCCAGCAATCGCTGTCTTCGTATCGGCCCACTGGGGGAGGAGTTTCAAAGATTGTTCAATCAAGTCGCGTGCTCGAAGTTCTTGGTCAACGGACACTCCGGGAACTCCACTGATATCGATACCAACTGCGGGGTCGTACGCTCGCGGCCATTGGGCAACGGTGGTATCTGCAACTTGGGCAGCAGTTTCGTTCGCAACTTGGGCGACAGATGCACCGCTTTCGTTGTGACCGTGAGGCTCTGATTCGTTGATGATGTTCCCGCTTGCATCAACAGTGACTGCTTCACTGTGAACATGAGCGGCACCATTCCACATAGCGGGCAATGTCAGCAACAGAATCGCAAACGAAGGAAACGCAAGACGCACTTGTGGAAGATCACGTTCGCCGATCAGTAATGCAGCGAGTGCAACTGTTGCTGCAACAATTCCGAGACCCGCACACAAGGTGTCGGCGATCTGTGGACTTTCACGAACTTCAAGTCCGTCAATCCATGAAATGCCAGCGATGCGCGTTAACGCCCAGCCGCCTACTGCTGCGCTATTCACGATGACACCTACGGGTAAGAGCCAATGTTGTGGGCGAAGCAATATTGTGATTCCCCATGCCAACTGCAAAAGCGTCATCACAATAAAGATGCGGGCGAGCTGAGGATGCTCGGCATGCAGACCAATTGCGCCACCATGAATTGCGCCAGCTGCGATTGATGCGAGGCCAGCGATTGCGATACCCGGAAAACGTTTCATCGTCTTAGAGTACCTTTTCTAGGGGTTGAGTGCATTCAGCGCAGGTTCGGCAAGTTCGGTTCGGCACACTAAAAAGTCGGGTAACCACAAGGACTCTTGGTTGTACTTGAGCGGTGATCCGTCGATGCGACTGACATGCAGTCCTGCTGCTTTGGCGACCGCAGATGGGGCGGCTGAGTCCCATTGGTACATGCCGCCGTCGTGCACATAGATATCGGCCTCGCCCATCACGATGGTCATTGCCTTTGCGCCAGCCGAACCAAGGCGAGCGACATCGCAGCCGAGAGCATTAGCGACCATGACCGCGCAGTATGGATTGCGCGAACGCGATGTGACGAGCAGAGGTCTGACTCGAGTTGACGGGGGGACGACCGCGGCGGGACTGGCGTCAAAAGTGATTCCGAGCGTCGGAAGGGCGACAGAGGCAGCGGTCAATTCGCCGGCCTCCCAAAGCGCAATATGAATCGCCCAATCATGACGAGGATGTTCAGCGAATTCGTTCGTCCCATCAATTGGGTCAATGATCCAGACACGTTCGGCGTTGAGGCGGCGGCGATTGTCAGCTGCTTCTTCGGACAAGATCTCATCATCGGGCCGTGCAGCTGTCAGCGCACTCATGATGTAACGATGTCCAGCAACATCGCCTTCGTCTTTGAGATCCCAGTAGTGAATTCCCTCGGCTACGAGTTCATCGCGTAGCTCAACCAGCATCGTGCCGGCTTCAGTGGCTACTCGTGAGGCAAGTTGTTGATCTGTTTCGCTCACAACCCTCGGCCCAACTGAATTGACGAGCGAACGAGTTCGCGCAACTCTTCTTCGTCAACACCAGCAGCTACGAGTTGCGCAATGTGTACCTCAATTGCCTCGGCTCGAACATCTGAAAATTCGGGAATGCGTTTAGTGGAGGTGACGAGCGATACCACAATCAAAATAATTGCTGCACTCGCTCCGCACGCACCGATACTCAAGACCCAACCTTCGTTATTGCCTGCAATTGACGAAATGATCAACCCGGCAATACACAGCACAAAGATCATCGCACAGGCGATGCGAATAGCGCGTACTGCCGGACTGGTATTCATCAACGAGCCAACGGCTTGTACTTGATGCGGTGTGGTTGGTCGGCGGCTGAGCCGATTTCCTTTTTGCGCCAGGCTTCGTACTCGCTGAAGTTGCCTTCAAACCAACGCACTTGACTGTCGCCTTCAAATGCCAAAACATGAGTGGCGATGCGGTCAAGGAACCAGCGATCGTGACTAATCACGACGGCGCAACCAGGGAACGCTTCAAGCGAATCTTCAAGTGCACGCAAGGTATCAACATCGAGGTCGTTGGTCGGTTCGTCAAGAAGCAGAACATTGCCACCGGTCTTCAACAATTTGGCTAAGTGCACGCGGTTGCGCTCACCGCCTGAAAGATCGCCAACCTTCTTTTGTTGATCGCTGCCTTTGAAGTTGAATGAAGCAACGTATGCGCGTCCATTGATTTCGCGGTTTCCAACTTTCATATGTTCAATGTTGCCGGTGATTTCTTCGTAGACCGTCGCGTTGTCGTCGAGCGAATCGCGGCTTTGATCAACGTACGCCAGTTGCACAGTATGACCAACCGTGATTTCACCAGCGCCAGGAGCTTCTTGGCCAGTCAACATTCGGAACAAGGTTGTCTTACCAGCACCGTTTGGTCCGATGATGCCAACAATTCCTGCGGGCGGCAGCGAGAACGTTAAATCTTCAATCAATAGGCGATCGCCAAAGCCCTTGGTGAGTCCTTTGACTTCGATGACAGTGTCGCCAAGGCGTCCACCGGCAGGGATCATGATTTCAAGTTTGCTCGGACCACGATCAGCGACTTCGGCTTCGGCATGCAATTTCTCATACGCCGACAAACGCGCTTTACCTTTGGCCTGACGAGCCTTGGGGGACATGCGCACCCATTCGAGTTCGCGCTCAAGAGTGCGGCGACGATTTTCGTTGCCTTTTTCTTCGCGGGCAATACGTTCTTGTTTCTGTTCAAGCCAACTGGTGTAGTTGCCTTCAAACGGGAAACCGCGACCACGATCAAGCTCAAGAATCCATTTTGCAACGTTGTCCAAGAAGTACCGGTCGTGGGTAATCGCAACGACTGTGCCTGGGTATTCCTTGAGGAAACGTTCAAGCCAGTCAACGCTTTCGGCGTCAAGGTGGTTGGTCGGTTCGTCAAGGAGCAACAAATCGGGACGGCTGAGCAAGAGGCGACACAACGCGACGCGGCGCCGTTCACCACCAGACAACTTGGTGACATCAGAGTCGTTCGGGGGACAGCGCAATGCGTCCATCGCGATTTCAACGTTGCGATCAAGGCTCCAGGCATCGGCCGCGGCGATCTTGTCTTCAAGGTCAGCCTGCAAGGCTCCGACCTTTTCATAGTCGGCATCGGGGTCGCCCCACATGGCCATCACTTCGTTGTAACGGTCGAGGAGAGCCTTCACTGGTGCGACGCCGTCCATCACATTGCCGAGAACGTCTTTGTCGGGATCAAGCTGAGGCTCTTGGGCCAAATAGCCCACACTGAAACCAGGGGTCAGGCGAGCGTCGCCCGAAAAGCCGTCGTCAAGACCGGCCATGATGCGCAAAAGGCTTGACTTACCCGAGCCATTTGAGCCAATAACGCCGATTTTGGCCCCTGGATAGAACGACAACGAGATGTTTTCCAGAACTGTGCGGTCGGGTGGGTAGTGGCGCGCCAACTTGTAACAGGTGTAAATGAATTCATGAGCCATGGGGAACTGACCTCCGAGCCAACAGACTAGTGCGCAAATGTCTCAAGGTACCTGCCGACATCCCTCGCTTGAGCGGTCTTTCTTTGCTACCGTGGTCTTGCCCTTCCTTCTTGAGGGGTCACTGTCTTTTGTAAGACATGTGTTTTAAATGGAGGAAATCACCATGGAAATTTTCACTCAGGACGGTCTGTCGTTCTTAGTACGTTGGCTGCATGTGCTCGCCGGCGTCACCTGGATTGGTTTGTTGTATTACTTCAACTTCGTGCAGGTGCCAGCCTTCGCGGCCTACGGCGATGAGGGCAAAGCCCGCAATATCTCCATCGACAAACTTGCCCGTCGTGCCTTGTGGTGGTTCCGTTGGGCCGCTCTGAGCACATTGGTCCTCGGCCTCTTGATTATTGGTGTGACCGAGGATTACATGAAGGACTACATGAGCGACTTGAACAGCAACGATCTTGCTCATGATGCCACGATTTTCGTCGGAATGATTTTTGGTATCACGATGGCTGCCAATGTGTGGATGATCATTTGGAAAAACCAAAAAGTTGTTTTGGCCAATGCAGCCAATGTTCTTGCTGGTGGCGAAGCAGACGCCGGAGCACCAGCAGCCGGTCGTCGGGCCTTGCTCGCCAGTCGTCAAAACGTCATCTTGTCTTTCTCGATGCTGTTCTTCATGGTAGGACCAGCTCACTTCTACAACGGTGGAGCATTTGGCGAAAACGTCTCAGCGGGCAACGCATGGACATTCGTGATCGTTGCCACAGTCTTCGGGGCAATTCTTCAACTCAACGCACTTGGCAAATTAGGCGGAACCGCTGCGACGAACAAATTGTTGTGGCCATACGAGAATCACAAAAACGCGATTATCAGCGCCTCGGTACTGCTCGTTGTGCTCTACGTGTTGAGCGAAATCTTCCTCAAGGCCTGAGCCGAACAGAACTGGAATGAAAAGGGCCGCCCCAATGGGGCGGCCCTT
>LFFB01000035.1 GCA_001510335.1 Actinobacteria bacterium casp-actino2 | reverse complement strand
TTCTTAGTTGATGACGTCCCTCAAGAGTTCGTCGCGGCGACGCCATACATCGTCACGATTCTGGTGCTCGCTGGGGCTCAACAACAGTTACGTCCACCGGCTTACGCCGGAGTCCCCTACCGTGCGGGCGAGAATCACTAACCGATCAAGTTCAGTTTTTCAGTTACCCAAACTGGCAACAGCTTGAACTTCAATTCCGCCACGTGGGCGCTGCGTTAATGTCACTGTGACTTTGCGTGGCTTGGCTGTTTCCATAATTTCGCCGGCGATCTCGGCAGCCAGAGCCTCGGCGAAAACTGCACGATCACGGAAATTCCAAAGATATAACTTCAAACTCTTTGACTCAACACACCATTCAAGTGGCTGATACTCAATCACCACATGTGAAAGGTCGGGTTGTCTGGTGACTGGACACATTGACGACAGTTCATCTGTTGTGAAGCGCACGAGGTCGACATTGGCTGGGGCCGGGAAAACCTCAACGTGGTCAACAGCTTCGCGAACTGTATTGCCCAGAATTGTCAGCGAGGTTGTTGCCACCTCGGTTGATAGGCCTTCGTGTGAACTCATACCCACAGCGTAAGGGTCTTTCATCATCTCTGCACCCGCCTACCCTGATCTCGACCACGACTGGCTCATACACCCTCTAGAATTCCCCCATGGGAGAGTTCCTTACTGAGCAACAAATAGCCGATTACCAACGTGATGGCTTTTTAGTTCTTCCTAACTTCGCAACTCTTGAGGCATGCGCCGATCTCAAAAAGCAGGCCGAGGAGATTTTGCACAACTTTGACCCCGACGCCAATCGCAGCGTGTTCACAACCAATGAACAATCGCGACATGCCGATCAACAATTCATTGACTCAGCGACCGGAATCATTTGTTTCTTTGAAGAGGAAGCCTTTGACGACAACGGCGCCTTGAAACAAAGCAAAGAACTCAGCATCAACAAAATTGGTCACGCAATGCACGATCTTGATCCAGTCTTTGAGTCCTTCTCTTACACCAACGAACTGGCTGCCGTTGCCAGTGATATCGGAATGCCTGATGCCCTTGCGTTGCAAACGATGTATATCTGCAAGCAGCCGCGAATTGGTGGTGAAGTGAGTTGCCATCAAGACGCAACTTTCCTCTACAGCGACCCCATCACAGTGACTGGATTTTGGTTTGCTATTGAAGACGCGACACTTGAGAACGGCTGTTTGTGGGCGGCACCAGGTGGGCATAAAACGACGCTGCGCAAAAAGTTTGTACGCAACGAAGCCAATGATGGTGCAACTTTTGAAGTGCTTGATGATTCTCCACTACCGATGGCACCATCCGAATTAGTACCGCTTGAAGTTAAGGCCGGAACACTGGTTGTGCTGCACGGTTTGCTCCCGCACTGGAGCGACGTCAATCGCAGCGATAAGAGTCGCCATGCCTATTCACTACATTGTATTGCCGAGTCAGCCATTTATCCAGATTGGAATTGGCTACAACGAAACACCGAACTTCCCTTACGACGACTCGACAAAGTGGCGGCATCGCTATGACAACAACCACTCCAGAAATTTTGTTTCGTGCTCCCAAAGCACTTTTGCACGACCACCTAGATGGTGGCTTACGACCCGCAACTGTCATCGAGCTGGCATCTGAATATGGCTACAAAAACTTACCCACAACCGACGTTGCTGATCTTTCAAAATGGTTTCATCGTGGCGCTAAGCGCAATGACTTAGTGCTGTATCTCGAAACATTTGCTCACACCGTCGGCGTCATGCAAGACAAAGATGCCATTGAGCGCGTGGCGTACGAGTGCGCCCACGATTTAGCGTCCGAAGGGGTCGTGTACGCCGAGGTTCGTATGGCTCCTGAGTTGTGCACTGAAAAGGGCCTGACCCTTGATGAGGTGATGCAGGCGATTCTTGATGGCTTTGCTCGAGGTAGCGCCGGAACCGATCTCACGATCTACGCCATCTGTTCGGCAATGCGCACCGCACGCCGCAGTCTTGAAATTGCCGATCTTGCAGTTCGTTGGCGCGACCGTGGAGTTGTGGGTTTCGATATCGCTGGAGCTGAAGCAGGACACCCACCGACTCGTCACCTCGAAGCGTTCAACCACGTTCAACGCGAAAACTTTCACTCGACGATTCATGCTGGCGAAGCATTTGGCTTGCCCAGCATTTGGGAAGCCGTGCAATTGTGCGGCGCCGAACGTCTTGGTCACGGCGTACGTATCGTCGACGACATCACCGGACCAGTCGGGTCCGAGACGCTCGGCCGCCTCGCCGCCTATGTTCGTGATCGCCGAATTCCGCTTGAACTATGCCCAACGAGCAACGTCAATACCGGAGTATGTGGTTCGATCGCCGAACACCCGATCGGGATGCTGCGACGTCTGCGTTTCAGGGTCACGGTCAACACCGATAATCGGCTCATGAGCGATACCAGCATGACAAAAGAGTTCACCCAATTGGCCGAGGCCTTCGATTGGGGTCTTGAAGATTTCGAATGGCTCACCCTCAATGCCATGAAGAGCGCCTTCGCCCCCTTCCCTGAGCGTCTACGCATCATCAACGGCCTCGTCAAGCCCCGCTACGCCCTTTTGAAGGCCGAAGTTGCTATGGGGTCTGTCGCTCGCTGATGCGCGACAATAGGTGTATGGCTCACACACCAGGCACCATCGAAGTCACCGTCGTCAACCACCCACTGATCGCTGATTCGTTGACGCGTATTCGTGACGTTTCAACCCCCAACGCCCTATTCCGCCAAGAACTTGAACGGGTCGGAACACTATTGCTGGCTGAGGCGACACGGGACTTGCCTACCACCGAAATCACGGTGCAGACGCCGCTCACCAAAACTACGGGTCGAGTTCTCCGCACCCAACCAGTTGTGATTCCGGTACTTCGAGCTGGCCTTGGCTTCGTTCATGCGGCCCAAGAGTTGATGCCTAATGCCGATGTCGGCTTCATCGGCGTGAGCCGTGATGAGAAAACCTTTGAGCCCAAGCAATATGTCAACAAACTGCCCGAGACCTTGGCTGGTCGTACCTGTTTCGTTCTCGACCCCATGTTGGCAACGGGTGGCTCGCTGGCTCACGCGTGTGAACTGTTAATGGAGCGCAACCCAACCGGGCCGATCACCGTCATTTGTGTGTTGGCTGCTCCCGAGGGAATTGAGTTCTTGAAAACAACTGGACTGAACCTGCGAATTTTCACGGCCTCAATTGATGAGCGCCTCAATGAGAACGCCTTTATCGTTCCGGGACTCGGCGATGCTGGCGACCGCCAATTCGGCGCCCCTCACTGAAATTTCCAATACCGGCATCACATCGCCCACCTCACATAGGCGGTCCGCCCCAAGCCGGCACACCTGAAGGTGAACCGCCAAAGAGTTGATCCTTCGCCGCAGCCAAACCTTCGACAGTCCACTTCTTGTTGCCACCTGTCAACGAGTTAGCAATTTCGGTTGGCCGAATACGATGTACTTGATCACCCAAAACGATGAACGTCTGCGCGTTGATATCTGATGCATGATCACTCGCCAAGAAAGCAACCATCGGACTGATGTTGGCGGGATCGTATTTATCAAATCCAGATTCGGGCTTCGTAAATTTTGGATTCACTTCAGTCATTGGCGTACGTGCTCGCGGCGCAATGCAGTTCACGGTGACGTTGTAGCGACCAAGTTCGCGAGCAAGGATGGTGGTCATCGTGATGATGCCGCCCTTAGCCGAACCGTAGTTACCCTGACCAGGCCCGCCAAACAAACCGCTCTCGCTAGTGGTGTTAATGATGCGACGTTGCGGCAAACCGCCTTCGGTTCCCTCAAGAGCCTTGGCTTGGTTGCGCCAGTACACCGCCGCGAAGTGCGCTGGAGCGAAGTGACCTTTCAAATGCACCGAAACCACGCTGTCAAACGGTGTCTCTTCCATTGAGAAGCTCATGGCATCACGAATGAAGCCGGCATTGTTCACCAAGATGTGCAAGTCACCAAACTCGCTAATAGCCCGTTGAACCAATGCCTCGGCAGCAGCCCAGTCGCTCACACTTCCACGCTGCGCGACCGCTCGCCCACCGCTTGCAACAATCGCTGCAGCGACAACATCTGCCGACTCACCAAGATCATTGACCACGACCGCGGCGCCTTCGGCAGCCAACAGCTCGGCATGGCAACGACCGACGCCCTGACCCGCTCCAGTAACGATGGCGACTTTTCCGGTTAATGCACCCATGGCATAACTCCTTGATGACACGGCGCCCGCAAGCCCCGCAAATGTTTCTGATACCGTGTCAGAAACTAGTCGGGATTGAACAAAGACCGACAACCGTTGGGGGCGATGGTGAACACAAAAAACCCAGATCATCGTCCAGTCGCGCTGATTACTGGCGCTAGTCGCGGTATCGGCCGGGGAATCGCCCTCGCTCTTGCCAAATCAGGGTTTGACCTTGTCATCACCGGACGCACCATGATCGAGGGAAGCGCGACCAACCCCGCAACCGGCCGAACTCTGACCGGAAGCCTTGAGCAGACCGCTCAACAGGCCTGCGAAATGGGATCTGCCGTGGCAATGGTGACAGCCGACATTTTGGACCTCAACGATGTCGTGCCCTCCTTTCATCGATGTCTCGAACTCGGTGGCGGACAGATAGATCTGTTGGTCAACAATGCGGTTTATGTAGGGCCAGGCAACGACGTGCGTTTTGCCGACAGCGACCCTGATGACATCGTCCGCCGCGCCAACGGAAACCTCATTGCTCCCCTTTTATTCACGCACGCCTTCTTGCAACACGCACTATGCATTCCTACAAATCCACAGACGGGTGTACGCGCCACCATCTTTAACATCACAAGCGATGCCGGTAAACGCACCCCCGAGCGAATGGCCGACAACGGCGGATGGTCACTGATGTACGCCGCAACAAAAGCCGGATTTCACCGAATGGCCGACATGGTGGCGCACGAATACGGACACGAAGGAATTCGATGTCTCAATATCAATCCCGGTTTAGTCGCCACCGAACGCGTGCTTGATACAAGTGCTCATCTTGAATGGATCGCTCGCGCAGGTGTCACACCAGAGGTCATTGGAGTCGCAATTTCGCATCTCTTGCACGATCCCCTCATTGGAAACGGGGCATACGTGCACGCTCAGCAATATTTGTGCGAAACACTTGGCGACGAGGAATACGAACGCTTACTCTCAATCACGACGATGAATGGATAACCGCAATGAGTATGAACGAATCTGACACCTACGTTATTGGACCGACCAATCGGGATATGTTGCTACCCGAACCAGAGTTGTCACCAATCCACTACACGTTGATATCGGTCGACGACCATTTAGTTGAACCGCCCGACATGTTTGACGGTCGACTGCCCAAAGCACTTCAGTCACAAGCACCGCGACTCATCGTGAACGAGCGCGGCCATCAGGTGTGGTCGTTTGATGGACAGATATTTAGCCAAGTAGGTATGAATGCCGTCGTTGGGCGCAAGCCTGAACTTCGTTCACTTGAACCAGCACGTTTTGAAGATATGCGCCGCGGTTGTTGGGACATCAATGAACGCATCAAAGATATGGATCTCATCGGGTGCTGGGCTTCGCTCAACTTCCCATCGCAAGTTGCAGGTTTCGCCGGTCGCATTTTTAGCGCGTGCACAGACCCAGAAGTCGGGCACGCAACAATGCGCGCTTGGAATGATTGGCTATACGAAGAATGGTGGCAGAAATACCCTGACCGCATCATTCCGTGCGGAATCACCTGGCTTGCTCCTGGGCCCGATGGCACCGCCAAACTTGGGGCCGATGAAATTCGCCGCAATGCCGAGCGCGGCTTTGTTTCGGTCACACTGCCCGAACGCCCGCACAACGTTGGCTTTCCTAGTCTCTATAGCGGTTGGTGGGATCCGATCATTGAGGCCTGTGTTGAAACCGACACGGTGATTTCATTACACGTTGGCTCGTCTGGAATGTACGCAATGCCCGAAGGCGCACCAGCACTTCAACTTGGCGCGACGTTGTTTGGACAACTCTCACTCACTGCGTGTGCCGAATGGTTGTGGAGCGGATACGCATACAAATATCCCGACCTAAAAATTGCGATGAGCGAAGGCGGAATCGGCTGGGTTCCGATGTTGCTCGATCGTTTAGAAAATGTCGTGGACCGAAGCGGCTACGGTGCCGGATGGGATATTCAACCCGCCGACGTCTTACGGCGTAATTTTTGGTTCTGCACCATTGACGATCCGTCCACAATTGATCTTCATGATGTCATCGGTGACGATCACATTATGGTTGAGATTGATTATCCGCACGGAGACAGCACTTGGCCAAATAGCCAATCAATCTTGAAAGATGCGTGGGGTCATTTATCACCCCAGTTACTGCGCAAGTTCTGTTGTGAAAATGCCGCAGCGCTGTACCGCCACCCGCTTCCTCAACGAATCGTTCCATGACCACTGTTGCCTCGTTAATTCGGGCCAGAGAAGGTGACCAGCATGCTGGCTACATCTTTGAAGGACGCACCTACACCTGGGATGAAGTTGTTTCCGAGTCAGCCATACGTGCATCAATTTTGAATGACCTGCTCGCCGATGGTCGCCCACCCCATGTCGGCATATTGCTGGAAAACACTCCGGAATATCTCTTCTGGATTGGTGGTGCCGCACTGATTGGCGCATGCATCGTCGGCATTAACCCGACGCGTCGAGGAAGCGAACTTGAACGCGACATTCAACACACCGATTGCCAAGCGATCATCAGCGACGAAACTGGAATGAAACTCCTTGCGGGTTTAGACACGGGAGTTGAAAACGTAAACACGATTGACGTTGACTCACAAGACCATCAGGAACTGCTTACTCAACATCAAAATGCGCCCCTTCCTGAAAACGAGCCAGATGAAAACAGCATCCTTTTCCTGCTCTTTACCTCGGGCTCAACAAGCGCTCCCAAAGCAGTGGTATGTACAAACCAACGTATGGCTATCGCCAGCGTGCGAGCCGGGCAGATATACGGCGTTACTAGTGAAGAAGTTTGCTACTGCCCAATGCCACTATTTCACGGCAACGCGCTCATGGCTTGCTGGGGACCCGCACTCGCGGTTGGAGCGACCGTCGTTCTTCGTCGAAAGTTTTCGGCAAGTAATTTCATCTCCGATATCCGTGAACACGGTTGTACATATTTCACCTACGTCGGCCGCACCATCGCCTACATTCTGGGGCAACCAGCGAACGCCGACGACAAGCACAACAAATTGCGTCTCGGGTTTGGGACCGAAGCCAGCGCCCTTGACCGCGAACGCTTTCTTGAACGATTTGGCTGCGATCTCGTTGAGGGCTACGGATCAAGCGAAAGTGTCGTTGCGATCATTCGCACACCCGACACACCAGCGAATGCTCTCGGCAAAGAACGAGCCGACATGGCTGGCCAAGTGTGCATCGTTGATCCCGACACCAATGTTGAATGCCCGCGCGTTCGATTCGACGAGTTCGGAGCAATCAGTAATCCCGAATGCATCGGCGAAATCGTCAGCCTGAGTGGTGGAACTTCATTTGAGGGTTATTACAACAACCGAGAAGCTTCAACTGAACGCGTGCGCAACGGCTGGTATTGGACTGGCGATCTCGGTTATCGCGACGACGACGGCTTTTTCTACTTCGGAGGACGTAGTGCTGATTGGCTGCGCGTTGACAGCGAGAACTTTGCGGCCGGACCCGTTGAAAACATCGTCTCGCGATTTCCAGAAGTGGTGATGGCCGCCGTCTACCCCGTCCCCGACCCAACAACTGGCGACATGGTGATGGTGGCAATTGAAATGACTGAGTCGTCAGTTTTTTCGCCGCAGAAATTTGATGACTTTCTCTCGCAGCAACGCGACCTTGGCACCAAGTGGTCACCACAGATTGTGCGAGTTATCCAAGCAATGCCGCTAACTGCGAACAACAAAGTGCATAAGCCGCCGCTCCGCGCAAGTAAATGGTTTGCCTCAGACACGCACTATTGGCGGCCCGAACGCAATCAGTCATTACGCGTCATGAGCGAAACTGACAAGCAAGAACTTGAAGCACGCTTTGCGGCAAATGGTCGAGCACACATCTTGTCGACCCTATAAATTGACACTTTAGTTATTTGAGTTCCAGATCTGCCACGATTCAAGACATTCAGGAAGTTCACCCTTGCCTGTTTGATGTGCGGGCCAGTTCGCGTCATCTAGTCCGACCGGCGCATTAGGCATCGTGTGCCCGTACCACAACAAGTGTTTACGACGAGCGAAAAGCCAGTGACCATCAACACATTTGTACGTGTCGTGATATTGAATTTGATGAATGATCCAATTCCCCGCAGCATCTTCTATCTCCCCACGGCAGGACACGATTCCAGTCGCGTTTGATTCATCCGCTACATCAATAAGGTGATTATTGACTTGCAAAATAACCCGCCCGAGCGTATGCATTTGACCATCAAAACTCTCTTTCAATGCCTGAGTCCCTGCGGCTTCACGAGTGACCTTGATGTCTGGAATAAACAGCGCTGCAAGATTTTGTGTATCGCGCGCTCCATAGAAAATCGCGTAGCGACTCGCAAGTTGATGAATCTCTTCCGAAGCGATCAACCAAGCAATCTGATCACTATGTCGCAACGCATTCGAATGACTCATGATCTCTGGCCTCCCGGAAGCGGATGCGGATGGGCAGTCGGCTGCAACAGCGCATCGGTGCCTCCATCGACGAATAATGTCTGACCGACAACATACGAAGCTTCTTGTGAACCCAAGAATGCAATCGCGTTGGCGATCTCTTCTGGTTGACCCCAACGGCCGCGAGGTATCGGAATCATGTCAAGAGAATCCTTCAGGCCTGGCATATCGAGCAACGGACGGGTCATACCTGTATCAATCACGCCTGGAGCAACCGCATTGATTCGCACTCCTGATTTCATCCATTCGGCAGCATTCATTCGAACCCAGAAGGCAATCGCCAATTTGCCAGCAGGATACGCAACGAAAGCTGCCGGAGAACTAAACCGCGCCACAACTGTTTCTTCATCTTGCTGCAAATAAGCCATTGCATCATCAACCGACAAACCAGGTGTCATCGTTGTCGAGTTTGAAGAGATCATGACGACTGCTGAGTTCGTTCCTTTTTCCAATGCAGGACGTAGTCCATTCACAATGGCCAAGGTGCCATAGAAATTCACGCGCACAACAAGTTCATTTGGTACCGGGGTACTTACTCCCGCGCAGGGAACAAGTCCGTCCAAGACACCGCCACACAAGGCGTTCACTTCGTCGACGATTCGCAGGCGATCTGCGGGCTTTGAAAGATCGCCGCACACCTCGGCATCACGAAGATCGACACCGATCACTCGGTGGCCTTGTGCCTCAAGTTTCTGTTTGGTGGCTGCACCGATACCCGACGCGGTTCCGGTCACACAAATGGTGCTCATGACTACCCTTCCCACGAAATCCCGTTTCTGACAGTGTGTCAGATCGTGCCCGTTCTTCACGGATCGCTACAGTTGAGCCATGCGTTCAATCGTCTGCAACCAATTTGCCCCTCTCTCCGACTTACGACTTGAGGAAAGGCCCGCACCCGAACTCTTCCCAGGGTCGGTTCGTATCGCAGTCACTGCATGTGGCGTCAATTTCGTTGATGCGCTTTTTGTGCAGGGCAAATACCAGATCAAACCTCCGACGCCATTTGTCCCGGGAATGGAAGTTGTCGGACGAATTACCGAGATTGCCCCCGATGTCACCGATGTACAGATCGGCACGCGCGTATTCGCCAATGTCGGCTTAGGCGGCTTTAGTTCAGAGGCGGTCGTATCAGCCAAGCGCATTATGAAACTGCCCGACACGTTGTCAGATGGTCAGGCGGCAACGTTCATGCAAAGTTATCTGACTGCTTGGTTTGCACTTGTCGAGCGCGCCCGTGTCGAGCGCGACAAGCACCTGTTGGTTTTGGGAGCAGGTAGCGGAGTTGGGCTTGGTGCAGTTGACGTCGGGCGAGCAGTCGGATTGCGAGTCATCGCCGCGGCCTCAACTGAGGAAAAGCGCAATCTTGCTATCGAACGCGGCGCTTTTGCAGTGATTGATTCGGCGCTTTCAGCAGATGAAGTGAAAGAAGAAGCCAAGCGTCTTTCGGGTGGTGGAATTGATTACTTGTACGACCCCGTCGGCGGAGACCTTGGCGAAACCTGCTTACGTGCACTCACCGATGACGGCCAATATCTGGTGATCGGCTTTGTCGCTGGCATCCCAAAGCTTCCGGCCAATCAAGTGCTCTTGCGTAATCGTCGAGTCACCGGAGTTGATTGGGGCGGATGGGCCGGAAAAAATCCAGAGCTCAACGACCGCATGTTGGCCGAAGTTATGGCTTTGATTGCGGCTGGAGAACTTCGACCCGTTGAGCCTCGGACATATCCGCTTGAACAAGCTGCTCAAGCGTTACAAGATCTCGAAGATCGAAAAGTTGCAGGAAAAATTGCGTTGATTCCATAACAATTCAATCCAGCAATGCACCACGATTTTTGGCCGCAAACTTTGCTCGGAGCTCAGTTGCTTCAACCCGAGTGAATTGTGAAAAAGCGATCTCCTTGGTTGGACGCCACCACAATTGAACATCGTCATTGCGTTCAACTTCATGCCAACGTCGAAGAACAAGTTCGCGCTTGATCACTTTGTTCGACGGCGTCATCGGGAACTCTTCAACAATCTGAATAAAACTGGGAATCCATTTCGGCCCAAGGTCGGTTTGCGCACTCAAGAATTCGGCAAACTCCACCGCATTAAATGTCGCACTTGGATGCAACTGCAGAGCAGCCATCACTCGATCGCCCATATCGAAATCGGGAATTCCGTAGACCGCTGCCAAAATGACATCGTGATGACGCATCAAAATTCGCTCAATCGGTGCACCAGCAAAATTCTCGCCGTCCACGCGCATCCAATCGGCACTTCGACCAGCGAAATAGAAAAAGCCATTCTCGTCACGGTAGGCCAAGTCACCCGTCCAATAAGCACCATCACGTATGCGTTCACTATTTGCGGTCGCGTTATTCCAGTAACCCTCAAACGTTCCGCCGCCACCATTCACAATTTCGCCAGTGGCTTCTTCAGAATTCATGAGGCGACCGTCCGCATCAAAAATCGCCCGTGGACACTCTTGATTAGTCGCCGGATCGCGAACAGTGATTGTGGCTTGCGCCGCTACACCAAGCGAACCCGTTGGCATGTTTGGAATCCGAACGATTGAAGCACCCGTCTCCGTTTGGCCATAACCGTCAGTGAGTACGCAATCAAATCGCTCGGCGAATCGCAAGAGATCTATTTCAGAACCCTCGTTGCCAAAGCCGCGTCGCAACGGGTTATCACGATCATTGCTTTGCTCTGGCGTCGCAAGGATGTACGTCAGTGGCTTTCCGACATAGTTGAAATACGTTGCACCGAAGGTACGAACATCAGACAAGAACTCACTGGCCGAGAATTTACGACGCAATGCAATTGTTGATCCAAAAACCAAACTCGGAGCCCAGGCGGTAAAAAGCGCATTTGAGTGAAATAAAGGCATGCATATGTACGTCGTGTCCTCTGGTGTGAGCGCAATGATCGTATTCATTGACTGGGCAACGAATCCCAGTCGTTGATGGCTCGTGATCACTGCCTTGGGCGCACCACTCGTGCCCGAGGTGAAGAGCAACAAAAACGTGTCAGTCAGATGCACAGGACACTCTTGAGCAGTTGGCAACGAGGCACCGACGTAACCCGCAAGTGCTTGCGCGTAATCGTCTGATTCCACAACCATGACACCGCCATCGGCGACACCGAGATCAAGTCCCTCAAGCAGATCAACTTGGCTTGATTCAGTCACAATAATTTGACATGAAGTATGCGTTATATCGCGGGCAAGTTCGACACCGCGTCGTGTGGGATTGATACCGACAATCACCGATCCGGTGACGGCTGCGGCTCCTAACCACATCGTGAATTCGGGGGAATTCTCTAGCAAAACGCCAATATGTGGTGGCGTGCCTTCTGGTCGACCACTGAGAATTTTCCGCCACATTGCCGCCCGCTCTGCGACCCCGTCACACCACTCACGATAGGTCAGTGTTCCATCGTGGCTACGAATCGCAACATTGTCGTCTTGGTTGCGCGACCGAACATAATCGGCAAATGTGAGAGCAACGTTTTCAGAGCTCACGGGCAACTTTATGGGCCGTGTGCATTGCACCTTCGATGTATCCAACAGTCACGGCATCTCCTACTACTTGCACTCGAATACCTAAATCTCTGAGCGAATCCGCCAACGACGTATCTGGTTCGACTTGCGAAGCGACGACAACCGTGTCACCGTGTGCTTCGAATTCGTCTTCACCGCTCCGATAGCGAACCGAAACCTTGTCGATCGAAACAACCGAGGCATCACGGACCAGCACAACCCCGTGCTTTGTTGCTTTGATCACAGCGGTCCAGCGACGAGGCATCGCCATCGGAAGACCCATGTGAGGACCTTCTTCAAGCACGGTTACAAGTCGACCGCGTTCAGCTAAGTACTCAGCTAGTTCAAGACCCACTAAGCCACCACCGATGACAACCACTCTTTTACCCACTGGCATCCACGCCTTTGAGAGTGACCGAATGCGATCGGCCGAATTCAATAGTCCGAGACTGCGTCCAGCAGTGACCACCAGTTTTCCTAGGAAACTCAACGAACGACTGTCGGCATCCTTTTCTCCAGTAATCAGGCCCCGTAAAACATCACCCGTCAACACATGTGGCAAGGCACCTCCTGGCACTTCAGGCAATCCGCGTCGCGCACCAGTCGCAACAACGATGTCATCAGGATTCAAAGCCTGAATAACTTCGCGAGTCGCTTCAGTTGACAGCAAAACGTCAATGTTCAATCGCTCAATTTCATGCGTCAGCCAATCAACCAATAACTGATTGGCTGGAGTGGTCAGTTGCGAGAACCACAAGGTTCCCCCTAAACGCGCACCCTTTTCAATCAATGTCACTTTGGCTCCGCGAATCGCGGCGACACGTGCCGCTTCCATACCACCTGGTCCCCCACCGACCACAACAACATGTTTTGCTGACGTCATTGACGAAAGCACTGCCACACTTTCGTTGCAAAGCGCTGGGTTAACCGCACACTTTGGGTTTCCATCAAAGAAATTCTGTTCAACGCAGACGTAACAGTTGATACATGGGCGAACTGTTTTTCGCTGTCCCTCACGAATCTTGTTCACCAAATCAGGATCAGCCAATAGCTGTCGGCCCATCGAAACAAAATCGCACTCGCCGAGTTGCAACATTTCATCAGCGATCTCTGGGAGCATCCGTCCTACCGCGATAACAGGAATTGTCACATGCTGTTTCACAATCTTGGTGTATTCGCGATACTGCCCAACTTCTGCCGGCAGTGGACCTTGCGTGAAATCAGCGAATGGATTATGGGCATTGGCCGACACATGTATCGCATCTGCGCCAGCCTCTTCAATGAGTGCTGCTGCTCGGGCTGTCTCATCGGGGGTGAGACCATCTTCAAGGCCAAATTCAAAACCATTGAGGCGCACGATCACTGGATAGTCAGCACCTACAACAACTTTGATTGCTTTCACTACTTCACACGTCAAACGCGCGCGGTTTTCGAGCGAGCCTCCCCAACGATCATCTCGCTTGTTGTAGCCCCGCGAAAGAAATGTTGAAAGCAAATAGCCGTGCGCCGCATGAATTTCAATCGCATCAACCCCAGCTTCCTTCACCCGCCGTGCGGCCTGTGCGAACTGATCTATCACCCAAGCCAAATCATCTTCATCAGCAACCTTGTAGGACGCTTTCTTGCCTTGCGTCGCAGTTGCTAGTCCCATGAGTTCTGACATGGGACTGTCGCGCAATGCCGAGAGATCTGGTTTTGCATCAAGTACTGACGGAACCAGTTGAGGACGTCCATCAGCGGTATCAACGCTCGCAGTTTTGCCGTGATGGCAGAGTTGCATGCACAGTGTTCCGCCAACCGCATGAATTGAATCGGCAAGTCGTCGAATACCCGGAATAAATCTGTCATCAGAAAAAGCTGGTTGATGTCGGCTCGTTGCACCCACGGGCCAGGCAACCGCACCAGTGCCCGTAATGACCATCGCAGTTCCCCCCGCTGCACGAGCCGTGTAATGCGCAATTTCGCCGTCGCTGATTTCACCTTCAACGCACAGGTTCATATCCATAGCTGGAAGAAGAACTCGATTACTCAATTTGAGACCAGCGATACGACCTGGTGCAAGAAGAGCGTTGAATTGTGTTTCGGCCATAACGGATTCTCCTGAAAACTTTCAGTCTTTGGTATTGCTGCGCTGAATTGCGCGTTCATCGGTGCCCAGATAACTCGCGATGACCGCCGGATTATTGCGAATCACGTCCGGCACACCTTCGGCAATGACATGTCCTGCTTCGAGACAATAAATGCGATCAGAAATTGACATCACCATCGGCATATCATGCTCAATAATCAAAATTGATGCACCAAGTTCTTCCTTGATCATACGAATGAGTGGACCAAAGGCTTCAGTTTCGCGTTGAGCGACACCAGCTGTTGGTTCGTCGAGCAACATCAACTTTGAATCCAAAGCAATCAACGCACCGAGTTCAACAATGCGACGAGTTCCAGTTGAAAGCTCTCCCATCAAAGAGTCGGCATAGCGACCCAAGCCCAAATACGAAATAATTTCATCGGCCTCGCGACGTTTACGACCTTCATGTTGAGGCGAAGGCGGCAAAGCCAAGATTGAAGGAATCAGCAGTGAACGTTGCCGAGATTCAAGGGCGACCATCAGTGTTTCGCGAACTGTCAAAGAACTAAAGAGTCGCGCATTTTGGAAGGCGCGACCTTGTCCAAGTCGAGCTCGCTTGTACGCCGACAACTTTGAGACGTCTTGACCAAATAGTTCAATAAGTCCCGAAGACGGCACAAAGCCCGATATTGCGTTCACGATGGTGGTCTTGCCGGCGCCGTTCGTTCCGATCAAGCCAACAACTTCGCCACTGCGTACCTCGAGTGAAACATCATCGACGATGGTTCGGCCACCGAGCGTGACACAGAGACCTTTCGTGACTAAGGGCGATCCAAAAACTTCCACTTGTCTTCCAGAACCAAGTGAGGCGACGTCCGCTCCAGCCTGTCGAACCGGTGGCGTCCACTGCGAACGGCGTGCGATCCACTTCAGCAAGTTGTCACGTGCAGCGTGAACAATGGAGATTAAACCACTCGGGAAATACAACAGCACGATCAACATTCCAAAACCACTGGCGAACAACTCAACCTGTTTTGTCCCATCAAAGAAAAGCGGCACCGCAATAATCAGCAATGTTCCGAGGAGCGCCCCAGTGATTGAACCGATTCCACCAACAACTGCCACCGAAACGATGCGTAACGATTCGTCAAAATTGAAAAGGAGTCCGTCGATTTTGAATTGCGCGTTACGAGCGACGAGAGGCAACAAACCTCCACCTAGAGCCGCAAGACCACCCGAGACGGCAAAGGCTAGTAACTTTGCTCGATTTGGCGCAACCGTGTACGCCGCTGACGCTGTTTCGTTATCACGCGTCGCAATGATTGAGCGACCGATTCCAGTTTTCCGAATTCGCCACACCACCACGATTGACAACAACGCCATTAATAGCGTGAAGTAATACACGCCGTCAAAATTCTTGCCCTTGACGGTCCAAAAAATGAGGCGGAAACCCTCATTGCGATCAACATTAAGTTGAGCGCTTCCACCGCCACCTGGAGCGAATTTTTCACCAACAATAAACCATGAGCGAATCGCTAAGCCAAAACCGAGAGTGACAACCGCAAGATACAGACCTTTCACTCGCAGAGCCGGGATTCCGACGATGACAGCGGCAATGACTCCCCACAAAACACCGATCGGTAAAGAAACCAAATAGGGCAACTCGTTCGCGTAATAGATCGTGAGGTATGAACCCAAAGCAACAAACCCGAACTGACCGAGGGAAAGTTGGCCACCCCAACCAGTGATCACCGTGACGGAGAGGGCAATGATCAGATACACCGGCACCGACGAAAACTTCAACATGTCACTGGCTTTATCAACTTGACTCGGGAGCACTAACGCAAGCGCTGCGATCAAACCGAATCCCATCAACGTCATCACTCGGTACAGCGGGTGCTTCGTCAATTCAACGCGAGCCGCACGCACCTTGGAAGTTAATTGCCAGGTTTCGTCCTTCATGGAAGCTGATCGCCCCACTGTAAAAAGCACAACGATGATGACCACGAATAAAACTGCAATGTTTGAACCTGCCGGCAAGTCTCCGCTCAACGACCACGTAATCAAGAAGCGGTCAATGACTCCCGCTAACAAACCGCCGACAAGCGTCCATGTAAACGACTTCATCCGACCGACCATGGCTGCGACAAGTGAAAGCAACAACATCTTGGGACCGAGTGCATTTTGCACGGACGCTATTGACCCTCCTTGCAACGGGGCAATCAATAATGCACTGAAGGCTGCCATGAGACCTGCCAACGCCCAAACTTTCGTCGACACTAAGCGCACTCCGATTCCGGCGAGCCGTGCTGCAGAGAAATTGTCGGCAGTGGCACGAACATTCATTCCAAATGCGCTGCGGTGAAATAGCCAACCCAAAAAAATCATGAGCACTGGTACGAAAAGCAGAACCGTTAACTGCGGACCCGTGACGTTGATACCGGCGACTTTCCAATTTCCACTAATCAACACGGGAAAAGTGACGTTGGTTGCCTGCTCATCTGGAATGGGTAGACGTAACTGCAGCAACTGAATCACTTGTGTCAGACCAAGAGTGGCGACGAAAAGTAGCAAACGCGGCTGGGTAAACAGTCGTCGCAGCACTAGCTCTGCCGCAACACCAAGCAGGACTCCACAGAGCAAAGCGATAGGTAACGACAAGCCGTAAGGGATGTCATATCGAACTTGCAGAAGTGCCATCACGTAACCACCGAAGGCGCCGATCTGACCATGCGCAAAGTTGATAACGCCAGTTGCCCGATAAATCAAAAGCAAACCAAAGGCAACTAATGAATAGACGAGACCCTGGATCAATCCGTCAAATAAAATATCGTTTGAATATGTCAACGCAATCATCGCGTTCATGCGCCCGTTCCGGACAAGAAGACGGCTCGAAGAAGATCGTCACGGTCAATAAGTTCTTGAGCAGGTCCTTCAAACTTCACCTGACCGCGTTCCATAAAGACCGCACGGTCGGCAATGGAGAGTGCCACGTTCACGGATTGTTCAACAATGACCATCGTGACGCCTTGCTCTTTCAACTTCTCAACAAT
>LFFB01000034.1 GCA_001510335.1 Actinobacteria bacterium casp-actino2 | reverse complement strand
ACCAGCGTCACAGTGCCCGTCAGCTGCGCCCGAATGGCAAGACCCCGCAGGCGTGCCGATCTCGGCAATCTTGTTCGGTGGACGTCGTCGTACGACCGTTCCGTTGGTGACTCAGGCGTTCAACTGGGAACACGGAGTGTTCTTGGGCTCCATCATGGCCTCTGAGACCACTGCTGCTCAGCAGGGCGCTGTTGGCAACTTGCGATTTGACCCGATGGCAATGTTGCCGTTCTGCGGATACAACATGGCCGACTACTTTGCACACTGGCTCGCCCTTGGCGCCAAGGCCGATGCAGCCAAGTTGCCGCAGATCTTCTTCGTGAACTGGTTCCGCCGTGATGAAGACGGTCGTTTTTTGTGGCCTGGCTTCGGCGAAAACAGTCGAGTGTTGAAATGGGTCTTTGAGCGTGTCGCCGGAACTATTGGTGCCATTGAGACACCGATCGGAATGTTGCCCACCGAAGGTTCGCTCGATGTTGCTGGCCTCAAGATCGATGATGCCGATATAAAGGCGTTGTTGTCGGTTGACTCTGATGGATGGAAGGCCGCGATCCCCCAGATCAAGGACCACTACGCTCAGTTCGGTCCCAAGTTGCCGGCGAAGTTGACCGCCCAACTCGACACCCTCGCCTCCGCCCTCTAACTGTCCCTTTTCACCCACTTTGGAATATGGCTGCCGCCTAGCGGCAACTACATTCCAAAGTGGCGGAATTAGGAGACTTGGCCGACAAGGAGGGCGCGGATTCCGAGGCCCATCACAAACAGTCCGCCGAACCCGTACAACAGATACAACTTGTGCTTCATCTGATTTCGGTACGAGTAGATAATCGCGATCGCAATAATTCCGACGAATCCGTAGAAGGCATGAAATTCCGGAAACTCAAGCTTGTACTTGTTCACCAAAATCACGCCCAGAACAACCTGCACAAACATAGTGAGTTCGGCGAGCAACGTAAACCACCACAACGCTCGAGTACGTAGCGACTTAATCTTGTGAGCACCCAACGACCACAAACCAGCCAAGCCATTTGAAATGATGACGAACCAGGACCACGACTGGTGAAGATCAACCAACATTAAAGCAAACATGACTTGATTGACCCTAGTTGCTCAAGCTTCAGGTCGCACAGGCGACGCCGCCGGTCATCGAGATGACGACACCACTTGGGGAGTCATTACTGAGCGTTCCCGTGAGGGTACGGTCAATTTCAAAGCCCATTCCCAAGATGTCGTCATTGAAAATCTCGGCCGTCGGGTACACCTTCAAAATTTCTTCGACTGTTGAGCCCAAGGTGATGTCGCCATCAGTGACTGGACCCATCGGCACCGGAGCGATTCCTTGCACTGGCCCGTAGGTCCACGAATAGAAGTGCACTCGACCTTGAGCGACTTCGCTTTCGTCGCCAAACATCAACAACAAATCGCCCCACCGCACGCCGCGCACTTGGGTTCCGGAGCAGGATCCAAATTCAGATACTGGTCCGATATATCCCGAATCAGAATCGGGCTTACCCAAAAGCTGAGTGACATACGTAATCATTTGGTCAGCGTCAACGCCGAACAACACATCGCCTAATCCGTCTTCGCGCAACACCAATTGTTCGGCTGGCGAAACTGTTGTTGATGTTGAACTTGTCGAACTTGTTGTCGTGCTCTCGGGAGCAACCGAGGTTGTCATTGGAGCCAACGTTGTCTCGGGAGTCGTTGTTGCTGTCGTTGGTAACGGCGCAAGCGTGTCGCTCGACCCACCCCTACCACCACAGGCAACAAGTGTGGTCAGCACTCCGAGAGCCAAACCTAAACGCATTGATTGACGCATATCTACAGTCTGCCCGATCAACGGATCAGAGTGTCGGCTTGATTGCCCCGCTCGATGAGTCGTAAGCCACCCTCACCGTCTGTTTCAAATACTGTTACTGAAGCATTGTCCAAACTGTCAATCACTAGACGGTCGTCGCCAAGGCACGATCCAATCACCGCATTGATCGCAATGAAGTGACTGAAAATCACCGTGTCGGCTGGGCATTGGGCCACATAGCGCACGACATCATCACGAAAATCGGTATACGGCGCACCAAGTTCACCCCAGGTTCCGGCCATTGCTGCCCGTAGCCATTCGATGCGTTCACCCAACTCATATCCAGTGGGCGAAGGTATTTCTGTCACCAACGGCTCAACGGTGACAGCAGCGTGATCCCAAAGAATTGCCAAAAAGTCAGCAGTTTCTTGGCAACGCTTCATCGGACTTGACACCAATGTCATGCGCGACAATTGCGCCAGCCTTTGTGCAGTTGTGGCAGCTTGCTCGCGACCAGTTTCATCGAGACCAGGGTCAACGTCGGCATCCCAACCAGCGGCCGCCCGACCGTGACGCACCATGTACACGCGACTCACATGAACCAACCCCTCGGCGCACCACCGGGCTGACCAACTTCGATGAAGAACTCTTCGCCGAAGGCAACTGCAAATACTTCGGGAGGCATCTGCAAAAACATACTGCTGTCAGTGACTTGGCTGGCGTGACACATAATCGAGGCCCGCTTCACTTGAACGAACTCACTCACGTCAACAGCCATGGTGATGCCTTCTTGCAACGTTCCAAATGGGTTGCCGTCATCGGCTGGGGCTTCAGGGTCAAAGTCTCCCCCGCCCATTTGTTCCATCATCTGCGCAATGCGCGTACGGTTCATCGTTGACTCAAGCACGCGAATGTTTTGTCCGTTGGCGATTGCGATATCGGCCGCACGATGACCAACACGGTGAACTTGAATGTGATCGGGATGACCGTAACCACCATGCCAGTCGTAGCAAGTGAACACATCGGCTTGT
Organism: Actinobacteria bacterium casp-actino2; assembly: GCA_001510335.1. Lineage (GTDB taxonomy): Bacteria > Actinomycetota > Acidimicrobiia > Acidimicrobiales > Ilumatobacteraceae > Casp-actino8. The sequence continues at coordinate 14,615 of LFFB01000034.1, read as the reverse complement.
TCGTCTTGCAAAATCTTGGCTAACGCCTGCGCCACAATCTCAACATCGGCACCAATAAATGAATTCGGCTCTTTGTTCTGTGACCAGCCGGTCATTCCACTGTCGTGATAGCCCAACCAATACACCTTCTGAACACCCAGCACTTCGGCTGAACGTTCGGTTTCGGCTTTGCGACGATCTTGCAGTGCTTCACCTTCGGCAAGATCATCTGGCGTTTCACCATGCCGACCATCGGTACCCATCACCAAGACAACCCGATGTCCTTCTGCAGCAGCGCGAGCGATTGAACCACCGGTGGCTATTGATTCATCGTCGGGGTGAGCATGAAAACAAACAAGTGTGCTCACGCGTCAACAACCGCTCCTGAAGCCAACAACTTTTCAATTTCAATTGAGCCGAAGCCCCAACCTTCGAGAATTTCTCGGGAGTGTTGACCGGGATGCGCTGGTGGTCGCGACACCGACGGCACTGTTCGCGAGAAACGAGGTGCTGGAGCAGGCTGCTTCGTGCCAGCGATATCAATGATCATGTTGCGCTCAACATTGTGCGGGTGCGCTGCCGCTTCACTCATCGTCAACACGGGAGCAAAACAAACATCGGTGGTTTCCATAATCGCGCACCATTCGTCGCGAGTCCTTGATTTGAAGACTTCGGCAATGCGCTTCTTCAAGTGTGGCCACTGCGACTTATCCATTTGCTTAGCAAACTCAGGATCGGAATCGAGTCCGGTGAGTTGCAACAACTGTGCATAGAACTGCGTCTCAATTGAACCAATCGAGATGTACTTTCCGTCCTTGCATTCGTAGGCGTCGTAGAAGTGCGCACCAGTGTCGAGCAAGTTAGTTCCGCGAGCATTTTCATCATGGGCGCCCATTTGTGAGAACGCCCAGAACATTGTCATCAATACAGCAGTGCCGTCAACCATTGCGGCGTCAACTACTTGACCCTTATTGCTCTTGCTCGCTTCAAGCAACGCGCATACCACGCCGAACGCCAAGAACATTCCGCCACCACCAAAGTCGCCAACCATGTTCATGGGAGGTACTGGTCCTTCGCCGGCGCGACCAAAATGTGCCAAGGCACCAGCGAGCGAGATGTAGTTGATGTCGTGCCCAGCAGCCTGTGCATACATCCCTGTTTGACCCCAGCCAGTCATACGACCAAAAACCAATTTCGGATTTCGTGCTAAACACACATCGGGTCCGATACCGAGACGCTCCATGACGCCCGGCCGGAAACCTTCAATCAGTGCGTCGGCTGATTCGACAAGCTTGAGCAGAGTCTCAACGCCTTCAGGGTTCTTGAGATCGATCGCGATGTTTTGGCGACCACGTTGCAAGATGTCGAATGCTGGACCTTCTGGAGCCGGACCACGCACAGACTGCGCCCGCTCGACGCGAATCACCTCAGCGCCCATATCGGACAACATCATTGCGGCAAAGGGGCCAGGCCCGATGCCAGCAATTTCTACGATACGAAAACCTGTGAGTGGACCAGTCATTCCTTCATCGTATTCAGTGACCGGTTGCGCGCTGCCATTCGGCAAGTTTCATATGCGCCGTCATGGCACCAGTCACCAGAGGCAATAGAGGCTCGGGAAGATCATGACCCATATCAGCCACGAGCAAGAACGTCGATCCAGGCACTAGTTCGGCGGTTCGCTTACCACCATCGGGCGTTAGCAACGTGTCGTCTTCGCCGTGTATCACCAAGGTCGGGGTCTGCAGTTTTTGCAATTGTTCTGCTCGGGACCCACTGGCGTAGATTGCCGCCAACTGTCGGATTGAGCCCTCGGGATAAAAAGAACGATCATATGCCCGAGCCGCTTCACGTTTCACGACCGCTTCATTGAAATAACGCTTTGACTGCCACACCCCGTATTTCGGGCTCGCATCAATGTACGCCTGTCGATCAGTTGGTGGTGGTCCAAGTAATGCTTCTGCCGCTTCGGCCGTCGGCGCGCCGATCTCAAATTCACCCGTCACTGAATACAACGAGATCAAGGATCGCGCGCGCTCAGGATGTTGAATCACCAAAGTTTGGGCAATCATGCCGCCCATTGATGCACCCAAAATGTGGGCCGACTCAATACCCAGATGATCCAGTAACTCAATGGCGTCTTGCGCCATGTCCGACAGTGTGTACGGAACCTGTGGTAAGTCTTGACCGTTGAGCACAGCAGTAAGAACAACGTCTGGGTCGACGACGACACCATCAAGTTTGGTGGAGAGCCCGCAGTCGCGATTATCAAATCGAATCACACAAAAATCTTGATCAACCAACATCTGACAAAACTGATCTGACCAATTAATGAGTTGCGCACCAAAACCCATGATTAACAAAACTGCCGGGTCCGTCGCCTTCCCCATGGTTTCGTACTCAAGGGTGATCGGCCCAACGTTTGCCGGAATGTGCGCTTGTGGCATGCCGTGAGAATAGCCATCCCGTCACCTCGCTACCATCATCACAACGACTACCTTTGGAGTATGACTTCTGGAATGTTCTCGCACATGCGCTTTGGCGTTCACACCGGATTACAACACACCACGTACGACGTTCTCCGTCCGGCCTGGCGCAAGATCGAAGACCTCGGCTTTGATTGGATCTCAATTTGGGATCACTTCTATGGCGCAACTGGCAAGCCCGACGATGCGGCCTGTTTTGAAGCCGTCGCAATGCACGCTGCTTTGGCCGCCGAAACCAGTCGGGTCCGTGTCGGTTCATTGGTGTATTCAGTTGGTTATCGCCACCCTTCGGTACTCGCCAAAATGATTACTGCGATCGATCACATTTCGGGCGGACGCGCCGACATGGGTCTTGGCGCAGGTTGGGCACAAGTTGAATACGAGGCCTACGGCATTCCATTCCCTGGAGTCAAAACTCGTATGGACCAACTTGAAGAAGCCACCCAGTGCGTTCGTGGACTGCTGCACGATGAGGTCACCGATTTTTCTGGCGAATGGTTCAATCTAAATAACGCCCGCAACGAACCCCGCCCGATTCAGAAAAAGATTCCCATTTGGGTCGGTGGCGGTGGAGAAAAGCGAACTCTCAACATCACCGCCAAATACGCCGACGGTTGGAATGTACCGTTTGTTTCACCCGAAGCTTTCGCCCATAAGAGCTCGGTCCTCACCAGACATTGCGAAACAATCGGTCGCGATCCAAAGGAAGTGAAACGTACGGTCAATGTGGGCATCGCCTGGACTGAAGAAAGTTTGCAATCACAATTCGGCATGCTTGCCGAAGGCGTGCGACCGGGCGTGTTAACCGGCAGCGACGAACAGGTCATTGATCGGATCGGTCAATATGTCGCTGCTGGTGCCGAGCAAATTAACTTGGCGCTTCGTGCACCATTTGACATGGATTCTGTTGAGCGCTTTAGCAAGACCCTGAAGTTGGCGTGAACGAAACACTCAACGTTTCAGCCCCGGGTCGTGTCAATTTGATTGGTGATCACACCGATTACATCGGCGGCCTCGTGATGCCGATGACGCTCAATGCGTTTACAACGGTGGTCGGCCAAAAAAACATAAATCGCACTTGGAATCTTGTTTCGCATCACGAAGCAGAACCAGTCTCAATTGCCTTGCCAGTTATTGACCCACGTTCAATAACACCACAGTGGGGTCGCTATGTGGCGGGCGTCTTAAACGAGTTCAACAAACTTGGTTATGAGATTCCTGGATTCACTGGAGTAATCGACACCACAATTCCAATTGGATCAGGTTTGTCGTCAAGTGCTGCCCTCGAAATAGCGATCGCGCGAATCGTCATTTTGATAACCGAGATTGCAATGTCAGAAACTGATCTTGCCTTACTCTGCCAACGCGCAGAACATATCGCCTCGGGTGTTCCCTGCGGAATTATGGATCAACTGTGCATCGCGGTCGGACGACCGAATACCGCCACGCTGATTGACTGCCACACCTATGATATTCAACACATTGCCATGCCCGAAGAAATCGAAGTTGTCACCCGATTTATCTCGCACCGCACTCTTGTGGGTAGCGAGTACGGAGATCGTGTTAATGACTGTCAAGCGATTGAAGCAATCGTTGGCCCGTTGCGATTAGCAACGATGAATGATCTGTCACACCTCAATGATGATCGTCTCGTGCGTCGAGCGCGACATGTCATATCCGAGAATCAACGTGTTCGCAATTTCGCTCATGCACTCACCAACAAGGATTTCGTTGAGGCTGGTCGCCTGATGACCGAAAGCCACGCAAGTTTGGCCAATGATTACGAAACCTCCAACTCAACTATGGATCAAGCGGTCAATTCAATGCTGCACGAATCAGGTTTTCTAGGTGCCCGCATCACGGGTGGTGGCTTTGGCGGTTGCATCGTCGGCTTGCGCCACCGAGACTGATCAACTCTCGAGGAGTCGGCGCTTTTGTGACTCAAATTCTTCAGCTGAAATTGAACCGCGGTCGCGGAGACCTTCCAGTTTTTCCAGTTGAGTCGCGACATCGTTACCACCCGTCACGTTGACCCTGAACGAACGCTTTTGGTTTTCTTCCATTTGCGTGTGAATCAGATTTTGCACTCTGTCAGGATGAGAAACATCACTGAAGCGCTGTTGCCCGTCTTCTCCGCCGGACTCAATGAGCAGGTCGCCTGCACCAATGATTCGCTCAAAGATTCCTTGTTTGAAGTTCACGTTGTTCACGCGCTCAAGTGGTATCTCGATTCCGGACTTGCCGATGACACCGTTGCGATAAATCAAGCGGTCTGATGTAATCACAAAATATGTTGTCCGCCATTTGAGATAACGCACGATCACCCACACCAAAGTGGCTAAGGCAATAACACCTATTGGATAGGTCAAATAACTCTTGCGATCATCTTGACCAAACACAAATAGCCACAAAATCCCCGAAACCGCAAAAGAACTCACCGACTCGGCGAAGTACCACCAATGCGGATTCAGATCGAGGGCGACCGACTCATCGGGATTCAAAAGTTTGGCGGGATAAGGCATGCACCTGACCTTAGTTCGGCACCCATGCCCTACGATGATGGAGTGTCTGATACAGCCCTCACGAACGAACTGTTACAAGGGCTTGACCCTACTCAGCAGGCCGCAATCACATCTGGCGCTCCCCTCCTAGCAGTTATCGCCGGAGCCGGATCTGGCAAAACAGGTGTGCTCACGCGCCGTGTGGCCTACCGGTGCTTAACCGAGACCGCCGACGCTTCACACGTTGCCGTTTTAACCTTCACGCGCCAAGCAGCCAACGAATTACGCCGACGCCTCAGAGCCCTCGGATTACGCGACACCATCATCGCTGGAACATTCCACTCAGTTGCTCTCGGCCTGTTGAGACAGCGTTGGGATGAACAAGGGAAAAGCCACCCAGTCGTCGTCGCCGATCGTCGTCGCCTCATCGGCGAAGTCATCGGACCAAAACGAACTGCGAATATCAACGATTTGTCCGCCGACATTGATTGGGCCCGCTCGCGAAACATCACCGCCGATAGATACGCATCGGCAATCCAATCAAGTGGTCGTCGCTCGTTAGCCCCCGTGGCCGATGTCGCCAAAGTCATGAGTGATGTTCAATTACTCAAACGCAAACGCGGTGTCATCGATCTAGATGACTTGTTGTCCCTCACGGTTGATGCAATTCGCGATGACAACAACTTTGCCAACATCGTGCGTTGGAAAATCCGTCATCTCTTTGTCGATGAAGCTCAAGACTTAAACCCATTACAACTCGCAGTGCTTGATCAGTGGCGAGTTGGCCGTGACGATCTCACTCTTGTTGGCGACCCTTCACAATCAATCTATGGATTCAACGGCGCTGATCCATCGGTGCTGACTGCACTTGAACAACGATTCCCCGGCATTGAAGTGATCAGACTTTCAGCGAACTACCGCTGCACGCCGCAAGTAGTCCAAGCCGGACTGCGCGCTCTCACTCATTTACCGACACCACCGCCACAACTCTTTTCCACTCGACCCGACGGACCGCCAGTACAGATCTACGGATTTGATGACGAAAAAGCCGAGGCAACTGGAATCGCCCAGATTATTGAATCGTGGCGAATCCCGTCATCTCGTTGGCGCGACTTTGCAGTGCTCACACGCACAAATGCTCAACTGGCCTCCATTCGTGATGCACTGACATCGCGCGATATTCCAACTCGTATTGTTGGCTCGGTTGCCGCCGATCCGATCCAACGAGCAGCTCGCGAAGTCGGCGACCTTCCGAGTTCAACCAGAATCTCAACTTGGTCACGCGATGCCCGAACGCCACTTGCCGAAGATTCACTTGAGACCGAAGAAGATCTCGTGGCCCGTCGTCGCGTGGCCGATGCTGTTGATGAATTCTTGGCAGAAGGAGGAGGCGACGGGCGAACCTTTTTGGCATGGGTGCGCACCAATCGTCCCTTTGAAGATGACCGCCATCAGGACACCGTTGAAATCCTGACCTTCCACGGAGCCAAGGGACGCGAATGGGACAACGTCATCTTGGCAGGATGCGAACAAGGACTCATTCCACACTCATCAGCGAAATCCCCTACCGAAACTGCTGAAGAAATCCGCTTGGCATACGTGGCCATGACCCGCGCTGCCAATCGTCTTGCCATTACACATGCCCGTTCCCGTCGGGGGCGCTCGCGAACCCGAAGCCCGTTTGTTGACGGTGTTGACATCGCTGTTGTTGTCGCTCCACCTTCGGCTGACTATGTGCGCGACCAAACGTTGCGCCGCCAAGAACTTGACCCACATGATCACGTTTACGACGAACTGGTTCAATGGCGCACAAATGCTGGTCGGGTTGCCAATCTTGACCCACTGATCTTTTGTTCAGACGATGTCCTCCGCCGAATCGCGCAAGCACGCCCGACTACAAGCGAAGAACTAGCAGCCATTGATGGATTTGGCCAACCAATGAGTCAGCGCGTCGGTCATCGAGTATTGGCCGCGATACAACGCGGCATCATGCAATCGCAACAGTAATTATTCGCGAGTTTGTCGATCGTTGTTGAGTGCAGCGAATTTCTCAGCCTTCACCGAAATGAAAGTACCAACTGCTTGTGCGCACAGGCGATCACCCGCATAAATTTCGCCCGACGTCATAATCTTTCGACCATTAATGCCGTCAAAACGACCAGTCACCTTCAACGGTTGATGTAGCGGCGTTGGCGAACGGTATGTCACTTCAAGCCGACCCGTCATTCCGGGGGCACCAGACAACGCTTGAGCGAAACCCAGCACTTCGTCAAATATCGCGGCAATCAAACCGCCGTGCAAACAACCAGGCGGTCCCTCGTAAGCGTCACCGTATGTCACCGTTGCGGTGATCTCGTTTTCGTTACTCTCAAGTTCAATCAAACCCGCCAATCCATTGAGCGGCCCCGTCACCGGACTGTGACTCATAAACCCGTGCGTCGCTCCCCCAACTGCACCCTCGGCACTTGCGTGATACGAACGCCCATGAGGCCCAGGTGCGAGTAAAGCAGCTGCTTGCTCAAGCAGATTGGCGGCCTGAGCAAACTGATCACTATGAGCGGTTGATGTTGCTGAATGTTGCAGTACTTCGCGCGTCGCGTTGGCTAAACGAAGTCGCGGATTATCCGGGTCGTGCATTGCGACGCGATGCCTCGGCAAAGCCAACGGCGAAGGAATTACCGGTTCATTTGGGTTTGACCAAACTGATCGATCAGTTTCGGGGTTGTTTTCTTCAGACATCAATATCCACCAGTACTGGAGCGTGATCGCTCGGCTTTTCTCCTTTACGAGCCTGGCGATCAACGATCGTCCAACGGGCTTTAGCAGCCACTGATGGTGTTGCCAAAATTAAGTCGATACGCATCCCCTTGTTTTGATTGAATCCACCGGCTCGATAATCCCACCACGAAAACAATTTGTCATCGGGATGATGTTCACGAAAGACATCAACCATTCCCCAAGACTCAAGGTCGCGTAAGACCTGGCGTTCTGCTTCACTCACATGCGTCGCACCCACAAAATCGGCAGGGTTGTACACATCAATATCGGCTGGAGCGATGTTGTAATCACCAGTCACGACCACGGCGTTACTCGGTTGAGTATCAGCATTGAGATGATCAATTAATCGCTTCATCCACGCCAACTTGTAGTGGTAATGATCGTGATCTAGTTCGCGACCGTTCGGCACATACACCGAACTCACACGAATTCCGCCACATGTCGCGGTCACTAAACGTGCTTCTGCATCAAGTGGCTGACCATCAGCGAAATTACGGACTGGATTTTCGAGTCCGACTCTGCTCAGAATTGCGACACCATTCCACTGACCTTGGCCATGGTGAATTGACTCATAGCCCATCTCGGCGAAATGTTCGGTTGGAAACGCATCTTCGGCCAATTTGGTTTCTTGCATACAGACCACGTCTGGTTGCACATCGAGCAACCATTCATCGACACGTGGCATTCGTGCCCGTAGTGAGTTGACATTCCAAGTAGCGAGGCGCACAAGAGAACCGTAGGCGATCAGTGACCCTCAAGTCACTTGCGGCGAGGGGCAGCCTTAGTCGCGACTTTTTTAGCGACAACTTTCTTCGCTGGTGTTGCCTTTTTGACTGGGGTTACTTTTTTGACTGGCACTGCCTTCTTGACTGGAGCAGCCTTCTTCGCTGGTGCTGCCTTTTTGATTGGCGCAACTTTCTTCACCGGCACAGCCTTCTTTATCGGCTTGGCCTTCTTGACTGAAGCATCTTTTTTGGCTGGTGCAGCCTTCTTGACCGAAGCAGCTTTCTTCGCAGGTGCTGCCTTCTTGGCAGCAGCTTTACTCTTTGATTTCGACGCGACCTCTGACACCGACTTCGTTGTCGGGACCAGATCGATACTGCGACGGCCGGCGATGATTTGTACGATTTCCAGAGTCACGCTCTCGCCAAGTTGCATGACCTCTCGAGCCGAACGCGGCGGAGGACTGCCCAAGAGACGCAAGGGAACGTATCCACGCACATCACCAAGGGTAACGTAAGCGCCGTGCGACGAATAACTCTCAACGATTCCGACGACGACTGAACCAACCGTGTTCTTTTCAACAAATTGCAAAAATGGCAAGATGTCATTGACCGACTTTGATCTATCAACTTTTTTGGCCGGCAACGTCGCTCCGGGTGGCAATGACTTCGGCACCGGCATTGGCTTCATCGCCTCCGCGCTCAACTTGACTTTGGCGACACCTTTGCCAGGCTTGTCAGACGTTGGCTGCGACTCGCGCATCGCACGGCGACTCTTCTCGCCGCGCACAGGAGTGCGATTCACGAAAACCCAACCCACATTCGGAACGGGTTTGCCGCCAATTAATCGACCTTCGTCAAACAGCCACTCGTACTGCACGTGAAATTCTTGAAAACTGTCGTTTGACAAAATTGATGCGCCGACTTTTTGCGCAATGCTCAAAACAAATCCATCGCCGCGTCCAACCGTGCCAGCAGGCGGGGTCACTAGTTCGTTATGTTCAACTGCTTTGTCAAAAGCGGTGACTTCTTTAGGGTCAATGCGATGGCCAAAAGTTGCATCCACAATGACCGTGATGACCGCCTTGGGATGATCGTTGATGAACGCCATGACGGCATCGTTGAGTTGCTTCAGACTGGGCTTCGAGCGGCCCTCTGTGGCAATGTTCGAACCGTCCACAATGACGTGTTTGAGGGCGGCGGGCTTAGGAGACATAACCCTTCTAGTGAACCACTATTAGGGCTCCGAGGTGGGGATAGCCCTACGATCGTGGGTGTGACTCGTACGACGACAATTTCGGCAGTTCTGTGGGATTTTGGGGGCGTGATCCTGAGCAGCCCCTTTGAGGCGTTTAACCACTTTGAGACCGCCCAGGGACTCCCCCTTCACACCATTCGGACCATCAACGCCACCAATCCTGATGACAACGCCTGGGCGCACTTTGAGCGGAGCGACATTTCCGCGACCGAATTCGACCAGGCCTTCGCCAACGACGCCAAAGCCATGGGCTTCGCTATTCGTGGCTATGACGTCTTGGCGCTACTCAAGGGCGAAATTCGGCCAGAAATGGTCCATGCCCTCGACCTAGTCAAGGCCGCTGGCTTCAAGACCGCCTGTCTGACCAACAACATGGTCGGAGGTGACGGCCTGACCCAACATCCCGAAAATAGTCGTGAAGCCGCAATTGATCTCATCATGGAGCGTTTTGATGCCGTCGTCGAAAGCTCGAAAGTTGGCTGTCGAAAGCCGGAAACACGGTTTTACGAAATTGCCTGTGAACTACTTGACGTGGAACCGACCGAATGCGTCTTCCTCGACGACCTCGGGATCAATCTGAAGCCAGCTGCAGCAATGGGAATGCAGACCATCAAGGTTCTCGGCGCCGACAAAGCCATCAGCGACCTTGAAGCCATCATCGGAATCACCCTTCGCTAGTTCGCGAGTAACTCAGAGACCTTGGAAGGTTTCCTCCATGAGATCGGCAAGTTCTTGATCATGAACGGTCTTTGAACCCGTCGCAGGACTGCCGCTTTCGACACGCGCCACGTGACGTAGGTCGTAACCCTGTTCTTTAACTCGCCAGAAGCGATGTTCAACGAACGTCCACGCGCCCATATTGAGCGGTTCTTCTTGCAACCACACAACTTCTTTAGCGTTCGGGTAATCCTGCAAGACGTCCATCATCTGATCGACCGGGAACGGATACAACTGCTCAACACGAACAATCGCTGCAGCCGCACTGCGCTTATCGCGCCCGGCGAGCGCATCCCACGCAACTTTTCCTGAACAGAACACCACGCGCTTCACACTCGCAGCATCGGTCACGAAAGGATCGTTCAGAACTTCCTGGAATGAAGTGCCTGGTTCAAGATCGGAGATCTTTGAGCGAACTTCTTTCATACGCAACGGTCCCTTGGGGGTGAAGATCACCAAAGGCTTACGAATTTCACGGTGCATCTGGCGCCGCAAAACGTGGAAGTACTGCGCAGCAGTAGTCGCATTGACAACTTGGATGTTGTCTTCGGCGCACAAAGTCAAGAATCGTTCGATACGCGCCGAACTGTGCTCGGGACCTTGTCCTTCGTAACCGTGTGGCAACAACATGACGAGAGCATTGTTTTGCCCCCACTTGTCTTCGGCGGCCACCAAATACTGGTCAATGATGATTTGCGCTCCGTTAACGAAGTCACCAAATTGTGCTTCCCACAAAACCAATGCTTCAGGATTGGCATGGGCATATCCGTATTCAAAACCGAGCGCTGCGTACTCGCTCAGCAAAGAGTCGTAGACCCAGAACTTTTCAGCACCTGGCAATTCAGACAACGGAATCCACACGCGCTCGGTCTTGTTGTCAACGAGTGCCGAGTGGCGCTGACTGAAAGTACCGCGTCGCGAATCTTCTCCGGCCAAACGCACCGGTACACCTTCGGTAACGAGCGAACCGTAAGCCATCAATTCGGCCGTAGCCCATTCAACTTCACCTTGTTCGTGATAAATCTTTGAGCGCACTTCAAACTGCTTTCCCAACTTCGGGTGGACAGTGAAACCCTCGGGATAATTAGTGAGTTGCGTAAACACTTGGTCAAGCACTTCGCGCTTCACGCCGGTGTCGACGTGTGGCAACACACCAATGGGCTTCGGTGGCTTGGCGACTTTGGACGGAGCCGGGGCATGCGAACGAGTTTCATCAAGCGCTACTTGCAACTTGCTCTGGAAATCGTTGAGAGCTTGTTCGGCTTCTTCAAGTGTGATGTCACCACGTCCGACCAGGGTTTCGACATACAACTTACGAACACTGCGCTTTTCGGCAATGGCCTTGTACATGAGTGGTTGCGTGTAACTCGGGTCGTCACCTTCGTTATGACCATGACGGCGGTAACACACCATGTCGATAACAACGTCTTTATGGAAGCGCTGACGATACTCCCAAGCTAAACGAGCGACGCGAACACAAGCTTCGGGGTCGTCGCCATTGACGTGGAAGATCGGTGCTTGCACTGTCTTGGCGACGTCACTGCAATACAACGACGAACGAGCGAACTGTGGCGAGGTTGTGAAACCAATTTGGTTATTAATGATGAGGTGAATGGTTCCACCAACGCGATATCCGTTGATATCGCTCATGCCTAGACATTCAGCAACAATTCCTTGGCCGGCGAATGCGGCATCACCATGAATCAAAATTGGTAATGCGGGGAATGAACCTGGCGGGTCAATCTGATCTTGACGCGCACGGATCATGCCGAGCACCAAAGGGTCAACGGTTTCCAGGTGACTCGGGTTGGCTGCGAGCTCAATCTTGATTGATGCGCCGCTCGGGTTGACGTACTGACCCGACGCACCCAAGTGGTACTTCACGTCGCCGGAGCCTTGGACCGTTGCTGGGTCAACGTATCCTTCAAATTCTCCGAAGATACTGTCGAGACTCTTGCCCATCACGTGGGCCAAGATGTTGAGGCGACCACGGTGTGCCATGCCAATGACGGCAGAATCAAGCCCAGCTGAAGCGGCACGTGACAAAATTTCATCAAGTATCGGCACAGCACTTTCGGCACCTTCAAGACCGAAACGCTTTGTTCCGACATACTTCGTTGCCAAGAACTTCTCAAATGCTTCAGCGGCATTTAAGCGCTCGAGCACCCGGTGCTTTTCTTCTTTTGACATTTGGAACTGCACGCCTTCGAAATGACTTTGCACCCAACGCTGTTCGTCAGTGTCTTGAATGTGCATGTACTCAACGCCGATGCTTCGGCAATAGGCGTCACGCAACACGTGCAACAACTCGCCCAATGGCAAGCGACTAGTTCCGGCGACTCCGCCGGTTAAGAATTCGCGATCAAGGTCCCAAATAGTCAGACCATATGTGGCGGGGTCGAGTTCGACGGGCAACTTCGGCTCTTTCCAACGCAACGGATCGATATCGGCAATGAGGTGGCCACGCACACGGTGCACACGAATCAAAGTAGCGATCTGCATCTGCTTATGCAGATTTGATTCTTCGCGGTCTAGTGGGTTGACGTCGGTACGCCATTTCACTGCTTCGTATGGAACACCGAGACTCTTGAAGACACCTTCGTAGAAACTGTGCTCACCCAACAACAGTTCATGCACGCGCTTCAAGAACATTCCGCTTTCGGCACCTTGAATGATGCGGTGGTCGTACGTGCTGGTGACAGTAACAACCTTTGAAATACCCAACGTTCCGAGGGCCCGTTCATCGGCACCCTGGAATTCGGCTGGATAATCAATCGAACCGACACCAACAATGACACCTTGACCCGGCATGAGTCTCGGCACGCTTTGAACGGTTCCAATTGTTCCCGGGTTGGTCAGACTGATCGTTGCGCCTTGGAAATCAGCCACGGCGAGTTTGTTTTGCTTGACCTTGCGCACAACATCTTCATAAGCCACCAAGAATTCAGCAAATGAAAGTCGGTCCGCTTCGCGTAATACCGGCACAACTAATGTCCGACTTCCATCAGACTTTGCAACGTCAACGGCAAGACCCATACTGATGTGTTGATGGCGCGTTACTCGGGGCTTGCCATCAGCGTCTTCAGAAAAACTGCTGTTCATTGCCGGAGCTGCATCAGCAATCGCTCGCACAATGGCATAGCCAATGAGGTGTGTGAAACTTATTTTGCTTTGGCCAGAACGACTGCGATAGCCGTTGATCACACTGCGGTTCACCTCAAGCAATTTGGCAGGCACGTTGCGGAAACTCGTTGCGGTCGGAACCGTGAGACTGCGTTCCATATTTGACACAATGGCTAGACCAGCGCCGCGAATCGGTTCACTGACATCTTCAACTGGCGCCACAACTGCTACGGGCTCAGTTGACGCAGCAACTTTCGGGGCACTGTCGGAAGCGACCGCCTGAGGCGTAGTCGCAACGACGGACTCAGGGTTCGGGTTTGTCACTGCAGCGACAGCGGTTGCCAGTGACTTGTAGTCCGAGAAAAACTCCTGCCACGATTCACCGACCGATGCAGGATCAAGCCGGTATTGCTCGTACATCTCCTCGACAAGCCAAGAGTTGGCCCCAAAGTCGGGAGTTGCACCAGTGGTAGGGATCAGCGCTTTAGACATCAGACGCAACATTACCCGTACGAGGTCCGTGACCTGTGTTGCTATTACTTGCAAGGATGACCGAGTTGACCACCGTCACCTGAGATAGCCCGACTCTGGTTCGTATGTGCCCGTAAATAGTCATAATGTGACTTTTATGAGTTTACCCAAATGTTCCCGTTTCAGCATCGTCGCCTTGTTTGCCGCACTAGCTTCCTGTGGAGGAAGTAGCCAAAGCGACACGACCAATACCATCGCTCCCGATGTTGACTTGTTGGTTTCGGCAGTACCGGCAATTCGTTGGGATGCAACTAGCTACCAAGCGCCGGCAGGCGAACTTAAAATAGCAATGTCAAACATGGACAATGTTAAGCACGTCCTCGTGATTTTGGAGGGTGACACAGTTGTGGGAGACCTAGAATTGGTAGTCAATAAAAAGGGCGATTACGACGACGGAGTCATAACCCTTTTGCCGGGCGAGTACCGCATCTACTGCAGCATTCCTGGTCACGGCGGCATGGACAGCACTCTGACCGTTTCCTGAACCAGTTTTTAAGAATCAAAAAGGGCCGCCCCATTG
>LFFB01000033.1 GCA_001510335.1 Actinobacteria bacterium casp-actino2 | reverse complement strand
CCCCACCCACGAATTTTTCGAATTCGCCCGGAGCGGTTCAACCGAAATCTCGCCGTGGTTTATTGATCACATTGCTCCTCGTTGTGTCAATGGTGCTCGGTGGTTTTGTTGGTGCCCAGATCGCTCAATCAGGTGATGATGCTGATTCATCCTCTGACCCAACTCAATCTCCGACAACAGTTGTGGAAGATGAATCCAACTCGAGTGGTTCAGAAGTAGCGACTGCACCGACTGGTGAAGCCCCTGGAAGTTCTGACGAACCAGTGGTCATCGCACCCGCATCGAGTGGTGATGAGCCAGCGATGAATGTTGCTCAAGTGTTGAAGAAGATTCAACCTAGCGTGGTGACGATCATTGCCATTACTGAGTCAGGCATGGATCGTGGCCGTGGGACTGGAACAGGTGTCGTTCTCACCTCAGATGGCGACATCTTGACAAATGATCACGTTATTGATGGTGCTGACACGGTGTACGTGTTGTTCGCTGGGGATACTGAGCCAACACCTGCGACTGTCATAGCTGTTGATCCTGGTAATGACTTGGCGCTCATTCATGTCGACAGGACAGGTTTAACACCAGCAGTTTTTGCCGATCCCAGTTCAATTGACATCGGTGATGAAGTTGTTGCGGTTGGGTTTGCTCTTGACCTTGACGGTGGCCCAACGGTGACGCGCGGAATTGTTTCAGCACTTAATCGCACCATCGTGAGTGGTGACGGTGCACTTGACGGCCTCATTCAAACCGATACCGCAATTTCATCAGGTAACTCAGGTGGACCGTTGGTGAATACACGTGGGCAAGTCATCGGTATTAACACGGCAGTGTTTCAGAGCTCAAGCGAAGTAGCGGCGAACAACGTGGGCTTTTCAATTTCAGTTGCTGAAGCCTTGCCCGTCATTGAAGAGTTGCGTGCTCAAGCCAACGGACAAGCCCGCACTGAGGGCTACCTTGGTGTGAGTGTTCTTGATCGTAATGATGGTGGACTCGGTGCGATGATCGCCGAAGTGTCACCTGGTTCCCCCGCTGACCTCGCCGGAATGAAAGTTGATGACGTTGTCATTGAGGCTGACGGTTCACCAGTTGATGGTCAGCCGGCTCTCGTTGCAGCGATTCGTGACAAATCGCCTGGCGACACCATCAAGATTGATGTGCTGCGCGACGGTGAAAGAATCACCTTGACCGCCAAACTCATCGAACGCCCCACCGAATAGAAACTCACGTCATATGGGTTGTTGTACTGTGCGTTCATGCTTGATGTACATGTCGGTGGTGCGCGTCCGTTTGGTCTGAACTATTGGCCGTTGCCCGAAGACGATCCGGGTGTTGAGATTCCGCGTGAATCAATTCGTTTGGTGAGTCCTGATGGTGCACTTGTTCGCGGAGTGTTGTGGACTCCACCAAACGGCAAGAAATGGAAGACCGCGGTCATCTTGTCGCATCCACGTGGTGACTTCAGTGTGCACTACGCCGCACCGTTACTCGCAGCCGCTGGGTACGCGGTTTTAGGTTTTGGTACGCGCTACATGAACAACGACACCGATTGTCTGCACGAAGCGTGCACGATCGATGTTGAAACTGTGTACAACGAAATGAAACGCCGCGGGGCCGAAGCGGTCGTGTTACTTGGCAACTCTGGTGGCGGCTCGCTGATGGCTCTCGCTCATGCCGAGCGCGGCATTGGTGACGGCTGGGTGGGTATGGCCGCGCATCCGGGTGAAGGTGTGTTTATGTTGCAGGTCATTGATCCGAGCGTGGCCGATGAAAGCGATCCGTTTTCATCGGTTCCCGAATTTGATATGTACAACCCCGATAACGGTTGGCGTCCGTGGCCCGAACCTTGTGTCTACGACAAAGCGTGGCTCAAGCGTTATCGCTCCGCACAGGTTGAGCGGGTTGCCCGCATCGATGCGATCGCGAAGGCCAGCATTGCCGAGTCAATTGATGCCGGTTCACGTTTGCGGGGGGTTGACAACCAGACCCAGACCGTGCAGTGGCGCGAATTGCGGCGACGTGCAGTATTCACCAAGTACATGGTGATCTATCGCACGCTTGCCGACCCTGCCTATCTTGACTTGTCGATTGACCCTGATGAACGGCCCGTGGGCAGCCTGTTTGCCTTTCCAGATCCGTTTGACGCCAATTATGGTCGAGGAGGTCTGGGCCGCTCAATGACGGCGAGGGGCTGGCTGTCGACCTGGAGCGGGCTCTCAAGTCACGCCAAGTTGGCTGACACCATGCCCAAGGTCAAGGTCCCAACCCTGCTCATCCATCCGACGGCCGACACCGAGATTCGTATCTGGCAAGCCAAAGAGATCGTTGACAACAGCGGGGCAGCCGACAAGACCTATATCGAGATGAAGGGCGCACCCCATTACCTTGAGGGTCATCGTCGAGAAGCTCTTGCTCACGTGGCCGATTGGTTGGGGCGAAGATTCCCCTAATTTGATTCTTATGTCTCACATAGAGATACATCAGAAGACCTAGAAATTGCTGTCCAACGCGTGTGGGTTCGCGTCCAATGTGGCGGTAGCGTTCTCACCTCGTGCGAAACGGACTGATGTCCGTCCGCTGCAATCGATGTCTATGAAAGCCCAGCTCGCTGGGGACTACATGGCAACAACCGAAAAAAATGCTCCGTTGATCACTCGATCCACGGAGCGTTTGCATGAACGGCGGTTTACCAAAGTTCATGCACAGTCAACTCGAAAGCGCCAGAAATACTGGCTGGATGAAGAGGCTGCCTTATGGCAAAGAAAGCGATCGTCGGCGAAAAGGTCGGCATGACACAAGTGTGGGCAGACGATAACTCAATCGTTCCCGTCACCGTGCTTCGTGTTGAACCGGCTCGCATTGTTCAAGTCAAAACTTCCGAGCGCGACGGTTACGCCGCGCTTCAAGTCACGTTTGGGCACAAGGACGCCAAGAAATTGTCCAAGCCCAAGGCTGGTCACTTCGCGAAAGCGAATGTCGAATCTGGTCGTCGTCTCGTCGAGCTTCGTCTCGAGAGCGTCGACGGATTCGAAGTTGGCGGAGAGATCACTGTTGATCAATTCGTCAAGGGGCAAAAAGTCGACGTGACTGCAGTGAGCCGCGGTAAGGGCTTCGCTGGCGGAATGAAGCGTCACAATTTCAGTGGTCAAGGCGCAAGTCATGGTAACCACAAGCACCACCGTGCTCCTGGTTCCATTGGTTCGGCTTCATACCCGGGTCGCGTTTTGAAGGGTCTCAAGATGGCCGGACACATGGGTCATGCCCAAGTCACCACCTTGAACCTCGAAGTAGTTGAGGCTGATGCCGAACGTGGTTTGTTGTTGGTCCGTGGTTCAGTACCCGGCCCCAATGGTGGCGTTGTCATCGTGCGCAACGCGGTGAAGGGAAAGTGACCTGATGCCTTCGTTAAAAGTGAAGAATCAAGCTGGTAAAGAAGTTGGGACCGTCTCCTTGAGCGATGCCGATTTCGGGCGTCAGCCCAACGTTCCGGTGATGCACCAAGTCGTGACGGCGCAACTTGCGCACCGACGTGCTGGTACCCAGAGCACCAAGACTCGTGCCGAAGTTTCCGGTGGTGGCAAGAAGCCGCTCAAGCAAAAGGGAACTGGTAGCGCTCGTCAGGGCTCAACCAACTCACCACACTTCTCTGGTGGTGGTGTGGCCCTCGGACCCAAGCCGCGTAAGTACACGCAGAAGACTCCAAAAAAGATGATCAAGATTGCATTGCAATCAGCATTGTCCGATCGTGCCAACGAAGGAAAAGTCGTTGTCATCGATTCTTGGAACTTTGAAACACCCAAGACCTCTGCTGCAATTGAAGCGTTGAACGCCCTCAATCTTGAAGGTCGTACGTTGATCGTGGTTCGTCGTGACGAACTCAATGCGATCCGTTCGTTCCGCAATCTCCCCGAAGTACAGCTCATCGAAATTGGCGAACTCAATGCCTACGACGTGCTGTGCAACGACACCATCGTTTTCTCGCAGGCATCTTTGCCTGGAGCAAGTAAGGACGGTCAGTGATGAAAGATCCCCGCGACATCATCATCGCTCCAATCGTGTCCGAAAAGAGCTACGCGCTCATCGAGACCGGTGTCTACACATTCAACGTTCACGTTGATGCCTCAAAGCCCGAGATCCACGACGCAGTCGAGGCCATCTGGGGTGTCAAGGTCGTCAAGGTCAACACACTCAACCGTGCGGGCAAGGTCCAGCGCACCCGAGGCACTAATCGCCCCGGTCGTCGCCCTGGTACCAAGCGCGCCATCGTCACTTTGGCTGCTGGGAATGAAATCCCACTGTTCGAGAACAACTGAGGCATCACGTCATGGGAATTCGTAAGCGTAAGCCAACATCTGCCGGTCGTCGTTTCCAGACTTCGTCAGACTTCTCCGAGATCACATCAACGACCCCCGAGAAGTCATTGCTCACGAGCAAGCCGAAGACTGGTGGACGTAACGCCTATGGTCGCAAGACCTCACGTCACCGCGGTGGCGGTCACAAACAGCAGTACCGCATGATCGACTTCAAGCGCAACAAAGATGGCATCACCGCCAAAGTTGCAACTATTGAATACGACCCTAACCGCACCTGCCGTATTGCTTTGTTGCACTATGCAGACGGTGAGAAGGCATACATCCTTGCACCCAAGGGCATGAATGTTGGCGATCATGTATCAAATGGTTCGAAGGCCGACATCAAGCCTGGCAATGCGTTGCCATTGCGCTACATGCCAGTCGGTACCGTTGTTCACAACGTCGAATTGCGCCCGGGTCAGGGTGGCAAGATGGCTCGTTCGGCCGGCGTGGGCGTTCAGCTCGTCGCTAAAGATGGCGATTACGCAACCTTGCGTTTGCCATCAACCGAAATGCGCCGCGTGCTCATCGATTGCCGTGCCACTGTTGGCGAAGTCGGTAACTCCGAGCATGAACTCATCAAGATTGGTAAGGCTGGTCGTAACCGTTGGAAGGGCGTTCGTCCGCAAACTCGCGGTGTCGCCATGAACCCGGTCGATCACCCTCTCGGTGGTGGTGAAGGTAAGACCTCTGGTGGTCGTCCTCCCGTGTCGCCATGGGGCAAGCCAGAAAGCCGTACACGTGATGGCAATAAGGCATCACAGAAGTTGATCGTTCGTCGTCGTCGTTCCGGCAAGGGCCGCCGGTAAAGGATAGGTGCATTAGATGTCTCGTAGCTTGAAAAAAGGGCCGTTCGTTGACGACCACCTCGTCAAAAAGGTGGACGCGTTAAACGCTGCCAATGAAAAGAAGGTCATCAAGACCTGGAGTCGCCGTTCGACGATCATCCCCGACATGGTGGGTCACACCATCGCGGTGCATGACGGTCGTAAGCATGTTCCGGTGTACGTCACCGAATCAATGGTTGGTCACAAGCTCGGTGAATTCTCACCGACTCGTACCTTCAAATATCACGCAGGTCAAGAGAAGAACGTGAAGGGTCGCAAGTAATGACTGGTCCCAAGCTCAATGAGCGTTCATTCGTTGCTGGAGAGCGCACCGGAACAAAAGCAAGTGTTCGCGGGTCACGCATGTCAGCATCGAAGGCACGCGTTGTCCTCAATCTCATTCGCGGTCGCGATGTTGTGATGGCCGATCAGGTCTTGCAGTTCACTGAGCGTGAAGCTGCTCGCGTGATTCGCAAAGTGTTGGCATCTGCTGTTGCTAACGCCGTAAACAACGATGGCCTCGAAGCCGAAACTTTGTACGTCAAGGCTTGCTACGCCGACGAAGGTCCGACCTTGCGTCGCTTCAAGCCCCGTGCCAAGGGCCGCGCAACTCGCATCAACAAGCGCACTTGCCACATCACCATTGTGCTCGGCGTGATTGATGCTGAACTCTTGACAGTTGTCCAGGCTCGTCGTGAGCGTGCAGTCAGCGGTCGCCGTGCAACTCGCGGTGGCGGTGTTGCTGATCGTCGTGCTCGCGTTCAGGCCAGCCGCACCAAGCGCACCGATGGTGGCGATGATGCAGCTGAAAACACATCAACTGAATCAACAACTGTTGAAGAAGTAACACTCGAAGAGACATCAATGGAAAATACGACGATCGAAGCAACAGCAGTCGAAACTACTTCGGTTGAAAATGCAGCGCCTGAGGCTGAGGAGACCAACTGATGGGCCAAAAGATTAATCCTTACGGCTTCCGTCTTGGAATTACCACCGACTGGAAGAGCCGCTGGTTCAGCGAGCGCAACTACAAGGAATACCTCACCGAAGACTGGAAGATTCGCGCCTACATCATGGAATCACTTCCCGATGCTGCGATCTCACGTATTGAAGTTGAGCGTAAGCGTGGCGAGACCTTGAAGGTTGACATTCACACTGCACGTCCCGGAATTGTTATTGGTCGCAAAGGTGCCAAGGCCGACGAACTTCGTTCAGGTCTCACCAAGCTCACCGGCAACTTGAAGGTGCAGTTGAACATTGTTGAAATCAAGTCGCCAGAACTTGATGCAGCACTGATCGCTCAAGGCGTCGCCGATCAACTCGTTGGTCGTATTGCTTTCCGTCGTGCCATGAAGCGGGCGGTGCAGAACGCACAAAAGGCTGGCGCACTTGGTATTCGTGTTCAGTGTTCGGGCCGTCTTGGTGGCGCCGAAATGAGCCGTACCGAGTGGTACCGCGAAGGTCGAGTTCCTTTGCACACATTGCGTGCCGACATTGATTACGGCTTCCGTGAAGCTCGTACCGCAAGTGGTCGCGTTGGCGTGAAGGTATGGATTTATCGTGGCGACATTTTGCCGTACAAGCCTGTCACCGATGACAAGATCGTTCGCGAAGCAGCCATGGCTGTTGGCGAAACTTCAGGTGCACCTGGTGCCCGCAAAGTTGTGTCATCAAGCGGACGCCGCAAGGCCGAAGAAGCTGCCGAATTGGCCGCAACACCGCTCATTAAAGAAGCCGATCCCGAACTCGAGAAGTTGCTCGATGAGGAAGAAGAAATTGCCCGCCGCACCCACGATGGGCACGAGACCCCGCACTTCCGTGCACAGGACTGATTCATTATGTTGATGCCTCGCAAAGTTGCCCATCGTAAGCACCATCGTGGTCGTACCGGCGGTATGGCCAAGGGTGGAAGCGAACTGGCTTTTGGTCAGTACGGAATTCAAGCTCTTGAACCGTGCTGGTTGACCGCTCGTCAGATTGAAGCTGCACGTATTGCTATGACCCGTCACATCAAGCGTGGTGGCAAGGTCTGGATCAACGTGTTCCCCGATAAGCCCGTCACCAAGAAGCCTGCTGAAACCCGCATGGGTTCCGGTAAGGGCAACCCCGAATTTTGGGTAGCCGTGGTCAAGCCTGGTCGCGTGTTGTTCGAATTGTCATTCCCAAGTCGCGAGCAGGCATTTGAGGCCCTGAACAAGGCCATTCAAAAGTTGCCAATTAAAGCTCGCATCATCACCCGCGAGGAGGCGATCTGATCATGGCAACTCAAGCCAGCAAAGACCGCGCTGAACTAAGCGAACTCGACCTCACATCATTGGTCGAGCAGCTGCGTGCTACGAAGCAAGAGGCATTGAACCTCCGCTTCCGTAGCGCAACTGGTCAGCTCGACACCCATAGCGAATTGCGTCGTGTTCGTCGCCGCATAGCACGAATCAACACCCTTATCCGTCAGCGAGAGATCGCTGCCGCTGAGGCCGGAGAGTGAATCAGATGTCTGAAACAATCGAAACAACAGAACGCGCACCCCGCAAGGTACGAGAGGGCATCGTGTCCTCTTCAAAGATGGACCGCACGTTGGTCATCGAAGTGGTCGAGCGAGTGCGCCACCCGAAGTACAACAAGTTCGTCATGCGCACCAAGAAACTGTATGCCCACGACGAGGCCAACGACGCCAATGTTGGCGATCGTGTGCGCGTCATGGAAACCCGTCCGTTGTCGAAGACGAAGCGCTGGCGCCTCGTCGAGATTCTTGAGCGGGCCAAGTGAGCCTGGGAACGACGGAGAAGAACACATGATTCAGCAAGAAAGTCGTCTACGGGTTGCCGACAACAGTGGCGCCAAAGAAGTTCTGTGCATCAAGGTGCTCGGTGGTACTCGCCGCCGTTACGCCTCGATCGGAGATATTTTCGTGGCTGCCGTGAAGGATGCAATTCCAGGTGCAGGTGTCAAAAAAGGTGATGTCGTCAAGTGCGTCGTCGTTCGCGTCAAGAAGGAAAAGCGCCGTCCCGATGGCAGCTACATCCGTTTCGACGAAAACGCTGCCGTGATCATTAAAGATGACCTCACTCCACGAGGAACCCGTATTTTCGGACCAGTCGGCCGTGAATTGCGTGACAAGAAGTTCATGCGCATTGTTTCGTTAGCGCCGGAGGTGTTGTGAGATGAAAATTAAAAAAGGTGACACCGTTGTGGTGATCTCAGGTAAGGACAAGGGCAAAGAAGGCACCGTTTCGCGTGTTATGCCCACAACCAACCAGATCATCGTTGACGGAATCAATGTTGTGAAGAAGCACCAGAAGCCAAGCGGTACTAACCAGCAAGGTGGAATCATCGACCGTGACATGCCGCTTGACGCATCAAACGTGATGCTCTTGCATAAGGGCAAGCCCACGCGCGTTGGTTACAAGGTTTTGGCCGATGGCAAGAAAGTACGCATCGCGCGCAAGACAGGTGAGGAAATTTCATGAGCACCACTACGTTGCCCCGTTTGAAGGCTCGCTATCAGAGCGAAATTCGTGACAGCCTCAAGGCTTCTCTCGAATTGCCCAATGTCATGCAGGTTCCACGTCTGGAAAAGATTGTGGTGAACATGGGTGTTGGTCGCGCCACTCAGCAGCCGTCGTTGCTCGAAGGAGCTGTCGCTGACATGACTCGTATCACTGGCCAAAAGCCGAAGGTGACCAAGTCACGCGACTCCATCGCCAACTTCAAACTTCGTGAGGATCAAGCAATTGGTTGCATGGTCACACTTCGTGGTGACCGCATGTGGGAATTCCTCGATCGTTTGATCGCAGTGGCCATTCCTCGTATTCGCGACTTCCGCGGTTTGCCAGCCCATTCATGGGATGGTCGTGGAAACTACTCGTTTGGTGTTGTTGATCAGACGGTGTTCCCCGAAATCGAATATGACAAGATCGATGCCCCTCGAGGTATGGACATCACCATCGTGACCACCGCTGTCAATAATGCCCAAGGTCGGGCACTCCTTGATGCGTTTGGCTTCCCCTTCAAGCGTGGTGCTGATGCAGTTGCTCCGCCGAAGAAGAAGTCCAACACTCGTGGACCGCAGTTCGCAGCCAAGAAGAAGAAGTGAGCGAGAGGTACTGACTCATGGCAAAGAAATCTTTAATTAACCGAGCCAATGCAACACCGAAGTTCAAGGTGCGTGGCTATACACGTTGCCGCAAGTGTGGGCGTGCTCGTTCTGTTTACCGCAAGTTCGGACTCTGCCGGGTGTGTCTTCGCGAGATGGCTCACGCTGGAGAAATCCCCGGCCTAACGAAGTCGAGTTGGTGAGGCGTTATGTTGACTGATCCTATTGCCGACATGCTGACCCGCATCCGCAACGCCAACACGGCGATGCACGATGAGGTCAAGATGCCGTCGTCAAAGCAAAAAGTTGCTCTGGCCAAGATCTTGGAACAAGAGGGTTATATCTCGGGTTTCACGGTTGCTCCCAACACCAAGGGACCAGGCGAAATCTTGAACATCGGAATGAAGTACTCGGCCGAACGCCGTCGCACTATTGCCGGCATCAAGCGCATCTCAACACCTGGACTTCGCGTGTACCGCAAGTCCGACACTGTGCCTCGCGTGCTCGGTGGACTTGGTGTTGCCGTTCTATCCACCAGTCAGGGACTCATGACCGACCGTGAAGCGCGCAAGCGTAAAGTCGGCGGCGAAGTTCTCTGCTACGTGTGGTGATCAGGAGACAACATGTCACGTATCGGTAAAGCACTTATTCCCGTCCCGTCGGGTGTTGATGTTTCAATCAACGGAAGTTCAGTAACGGTCAAGGGCCCAAAGGGCACCTTGAGTCGCGATCTGGTTGGTGGAATCACGGTTCGTCAAGACGAAGGCAACTTGGCTGTCGAGCGTCCGAACGACGAGCGTGAATCACGAAGCTTGCATGGCTTAAGCCGCGCCCTCGTGAACAACATGGTTGTTGGGGTCACCACTGGATTCGCTAAAGAACTCGACATCGTCGGAGTTGGTTACCGCGCCGAGTTGAAGGGCCCAAGCTCCATTCGTCTCAACCTTGGTTTCTCACATCCCGTTGATGTGGAAGCACCAGAAGGTGTCACTTTTGAAGTGCCCGTGCAGACCAAGATCATCGTGAAAGGTATCGACAAAGAAGCTGTCGGCCAAGTAGCTGCCAACATTCGTTCCATTCGTAAGCCTGAGCCCTACAAGGGTAAGGGTGTGCGTTATGAGGGCGAGA
The DNA here is from genome assembly GCA_001510335.1 of Actinobacteria bacterium casp-actino2. Lineage (GTDB taxonomy): Bacteria > Actinomycetota > Acidimicrobiia > Acidimicrobiales > Ilumatobacteraceae > Casp-actino8. The sequence continues at coordinate 7,404 of LFFB01000033.1, read as the reverse complement.
AGATTCTGCGCAAGGCCGGCAAAGCCGGCAAGAAGTAATGCCGAGAAAAGATTCCGGTAGGGAGATCCAATGAGCAAGATCAGTAAAGAGCGTCGTGAGAGTCGCCTTGTACGTCACAACCGAGTTCGTAAGAAGATCCACGGCACCGCCGAGCGTCCACGCTTGTCGTTGTACCGTTCGAACAAGCACCTCATGCTTCAAGTGATCAACGACGATCTCGGTGTCACCATTACTTCGGTTTCATCAAATGAGCCGGCATTGCGTGCCGCTGGTGGAAGCACCGTCGAAGTCGCTAAGGCATTAGGCGCAACCGTTGCGCAACGCGCTCAGGCAATTGGTGTCAAGAAAGTTGTTTTCGATCGCGGTGGCTACTTGTACCACGGTCGTGTTGCTGCGGTTGCTGAAGCCGCCCGTGAAGCAGGTCTGGAGTTCTGATGACGAATACACCAAACAACCCCAATCCGAACCCGCGTTCAGGTGGTCCCGGCGGCGGCAACCCGCGCCAGGGTGACCGTCCGCCTCCGGGTATGGGCAACACCCCCGAAGGTGGTCGCGAGTCTCGCGTGATTCATATCAACCGCGTGGCCAAGGTCGTGAAGGGTGGTCGTCGTTTCTCGTTCACCGCACTGGTTGTGGTTGGCGATGGCAACGGTCGCGTTGGTCTCGGTTACGGAAAGGCCAAGGAAGTTCCGTTGGCCATCCAAAAAGGAACCGAAGACGCTAAGCGCAACATGTTCTCGGTTGCCCTCGCCGGTAGCACCATCATGCACCCAGTTATCGGCATCTTGGGTGCCGGTCGCGTGATGCTCAAGCCTGCTGCTCCTGGTACCGGTGTTATCGCCGGCGGTGCTGCTCGTATCATCCTTGAAGAGGCTGGCATTCACGATGTGTTGGCCAAGTCACTTGGTTCATCCAACGCCATTAACGTGGCCCGCGCCACCATCAACGGTCTGCAGTCATTGCAGCGTCCCGATGAAGTTGCGGCTCGTCGTGGCATTCCTGCCGATAGTTTCGTACCGAAGGGCTTGCTCAAGGCCTACAACGAAACCAAGCGTGCCGTTGCTGCAGGAGAAAGTCACTGATTATGGCTACCTACCAAACAGTCGTTCACACGGGTCCCACCATTACGGTGACCCAGATCAAGTCGAGCACCCATGCCAAGCCCAAGAGCCGCGGAACATTGCGCGCCCTCGGTCTTGGTCGTATTGGCAAGTCCAATACGTTGCCCGACCGTCCCGAAATTCGCGGCATGATTGCCCGAGTGCCCCACCTCATCGAAGTTTCATCTTCGACTGATTCGAAGGAGAGCTGACCAATGCGCGTTGACGAATTAGCACCAGCACCTGGTTCAACCCATCCAAAAAAGCGACTTGGTCGCGGTATCGGTGGCAAGGGCGGAAAGACTGCCGGTCGCGGTACCAAGGGTCAGCACTCACGTGGTCGCGGCAAGGTCGCCCGCGGCTTCGAAGGTGGTCAGATGCCCCTCAAGCAGCGTGTTCCAAAGTTGAAGGGTTTCAATAACCCATTCCGCATCGAATACCAGGGTGTCAACCTTGACACCATCAATGAACTCGAAGATGCACTTGTGAACCCCGAGGTCTTAACGGCCGCTGGTGTTTTGCACAAGAACGTTTTCGTCAAAGTTCTCGGTCGTGGACAGATCACCCGCAAGGTTGATGTTCACGTTCACGGTGCATCGAAGGCCGCTCAGGCAGCCATCGAAGCAGCCGGCGGATCCGTCACCATCATTCCGTTGCCGTACAAGGTTCGCCCTGCTGCCAACGGCAACCAGTTCACCAACCGCTGATTTCGGACTTCCCGATTTTCACCAGCCGCTAGAACCCGAGGAGACCACGTGCTGTCGAACTTGAAGAACATCTTCAAGGTCCCCGACCTACGGAACAAGATTTTGTTCACGGTCATGATGGTCTTGCTTTACCGTTTAGGCGCGCACATTCGTGTGCCGGGTATTGACGATCAAGCGGTTCGCCAATTGCGTGAATCAGCACGCGAACAGGGTGCACTTGGTTTCTTGAACTTGTTCTCGGGCGGAGCATTCTCGTCGTTCGCCATCTTCGCCTTGGGTATCATGCCGTACATCACCTCCAGCATCATCATGCAGGTGTTGACAGTGGTGATTCCGAAACTCGAAGAGTGGCAACAAGAAGGCGCAACTGGTCAGCGCAAAATCACGCAGTGGACGCGATATGTCGCTATTGCAATCGCAACATTGCAAGGCGCGGGATTGACGTTCATTTTCGGTCAAGGAAATGGATCGGCCTTCTTCACTGCTTCGACGACTGCGCCCGACATCGTGCTGTTGCCGGACGGCATGTGGCCGCGTGGTTTGCTGGTCATCATTTCGCTGGTTGCCGGTACTGCCTTGTTGATGTGGATGGGCGAACTCATTAGTCAACGCGGCATTGGTAACGGTATGAGTATTTTGATCTTTGCATCAGTGGTGAGCTCATTGCCCTTTAGTTATTACTCCATCTTGCAAAGTAAAAAGTGGGTTGTCTTCGCAATTCTCGTCACGATTTCCATTGGCATTTTGATTGCGGTGGTACGTGTTGAACTTGGTCAGCGTCGAATACCAGTGCAGTTCGCCAAGCGTGTCGTCGGTCGACGGATGTATGGCGGTCAAAGCACGTACATTCCGTTGAAGGTCAACCAGGCTGGCATTGTCCCAATCATCTTCGCGAGTTCTGTGATGTTGTTGCCGGTTCTTGTCACCAACGTCATCGGTGGTGCAAATGGCTGGCGCCGCACGGTGACCGAATGGGTTGACCGCAACTTGGTGTCGTCCCAAGGAATGCTCTACATCGTGTCGTTTGCATTGCTCATTGTCGCCTTTGCCTATTTCTACAACTCGATTGCCTTCGATCCGATTCGGCAGGCTGATCAGATTCGCCGCCAAGGTGGATTCATTCCGGGTATTCGTCCCGGACCGCAGACCGAGCGATACCTTGCCAAGACCGTGAACCGCATTACGTTGCCGGGCGCGTTGTTTGTGGCTTTTATCGCGATCTTGCCGTACATCGTGTTGTGGGTGGGCGATGTGCAGTCATTCCCGTTTGCTGGAACGACTGTGTTGATTGCCGTCGGTGTCGCTCTTGAATTGATGCGCCAAGTCAATAGCCAACTCATGTTGCGCAACTACGAGGGATTCCTGAAGTGATGCTCATGCAGCATCGGTGGCTGCGTCAGGACTAACACATGACCGCGGGCGTTCGTCTGATCATCATGGGTCGTCAAGGCGCTGGCAAAGGTACTCAATGCCAACGCATTTCACGGCACTATGTGGTTCCCCATATTTCGACAGGGGACATCTTGCGCGCTGCCGTGCGTGAAGGAACTGAACTCGGCAAGATGGCCAAGCAGGTCATCGAAGCTGGTCGCTTGGTGGGTGACGACATCATGATTGAAGTTATCCGCGAACGTTTAGAGCAAGATGATGCCCGCACTCGGGGTTACATTCTTGACGGCTTTCCACGGACGGTGGCCCAGGCCGTTGCACTTGACGGAATCGCGGCCGAACGGCCGATCCACAGCGTGCTCGACCTTGATGTGCCCCGGGATTTGGTGATTCAGCGCATTTCGGCTCGACGCGTGTGCCGAGATTGTGGGACCAATTACGTGGCGACGGGGCAAAAACGGGATCCCTGGATCTGTGACTCGTGTGGAGGAGACGTTGTTCAGCGCGCCGACGATACCCCCGAAAGCATCAGTCAGCGACTCGATCTTTATGAATCGCAGACGTCACCGTTGCTTGAGTTTTACGGTCAAGGCGGTCGTCTGGTGGAGATTGATGGATCGCGCTCGCCGGACGAAGTTTTTGAAGCTTTGACCGTGGCGATTGATGTTGCTCGGACGAGCAGCTGAGCGTGCTTGTGGATAACTTTTCTTCAGATATTGCCACGATCGGCCGAGAATCCTGGGCTATGGTCTGGCTCCGAAAAGACTCCCAAGTTTCTGGCTCGAGGCACTTGGTTCACTTGAGTCTCGGCGGTAGCATTGCCCCTCGGCCCAATGGCCGGCCCTGCACGCGTCCTCGTGGCGTGAAGCAGTGTGCAATATCCGCCCCGTTAGGAGTCAGTTCTGTCCAAGCCAAAAGACGACGCCATTTTGCTCGAAGGAACGATCCTTGAGTCCTTGCCGAACGCCATGTTTCGGGTGGAACTCGAGAACGGCCACAAAGTTTTGGCGCATATCTCCGGAAAGATGCGAATGAACTACATCCGTATTCTTCCTGGCGACAAGGTGCAAGTGGAGCTCACGCCGTATGACCTCACCCGAGGTCGCATCACGTATCGGTACAAGTAGTTACCAAACATCGTAAATAGTTTGTAAAACCAGTCTCTATTCATTCAAGAAATTCAACAACAAGAAGTGAGATGACCATGAAGGTCAAACCAAGTGTTAAGAAAATCTGCGAGAAGTGCAAAGTGATCCGCCGTCATGGCAGCGTCATGGTTATTTGCGAGAACCCGCGTCACAAGCAGCGTCAAGGCTGAGAAGAGAATAAGGAAACAGCATGGCCCGTATTTCTGGAGTTGACATTCCCCGCGAGAAGCGGTTGGAGATTTCGCTCACCTATATCTTTGGCATCGGCAAGCCGACTGCACAACGCATGTGCGCCGATCTCGACATCAGTCCGAACACGCGTGTTCGCGACTTGACCGACGAAGAAGTCAACAAACTTCGTGGTTGGGTTGACAAGAACGTCACTGTCGAAGGTGACCTTCGCCGCGAAGTTCAGACCGACATCAAGCGCAAGATCGAAATCGGTTGCCTTCAGGGCGTCCGTCATCGTAAGGGCCTGCCCGTTCGTGGCCAGCGCACTCACACCAATGCTCGTACCCGTAAGGGACCGAAGAAGACCGTTGCTAACAAGAAAAAGGCAGTGAGGTAGTACATCATGGCTAAGCCGAAGCCGGGCGGACGACGCCCCCGTAAGCGCGAGCGCAAGAACGTCAGCGTTGGTGTGTGTCACATCAAGTGCTCGTTTAACAACACCATCGTCAGCATCTCTGACACCGAAGGCAACGTTTTATCGTGGGCCTCAGGTGGCGGAGTTGGTTTCAAGGGTTCGCGCAAGAGCACACCTTTCGCTGCACAAATGGCAGCCGAGAAAGCAGCTAAGGCCGCTTTCGAACAAGGTATGCGTCGAGTTGAAGTTCACGCCAAGGGCCCAGGCTCTGGTCGTGACACTGCAATTCGTTCGTTGCAGAACACCGGCATCGAAGTGACTGGCATCAAAGATGTCACGCCCGTGCCCCACAACGGCTGCAAGTTGCCCAAGCGGAAGAGGAACTAAGTCATGGCCCGTTACACCGGACCCAAGGTGCGCTTGTCGCGCCGTCTCAATACGAACTTGTTTGAAAATGAAAAGGGCCGTAAGGCTCTTGAGCGTCGCCCATTCCCACCGGGTCAGCACGGTCGCACGCGTCGTCGCTCAGCTGGTAGTGAATACCTCGCACAGCTTCAGGAAAAGCAGAAGGCTAAGTACATCTACGGTGTGCTCGAGCGTCAGTTCCGCAAGACCTACGAAGAAGCAAACCGTTTGCAAGGACCGACTGGTGAAAACCTGTTGCGTTTGCTTGAACTTCGCCTCGACAATGTGGTGTATCGCGCCGGTTTCGGCAGCACCCGCCCCCAGGCTCGTCAGTTCGTTAGCCACGGCCTGATCTTGGTCAATGGCAAGCGACTCAACATCCCGAGCGCTCGCGTCAAAAAAGGCGACGTCATCACTTTGGCTGTGAAGGCTCGCGACATGATCGTGATTCAGCACAACATCGATACTTTGGACCGTTCATTAGTTGGTTGGCTCGAAAGCGGAGACGGCGGCAAGCAAGTCACCGTTCGCAATGAACCAGCCCGCGAGCACATTGACGTGCCCGTACGTGAACAGCTCATTGTTGAGCTTTACTCTAAGTAATTCATAACCTATATCAGCAATTAATACCGCGTAAGTACAAACCCTCGACGAACGGAAGAGACAAATGCTCGTCATCCAGCGCCCCAGTGTCGAAGCAATCGGCGAACAGAACGGTAACCGTCAGAGTTTCTCTGTCGGACCTCTTGAGCCAGGCTTCGGTCATACCATCGGTAACTCGCTTCGTCGCGTGTTGCTGTCCTCGATTCCCGGTTCCGCCATCACGACGGTTCGCTTTGATGAGGCATTGCACGAGTTTGACACCATCGCCGGTGTCACCGAGGACGTCACTGACATCATCCTCAACCTCAAAGACATCGTGTTGATTTCACAGTCCGACGAACCCATCACCATTCGTGTTGATGTTCGCGGCGAAACCACTTCAGTTGTCACCGCCGGCGACATTCAGTGTCCAGCAGATGTGGAGATCCTCAACAAGGATCTCGTCATTGCGCATGTGAATGGTAAAGGTCGCCTTGCATTTGACCTCACCGTCGAGCAGGGACGTGGCTACACTTCAAGCGATCGTGATTCGGGTTCACGCACCATCGGTGTTATCCCGATTGATGCCATCTTCTCGCCAGTGCGTCGCGTGATGTTTGATGTTCAGCCAACTCGCGTTGAGCAGTCAACGAACTACGACAAACTCATCATTGACATCGAAACCGATGGCACCACCACACCGCGTGATGCACTCGCATCAGCTGGCGCAACTTTGCGTTCGCTGGTTGATCTCGTTGCCAACCTGTCAGAAGAGCCCAAGGGTCTTGAACTTGGTGAAGTGATTTTGGCCGGTTCAGCAAGCCCCGATCTCGACATTGCAATTGAAGATCTTGATCTCTCCGAGCGTCCCCGTAACTGCCTTAAGCGCGCCCAGGTCAACACCATCGGCGAACTTCTGAGCAAGAACGAAGATGACTTGTTGAATATCACCAATTTTGGCCAGAAGAGCCTCGACGAAGTCAAGCAGAAGCTTGATGAGCGCGGCCTGACACTTCGCGGCTGAGCCGACGAACGTTTTAACGAAGGAAACACACCATGCCCGCAACACCACGCCGTGCCAGAAACTTTGGCGGTAGCTCACAGCACCAGAAGTTGATGATGGCCAACCTCACAGCATCTTTGATTGCTGCTGAAGCCATTGAAACCACTGAAGCAAAGGCCAAGGCTCTTCGCCCCATCGCTGAAAAGCTCATCACCAAGGCCAAGAAGGCTCAAGACGGAAACGCCATGAGCGTGCACCGTATTCGTCAGATCCAGGGTTACCTCGGTGACAAGGAAATGACCCACAAGTTGGTTGCAGAAGTTGCTCCTCGTTACCTCGAACGTAACGGTGGCTACTTGCGTATCTTGAAACTTGGTCCGCGTCAGGGCGACAACGCCCCCATGGCGCGTATTGAACTCGTCTGACATTGACGCGTCGAGTTTTATCTGGTCGCGAGTGACAACTGATGAATACTTCCGAGCCC
>LFFB01000032.1 GCA_001510335.1 Actinobacteria bacterium casp-actino2 | reverse complement strand
CGGCTTTACAAAATCGGGCACCTTTTGAATCTGAGGCGAACCGTCTGCGTGACATCGTGGCCGACCTCACTGACGCTGCCTCAAACATTCGCAATGTTGGCGAAAACTGTGAGGACAACCCCGAAAGGCTCGCTGAGGTTCGTCAGCGTCGCCAAAGTTTGCGCGAGTTGCGTCGTAAATATGGCGAGTCGCTTGCCGAGGTGATGGCCTACCTTGATGAGTCGTCTCAGCGTCTCGATGAACTGCAGTCTTTTGAGGTTCGAGTTGAAGCCCTCGAAAAGCAGCGGGTTGATGTCGAAAAGCGTGAGCGTCAAGCCGCAGCCAAGGTCGCCAAGGTACGCAAAGGGGCGGCCAAAGCCCTTGGAGCCGCAATTACCGGGCACCTCACCCAGTTGGCGATGGAGCGGGCGGCGGTTCACATTGAGGTCGGGGGAGACGACCCCGCCGACGAGGTGACCATGATGCTGGCGGCCAATCCGGGAGTCCCAGCGGCTCCACTGAGCAAGGTGGCTTCAGGTGGCGAGCTGGCCCGAACCATGCTGGCAATACGTATGGTGCTCACCCAAGGTCCACCGATTTTGGTTTTTGACGAGGTCGATGCTGGGATTGGGGGGTCGGCGGCCAATGCCATGGCTGAAAGCCTGTCGCGCCTCGCCCAGGCTCATCAGATTTTCGTCGTTACCCACTTGGTTCAGGTCGCAGCGGTCGCTGATCACCATGTCGTTGTTGAAAAGAACATCGTTGATCGCAAGGGTGCCGAAATCACGTTGGCAACCGCGGCTGAGGTTTCTGGCCCACGTCGAGTGGACGAAATTGCCCGCATGTTGTCTGGTCGGCCCGACAGCACGGCGGCTCGTCGTCACGCCAAAGAATTGCTCACTTCACGAACTTCGAGCGAATAGCCAAAGAAATTAGATTTTCAGGCGTTTGTAGCGTCGGTATTGCATGCAGGGGTTGTGAATACTTGTAAGGTATTCTCCCGTAGTTGGTTGAACCAAACGGGAGGTCAAAATGCCGAAGCACATCTTTGTGACTGGTGGAGTTGCAAGTTCTTTAGGTAAAGGTTTGACTGCCTCGTCGCTCGGTCGCCTCTTGAAATTGCGTGGTCTTCGTGTCACCATGCAGAAGTTGGATCCGTATATCAACATCGATCCAGGCACCATGAACCCGTTTGAACACGGTGAAGTTTTCGTGACCGATGATGGCGGAGAAACCGACCTCGACCTTGGCCACTACGAACGTTTCATTGACGAAAATCTCTCGCGCAATTCAAACGCAACGACCGGATCGATTTATCAGGCTGTCCTTGCGGCTGAACGTCGTGGCGATTACCTCGGTAAGACTGTGCAGGTCATTCCACACATCACCGATGAGATCAAGCGTCGTATTCGTCGTATGGCATCAGATGATGTTGATGTGGTCATCACCGAAGTCGGTGGAACCGTCGGTGACATTGAAATCCTCCCGTTTTTAGAGGCGATTCGTCAATATCGCAAAGAAGCCGGTCGCGGAAACGTGTGTTATATCCACGTCACTTTGGTGCCATTTATTGGCCCATCAGGTGAGCAGAAAACCAAGCCCACCCAGCACTCAGTGACCGAATTGCGTAGCCGCGGAATTCAGCCCGACGTGATTGTTTGTCGCAGTGAAGAATCATTGAGCCCCAGCTTGAAGCGCAAGATTTCGAACTTGTGTGACGTTGATGAGCGGGCTGTTGTGAACGCCGCTGACGTTCGCAACATTTACGAATTGCCGTTGGTGTTGCACGACGAAGGTCTTGACACAGTGGTCTGCGATGTTTTGCAGATTGAAGCAAAACCAGATTTGTCATCGTGGCAGAGCGTGGTGACGATGGTTGAAAATGCAACTAAGCCCGTACGCATTGGTTTGATCGGAAAGTACATCGAACTTCATGATGCCTACTTGTCAGTTGTTGAGAGTATTAAGCACGCCGGATTCCATCACGGCGCCAGTGTTGAAATTGATTGGATTCAAGCTGAAGAAGTTGAAGGACTCTTAGCTGCTGGTCGATTGAGCGATCTTGACGGAATGGTCATTCCTGGTGGATTTGGCATTCGTGGTGTTGAAGGAAAGATTGCTGCGGCAGCTTTTGCTCGTGAAAACAATCTTCCGTGCCTTGGCCTGTGTTTAGGAATGCAAGTCATGACCATTGAATATGCGCGTCACGTCTTGGGAATGACTGATGCACATTCAACGGAATTCGATCCGTCAACTCAGCATGCGGTGATTGACATCATGAATGATCAGCGCGATGTCACCGACAAGGGTGGCACGATGCGTCTTGGTGCTTATTACGCAGTTCTCGAGCCAGGCAGCAAGGTGGCCAATGCCTACGGCGAGAGCGTCGTGAGCGAACGTCACCGCCACCGTTACGAGTTCAACAGCCAATACCGCACTCGATTTGAATCGTCGGGCTTTGTATGCAGCGGAACGTCACCTGACCGTCGTCTCGTTGAATTCATTGAACTCAAGGATCACCCGTTCTGGGTTGGAACTCAGGCCCATCCCGAGTTCAAGAGCCGCCCCGACCGTCCGCACCCACTGTTCCGCGAGATGATTGGGGCCTCACTCGAGTATCGCGCGGCTGCCAATCGTCCGGCTGACGCGGTGGGTAATCGTGATCAGGTTCGTTCTGTCTGATTCAAGCTCGGGTGAACTGGTGAGTGCGTTTCGTCATCTCGGGGATCGCGAGATTTACGACGGTTATATCTGGAAAGTCGTCGTCGGCGAGTTCGTCGCGCCAAATGGTGATGCGTTTACACGTGACATCGTGCGTTCGCCAGGTGCGGTCGCCGTCGTGCCGATTCGTTACAACGACGCTGGTGAACCATTCGTCGTTCTTATCAAGCAATATCGAGCAGCCTTCGATCGCGTGATTATTGAAGTGCCCGCCGGCATGCGCGATATTGCGGGTGAGGCTCCAGAAGTCACTGCGGTTCGTGAGCTCGCTGAAGAAACCGGTTACACCGCAACGAACCTTGAGTTATTGCATCAGTTTTATCCGTCAACTGGAATGACCGACTCGGTTTTACACGTGTTCTTGGCGACTGGGCTTGAATATGTTGGCCAAGAGACTCATGGGCCCGAAGAAGACCATATGGAAGTCTTTGAAGTTCCTTTTGCTGAGGCTGTGGCGATGGTGGTGAGCGGAGAAATTGCTGACGCGAAGTCAACAATCGGTCTATTGCTTGCCGATCGCCGACTTCGTGGTCTTGATTCTGTCGTAAAGTAACTATTCGTGGACATCACCGAATCGGTCCCACTTGAAGTTGAAGAGTTTCTGTCGTGGCTACTTGCCGAACGTGGTCGTTCCCAAAATACTCTGCAGGCCTATCGACGTGACTTAACCAATTATTGTGATTGGTTGCGTGAAAACAAGAGCGATATTCATCGCGTGCAACTAGTTGACATCAATCATTTTGTTTCGATGCAACGTTCATCAGGAGCTGCAGCCTCAAGCGTTGCGCGACACATGGCTGCAGTGCGTATGTTGCACCGTTTTATGTCGGCTGAAGGAATGCGCAACGACGATCCGACTGCCGATTTTGATGGCATCAAAGTTCCCGCTGGTATTCCCAAACCGTTATCTGAGGATGAAGTGGAAAGTCTGTTAGCGGCAGTCACGGGGGATGAGCCAGTTGCGCTGCGTGATCGTGCGCTTCTTGAATTGTTGTATGCCACTGGTGCGCGTATTTCTGAAGTGTGTGGCTTGTCAATGGGTGATCTTGATTTAGACGCGGGGCTTGTGCGCCTGTATGGCAAAGGTTCTAAAGAACGATTGGTTCCGGTCGGTAAGTGTGCGCGAGAGGCGGTTGATCTATGGCTGCGCGAAGGGCGAGAAAGACTTGAACCAGTTCGTTGGTTGAAGCGAGGAGATGCTGAAGCAATTTTCTTGAACAATCGTGGAGGGCGACTCGGTCGCCAGGCCGCATTTGCGATCGTGTCGCGAACCGGAACACGTGCTGGACTGACAGCGCAGTTGTCTCCCCACGTGTTACGCCATTCATGTGCGACCCACATGCTGGATCATGGGGCCGATCTGCGGATCGTGCAAGAAATGCTCGGTCATGTCTCAATTTCGACGACCCAGGTGTATACGCGCGTGTCACAAGAACGTCTGATTGATCAGTATCGTTCGGCGCATCCGCGTGCAAGTGTTCCTCGAGGTTCGTGATGTCCAACTTTTTGGCGAACCAACGTCATTTAGTGCGCCGGTTCGTGACGTCACTTTCACGTGCGTCCCCTCCTTCAAGCGACATTGCCTGGGTAAACGAAAATTTACTTCCGAGTGAACTTGAGTTGTGGTTGCGGATGAAGTCGTACGACCAACGACATTCCATCGAAGTGGCGCGCCGTTTCGATGATTTATGTCCTGTAGGTACTCGTGATCATGTCGCGGCGGCCCTTTTGCATGACATTGGCAAAATCGAAGCCGATCTTGGGGTATTTGGTCGTGTGTTGGCCACCATTGTTGGGCCTCGCGGACAGAAGCTTCGCCGCTACCACGAACATGAATTGATTGGGTTACGGCTGTGTCGGACCGCTGGTTCGAGTGCAGAGACTTTGCGCGTTTTGGATTGGTCAACGCAAGAGTTTAGAAATGACTTTATAGTGAACTTGTTGCGTGAAGCTGATCAGATTTAGTGCAGAAATAGTTGACTCCGGCGTCGTTGTTCTAATATCAAATTTCCTATGAAAAATCCTCCTCGCCGATACTTGAGATCGCTCACTTTGGCGGTTCGTCAAGGCGTCATTGGATTATTGCTCACCGTCTCCTTCATACTCGTCTCACATGTTGGAGAACAATCGGTGTCAGCGGCCCCAGTTGGTGCGTCAGCATTTCGTGGTGTTTCTCCTCTGCGTGTTTTGGACACTCGGGAAACTGCAAAACCAACTGCTGGTTCGTATAACCCTGTTCTGATCGCCGGTTTAGCGGAAGTGCCGAGTTCGGCGACCGCAGTTGTTCTTAATGTCACGGCGATTGATGCCACTGGCGAAGGTTATGTGACGGTCTTCCCATGGGGCGAGGCGTTGCCGAATACCTCGAACGTCAACATCAAGCGTTTCGGTCAAATGGTTCCGAACCTCGTCACGGTGCGACTTGGTGCCGAGGGCAAGGTTGGTTTGTACTCGTCAATTTCTGCCAACTTGCTGGTTGACGTCTTCGGCTATTACAGCGCGTCTGGGGCGACATCCGCTGGGCGATTCATCGCGTTGACCCCGCAGAGACTTTTAGATACTCGTGGGCGCGCTACCGCCGGCGAAGACGGCGTGGTTCGTCTGGCCATGCCTGCCGGCATCCCTGCCAACACCGAAGGGCTCGTCCTGAATGTCACCGCGGTGAATTCGCGACTGCGAGCCAATGGCTTTGGTTACTGGACTGCGTTCCCGGCCGGTCAAGCGCGGGGAACGACGTCAAACATCAATATCTCAACCCCTGATCAAACGATTGCCAATCAGGTCATCGTGAAGCCGAGTTCTTTGGGAGTTGACTTTTACTCGTACGCCGGTGGCGACCTGTTGGTTGACCTGATGGGTTACTACACGGGTGCGGGTGCAGCAGTGAGTGAGGACGGACTTTTCGTTCCGGTGTCGCCGACGCGATTGCTCGATACACGGTCAACTCCGAACCCTCTGGGCGCAAATGTTTCCCTACATCATGATTGGACAGTTGAAGTTGGCACTGCTGGCAAGGGCGGAATTCCAAATTCGGGCGCAATGGCCGTTGCACTGAATGTCACGATGACTCGTGCGCTCAGCGAAGGTTATATCACGGTGTATCCAGCAGGCCGTTTGCGACCAGACTCATCAAACCTCAATGCAGATTTGGCTGGAACGACTGCACCGAATCATGTGCAACTGGCGACAGGTTCGCGCGGAGTTTCGTTCTATTCCTACGGCGGCGCTGACTTAATCGTGGACATTTTTGGTTGGTTTGTCGGCACTCCGCAGGTGTCAACTCAAAGTGCGCCGAGTAATTCACTGCCCGATGCTGAAGGCTTTCCGGGTTATATCTCGATTCCGCAAATCGGTTTGACATCTTTGGTGAGAGATGGAACACAGTTTGTTGACATTGATCCGGCGCATCTAGTTGAATCACGTACGCCTAACCAACCAGGTAACGTCGCCATTTTCGGGCACCGAACTTCGTTTGGTCGCGAATTTAGGAACATTGACAAGCTTGGTGAAAACTCACTGGTGTATCTGACCATCGGGAAAAAGATGTACACGTACCGCGTCACGGATATTGATATTCGTTTACCAACGGATCCGTTGTTGTATGCCTCGACGTCCAATGATCAGACATTGTCACTGGTTGCGTGTCATCCACCGTACAGTGTGAAGTACCGCATCGTTGCTCACGCAGTATTGATTGACATCGACGAATACTGATATTTTTCGGCGATTAGTGGGGCTTGCTCAAGTCACTCGGGGGAGAGCATTCCGATGTTGGTGTAGGTGCGCTCGAGAGTTGCTGACGCAACAGCACGGGCCTTTTCGGCGCCAGTACGTAACAAGCGTGAGAGTTCAGCCTTGTCACCCATGAGCTCGTGATAGCGATGCTGAATCGGAGCGAGAATCTCGACAACAGCTTCACCAGCATCAGCCTTGAGTGGACCGTACTGCGTGTATTCGCCAGCAACCTGTTGCGGGGTACGACTCGTACATGCCGCCAAGATTTCAATCAGGTTTGACACGCCGGGCTTTTCGGCACGGTCAAAGCGAACTTCTCCATCAGAATCGGTGACGGCGCGTTTGAACTTCTTCAAAATTGCCGCGGGCTCATCGAGCAAATACACAATGCCGGCATCAGTGTTTGATGACTTCGACATTTTTGCGGTGGGCTCTTGCAAATCGGTCACTTTGGCTCCGGCCCGGGGAGTCACAATTTTGGGCACAACAAAGGTGTCGCCAAATCGTCCGTTGAAACGCATCGCGACATCGCGCGTGATCTCAATGTGCTGGCGCTGATCTTCGCCCACCGGAACTTCGTCGGCGTCGTACAACAAAATGTCGGCGGCTTGCAACGCGGGATAGGTGAAAAGGCCTGCCGAAACAAAATCGGCTTCGCGCTTGGCGGACTTGTCTTTGAATTGGGTCATACGGCTCAGTTCGCCGTATGACACGGTGCACTCCATCACCCAGCCCAATTGGGCATGCTCGGGCACATGGCTTTGTACGAAGACGGTGGCCACTTCGGGGTCGAGGCCGACCGCGAAGAGGGTCGCAGCCAGTTCGAGGGTGCTGGTACCCAAAACGCCGGGGCGGTCGGTCACGGTGAGGGCATGCAGGTCGACAATGCCATGAAAGGCGTCGCATTCGTGCTGGCCAACGACCCAATTGCGCAGAGCCCCGAGATAATTGCCCAAATGGACGACTCCGGTGGGTTGGATACAAGACAGGACGCGAGGCACGGGACAAGGATAACGGCGCACAATCGATTCCTGGGGCTTATTTGGTCGTGTTTGATCGGTGGGTTTTTACCGTTTTACCTGCTCCTAGCCCGCTCGGGCGATTAGCCTCATTGCGATGGCTGTCGACGTTTCCACCCCGGTATTTGAGGGACCCTTCGACCTGCTGTTGCACCTCATTTTGAAAGAGCAAGTTGACATCTACGAGATCAACTTGTCGATCATTGTTGATTCGTATTTGGCTGAGATTGCCAAACTTGATTCGCTCGACCTCGAGTTGGCGACTGAGTTCTTGTTGATCGCCGCGACTTTGGTCGAATTGAAGGCTCGTCGTTTGTTGCCAGGTCGCGAAGACATCGACATTGACGAAGAGCTCGGCCTGTGGGAAGAGCGCGACTTGTTGTTGGCTCGTCTGCTCGAGTGCAAAACCTTCAAAGATGTTGGTCAAGTGTTTGCGCAGCTCGCCGATGCCGCCGATCGTTCGTATGCGCGTCGTGCAGGACCCGATGAACGCTTTGCTGAACTCATGCCGGACCTGCTTGAAGGTGTGAAGCCCAAGCAGGTTCTTGCGGCATACATGCGCGCTCTGACGCCAAAGGTTGTCCCACATGTCGATTTATTCCACCTCGGAACTATTAGGGCCAACGTCTCAGATGCTCTTGCTGAATTGATTGATGAACTCCCGCGAATTCGTCACATTAGTTTCCGTCACCTCACCGCCGATCTTGTTGACCGCATTGAGGTCATTGTGCGATTCTTGGCTTTGCTCGAACTTTTCAAGCAAGGTTTTGTTGAGCTTGATCAATCTGAGCGATTCGGCGACATTGACATTGTGTGGGTCGGCGACGATGAGTCAATGACGGTCGGCTCGCTGCCCATTGATGATTACGAAGGTTAGAGACAAGGCTTAATGATGAGTGAAACAACTGTTGCGTCAACACCTAACGTAGGCGAATCGGCACCCATTGATGCTGATTTAGTTCGTGCTTTAGAAGCCATCATCTTGGTTGCAAGCGACCCAGTTCCACTTGAATTGTTGTCGCAAATTTTGCATCAGCCAACCGAAGTTGTTGAAAGTTTATGTGATTCGCTGGCCTCGGCGTACGAAGAAGCAGGACACGGTTTCCAACTTGTGCAGATTGCCGGTGGTTATCGCTATCAATCGCATCCCGATGTGGCGGCGTATGTTGAGCGGTTTATCCTTGATGGCCAACGCGCTCGCTTGTCGGGTGCTGCGTTAGAAACTTTGGCCATCGTTGCGTACAAGCAACCATTGTCGCGTGCGCAGATTGCTTCAATTCGTGGCGTTGATCCCGATGGTGTTTTACGTACGTTGCAAAGCCGTGGGTACGTTGATCAAATCGGTCGCGACCCGGGTCCTGGTCAAGCAGTGCTGTGGGGGACGACTCCGGCATTCTTAGAAAAACTTGGCATTAATTCGGTTAATGATTTGCCACCCATTGTTGAGTTCTTGCCAGGTGCCGACATCGTTGAAGCCCTTGAAGTTGGTTTGCGCATTTCAAAATCGGATGATGTTGCGCCTGTTGTTGAAGTAGCAAAGCCCGTCGCCGAGTCAGTTGAGGCTGCTCATGACGAACCGGGAGCCTGAGCCACCGCTCTGGGAGCAACTCGCCGAGCGGTCAAAGCAACTTCCGCAAGGTGAACGTTTACAAAAGGTCATGGCCATTCATGGCTTTGGATCACGCCGAGTCTGCGAAGACATCATCGCTGAAGGTCGCGTCACTGTCAATGGAGTTGTGGCCGAACTCGGCCGTCGCCTTGATGTTGATGTCGATCTGGTCGCAGTAGATGGTGTTGAAATTGGCGTGCGTCCGGGACTTGTCTATTACTTGCTGAATAAGCCAGTTGGGGTAGTAACAACAGCAAGTGACACCCATGGTCGACCGATCGTTGTTGATTATGTGCCCGCAGAACCACGAGTCTTTTCAGTCGGTCGACTTGATGCCGATACTGAAGGTTTGTTGCTGATGACGAACGACGGTCAATTGGCCAATCGCATCGCGCACCCCAGTCATGGTGTTGAAAAAGAGTATTTGGCCGAAGTTGCGGGTGGAGAGGTGTATCAAGGTGCGATTCGTCGATTACGCGATGGCATTGAACTTGAAGACGGAATCACCGCGCCAGCCAAAGTTGCGCAACCGTCCCCTGGAATCTTGCGTATCGTGATTCACGAAGGTCGTAACCGTCAAGTGCGTCGCATGTGCGAAGCAGTTGGACATCCGGTGACCCGACTCGTTCGGACTCGGATCGGACCCTTAAGTGATCGCCGGTTGAAGCCAGGGGAGTGGCGTGAACTGACCCAGCCCGAATTGAGACTCTTAACTGAGGCAGTTGCTCTTGTGACACAAAGATACGATTCAGAGCATGAGTAGTAGCAACGTGGTCACGCCCCGACGCGTCACTGTGCTTGGTCTTGGTCTCATTGGAGGATCAATCTGCGTCGCATTGCGTGATCGTGGTTGGATCGTGTCTGGCGATGACCACAATCAAGATCGAGTAGCCGAGGCTCTTCAGCGCGGCATCATTGCGCACCAAGGGATCGATGCCGAATCCGAGTTGACCTTTGTTGCGGTACCGGTGACCGCATTGACTGAACAGGTGCAGCGAGCCTTACAAGAAACTCAAGGCATCGTGACCGATGTTGGAAGTGTGAAAGCCGGAGTCGCCCGTGAGATTTCTAATGCACGGTTTGTGGGCGGGCACCCAATGGCCGGTAGCGAACTCGAAGGTCTTGATGGTGCCGACCCCGAATTGTTTGTGGGCGCAGTATGGGTTTTGACGCCCACGGCCTCGACGTCCGATAGCGCGTTCGCCTCGATTGCAGCCATCGTGAGTGATCTGGGGGCCGAAGTTGTTGGTCTTGAACCAGAACGTCATGACGAATTGGTCGCTGTGGTGAGCCACGTTCCGCACCTTACTGCGGCGACTCTGATGGGAGTTGCAAGTTCGCGGGCCACAGAACATGCGGCACTGTTGCGACTTGCGGCTGGTGGATTTCGAGATATGACCAGAATTGCTTCTGGTCACCCAACAATTTGGCTAGATATCTGTGCTGAAAACCGTACGGCGATCATCAATACTTTGTCATCACTGATTGATGGATTGTCAGGTATGAGAGATGCGGTTGCGACGGGCGATCGAACAGAACTCTCGCGACGTCTTACTCTGGCTCGTGACGCTCGCGCTAATTTGCCGAGCCGCATGAAGGCTTTGGAAGAACTGTCAGAAGTTCGTATTCCGATTCCTGACCGTCCTGGTGCTGCTGCCGAAGTATTCACATTGGCTGCTGAACTCGGTGTCAACATTCCGAACTTTGAAGTGGTGCACTCGGTTGAAGGTGATCGAGGTATTGCGGTTGTGCTCGTGGAAACTTCACAGGCTGAACTTTTCCGTGGTGGCTTAATGGCACGTGGATTCCGTCCAGCAGTTCAGCGATTGGCTGAATAGTCCGTGTCGTTGCTGCTCGACACTGCAAAAGGTTCACTTCGGGCAACCGTTGTTGTGTCGGGGTCGAAGAGTATTGCGAATCGTGCACTCGTGTGTGCTGCATTGGCCTCAGGGACAAGTACGTTGCAGAATCTTGCCTCGGGTGATGACACCGTCGCCATGATTGATTGTCTGCGGGCTCTCCACATTGACGTGATTGTTGAAGGAACGACTGCAACAATCGTCGGCTCGTCGGGACGACCCAACGGAGGTGGTGAGTTAGATGCTCGCCTGGCGGGCACAACATCGCGTTTTATGACTGCCGTTGCTGCGTTATCGACAGTACCGTCATTGATCACTGGTGATGCGCCATTACGTCAGCGACCAATGAAACCATTGCATGATGCGCTCGTTCAACTTGGTGCACAAGTGAAATCTGTCGATAAAGAAGGTCACCTTCCGGTATGGGTATCTGGCGGTTCCATTGATGGGGGAACGGTTTCGTTACCCGGTGACGTCAGTAGTCAATATGTGACGGCGCTGATGATGATTGGTCCGTATCTTCCAGAGGGTATTCGCTTGCAGTTGACTTCGCCTTTGGTGTCGCGACCATATGTGGCGATCACTGCTTCGGTGATGAGTTCGTTTGGTGCCACGGGTATCGCAATTGGTGAACACACCATCGGAGTAGAGCCAAGTAACTACGACGGAACGACCTACACCATTGAGGCCGATGCCTCGTCGGCCTCGTATCCATTGGCGGCGGCAGCCATTGCAGGCGGCTCAGTGAAAGTTGTGGGTGTCGGCCAGCCGGCACTGCAAGGTGATGCGGGCTTTGTTGAGGTGCTCGAACAGATGGGCTGTAGCACTCAAACTTCAGCCACCTCACTTGTGGTGAGTTCAAACGGAGCGTTGCATGGCATTGAGATCAATATGGCCGATATGTCAGACCTGGTGCCAACATTGGCGGCCGTGGCGATTTTTGCCGACTCTCCAACTCGAATTTCGGGTGTCGGGTTCATACGTCACAAAGAAAGTGATCGAATCGGTGATTTGGTCAATGGTTTGAAGCAGATTGGTTGCGATGCCATTGAAGAAGATGATGGTTTATTGATTCGCCCAGTGCCGGTTGAGCAGTTGCACGGCTCAGAACTGTCAACTCATGACGATCATCGTTTGGCCATGGCGTGGTCGTTGATTGCGCTACGGGTACCTGGCATCGTCATCGATGAGCCAGAGGTCGTGAGCAAGAGTTGGCCCGATTGGTGGGACGTGCGATCCTCGCTGTTGGATGGTTCGGCGAACTAAAGTCCTCTAGGTATGAATTTTCCCAGCGATCGCCTGAGTGCTAGTCCAGAGGAGAACCTCGTACAAGTAGCAGCCTTCGACGTGGATCACACATTGACCCACAAAGACTGTGTCGTTCCGTTCTTGCGCGATGTCGCAGGATGGCGTTTATATGCCGGTTTAATTCGCAACGCGTTGCCGTTGGGTCGAGCGTTACTCGCTCGCGATCGGGATCGAGTAAAAGCTGTTGTCACGAGGGCAGCTTTGGCTGGACGTTCCATTGAACACGTTGATGCCAAAGCTCGAGGATTCGCAACCCGTGCCTTCCCGGCATGGTTACGTGATGACACCGTGAAAAGATTGCGCTGGCATCATGCGCAGGGACACAAGGTGGTCTTGGTGTCGGCTTCATACAGTTTGTATCTGAAGTACCTCGGCAAAATGCTCAGTTGCGATGCCGTGATGGGTACCGAATGTGAAACCACCGCCAATGCGCAGTTCACCGGTTCTTTAGTGGGTCCGAACTGTCGTGGGCCAGAAAAAGAACGTCGCCTTCGCGAATGGCTCGACGGTGAAGGCTTCGGTTCTTATGTGTTGTACGCCTATGGTAACTCACCGGGGGATGACCAAATGTTGGCGATGGCCAATCATCCTTTCCGCATCACCAAAGCGAGCGTTACTGAAATTCCAGAATTGAGTCCTCGATGACGATGCCCCCGTTACTCCGTGAAGCGCGACCCAAACAATGGACCAAGAATGTTTTAGTTTTCGCTGCTCCTGGCGCAGCGGGTGTTCTGAATGAATGGGGCACACTGTGGCAGGCGTTGCTGAGTTTTGTCGCTCTGTCGCTGACAGCAAGCGGAACCTATTTTTGGAATGACATTCTTGACGTAGAAGCCGATCGCGTCCACCCAACGAAATGTCGCCGACCAATCGCTGCTGGTTTAGTCAATATCGATGTGGCCCGTGTAGTCGGCACACTGCTTTTGCTATCAGGAATCGCGATTGGCTTTATTCCTGATTGGCGTTGTGGTGTAGCCGTGGTGGTCTATGCGGTTCTGACCGTGTGTTACTCGACGGTGCTGAAGCATCAGCCGGTGCTTGATTTGTTGGCTATTGCCGCTGGCTTTGTTGTTCGGGCTATCGCCGGCGCTGAAGCCACGTCTGTTGAAATGTCATCGTGGTTCTTGTTATGCGCAAGTTTTGGTGCACTGTTCATTGTGACGGGTAAGCGTTATGCCGAGATCAAAGAGATCGGTGAAGGAAACGGATCTACTCGCTCGACATTGACGTTCTACAGTCTCGATTATTTACGGATGGTGCTGGCAGTCAGTTTGGGGGCGACATTGGTCGCCTACTGCACATGGGCCTTTGCAACTAAAGAGATATCCGGAGCCTCGTGGCCGTCGTACGAGCTTTCCATTGTCCCGATGCTGGCGGCATTGCTGCGGTACTTGTTGGCTCTTGAGCAGGGGCGTGGTGCTGCACCAGAAGAAGTCTTTGCGTCCGACCGAACTTTGCAGGTTTTGGGCGTTGTTTGGGTCATTATCTTCGGTTTAGGCGTCTACGTCAGCTGAACTTGCTCACGTGTCAGTTGAGTTTCGGCTCACTGAGTAACATTTGGATGCTCATGAACACCGACTTCACTACTTCGCGCCTCACTGGCTGGGGGCGAACATCGCCAAGTACAGCCAGCGTGGCTCAGGTGTCTCGAGACAACGTGGCTGGCTTGTTGAAGGATCCGTATCGTCGCGGTGTCTTAATGCGCGGACTCGGTCGCTCATACGGAGACGCCGCCCAAAATGCAGGTGGAGTGGTGCTGTCGTTGGAGGGATCGGCTGAGGAGACTGTGCTTGATGCAGCCACGGGAACTTTGACAGCGGGCGCCGGCGCGAGTTTGCATGACCTATTGAAAGTGATCGTTCCCCAGGGTTTCTTTGTTCCTGTCACACCTGGAACTCGTTTTGTGACAGTCGGTGGAGCAATTGCTTCAGACATCCATGGCAAGAATCATCATGTTGAAGGAAGTTTTGGCAATCATGTCCGCCAATTGACATTGATGTTGGCCGATGGAACCGTTCACGAAATTGGTCCTGATCAGAATCCAACTCTCTTCTGGGCCACCGTCGGCGGAATGGGATTGACGGGGGTCATTCTTGAAGCCACGTTTTCTTTGATCCCAATTGAAACGAGTCTCTGCACTGTCAACACGATTCGCTGTCGCAATATTGATGTCTTGATTGACGAGATGTCGCACGGCGACGATGATCATCGCTATTCAGTCGCGTGGGCTGATTTGTTAGCGACCGGATCTCGTTTAGGACGAAGTGTTTTGTGGCGAGGAGATCACACCAAGCTGGCTGAACTTTCCAGCAAAGAAGCCGCTGACGCACTGAAATATGAACCCAAGCATTTGGCGACAGTTCCTCCTCTGATTCCATCGTTCGGATTCGTGAACAAGATGTCATCAACTTTGTTCAATGAGTTGTGGTTTCGGAAAGAGCCTCGCCGAAAAAATGGTGGACACAAATCAATACCGGCGTACTTTCATCCACTTGATGCCATTGGTTCGTGGAATCGTGTTTATGGAAATGGCGGATTCTTGCAATACCAATTCGCATTGCCATTCGGCCGTGAAGATGAATTACGACAGATTGTGGAAAGGATCGCCGTGTCAAAGACGGCAAGTCCACTTGTTGTGCTGAAGAGATTTGGTGATGCAAATCCGGCGCCCTTGAGTTTTCCGATGCCAGGTTGGACATTAACTGTTGACATTCCGACTCGTGCTGAAGGTCTTGGTCAGTTGTTGCATTCGCTCGACGAAGTTGTGATGCAATCGGGTGGCCGCCACTACCTTGCCAAAGATGCGCACACGACTCCGACAGCGATTCGTCGTGGCTATCCGCGGCTCGATGAATGGAAACAAATTCAACGTTCTGTTGATCCTGGTCAATTGTGGCAAAGCGATCTGGCCCGTCGACTTGAATTGATTTAGGAAGAAATCTCGAAACTCACAAGTATTGAACTAAAGGACAGATCATGGAAAATGCCGTCGGTGAAGTACAGAACATTTTGGTCTTGGGTGGTCGCAGTGAAATCGGTGTTGCGATTGCTCGCGAACTGTTGACGCCATCAACGCAACGAGTCACGTTGGCTTGTCGTCGTCCCGATGAAACACGAGATGTCGAGGCCTCTTTGTCTCGAGATGGACTGCGGGTTGATTCAGTTATATTTGATGGGGCCGACACCTCGACACACGCTGACTTTATTGACAATGTTGTAGCAACCTCGGGTGACCTTGATGTTGTGATTTTGGCATTCGGGCTTTTGGGAACCCAAGAGGAATGTGACGATGATCCGCAAGCAGCCGTCAAGATCGCCCACACCAACTACACCGGGGCAGTTTCAATTTCATTAGAAGTTGCCAAACGTTTTCGTCAACAAGGACATGGACGACTCATCATCCTGTCAAGCGTTGCTGGCGAGCGGGCTCGCAAAGCCAACTTTGTATACGGCTCAACGAAAGCAGGGCTTGATGCATTTGCCCAAGGTCTTTCCGATGCCATGGTCGGCACTGGAGCGAACGTAATGATTGTTCGTCCCGGGTTTGTGCATTCCGCAATGACGGCTGGCATGAAGGCTGCACCGTTTTCAACGACGCCTGACGTTGTCGCCCAGTTGACAGTTAGAGGATTGCGCGCCGGCAAGCGAATCATTTGGACACCAGGAATATTGCGCTGGGTCTTTGTGCTCATGCGCCACTTGCCAGTTGCTATTTGGCGTCGGATGCCCGAAGGCTGAGAATTTGCCGAGTCATTCAAGGTTCAATCGTTGAGGTTTTCATGTCGTCGAATTCTGGGTTGAACTCGCCGTTACATGTCGGTGTGCACGTTCCGTCAGGACGTTGCGGAACGGGAACTCGAACCTCAACGGCGTAGTCATACTGCGGCTTGTACGGTGCGTCGTAGGGGCCAGTATTGTCGCCGCCTGAACACTTCTGATATAAGCGAACTAAGTCGTATTGGTACGAACCTCTTAAACAGAAGTTGTTTTCAACAACTTGGTTCGGTGCATCGGGTCCGAACTTCGTTGACTCATTCGGTTCAATCCACTGTGACCAGAAGCGGGTCAGCAACAGCCAGTCAGCACTAGCGACTTCGGCGTCTAAACCTGACCCTTCCTTGTCGGCCAAACCTGGATCCATTTCGATGTAATAGGTTGCCGGCGTGAGATCAGGAAATAGGTGGTAAAAGTACGCGTCGCTGTAGGACGTATTGCGAAGATCAACTGGGCCCACAAAGAGACGTTCGCCTGGCTTGGAAAGTTGATCGAGGTCACGTATGGCCGCTGTGGCCGCTATGTGTGGTCGTGTATCACCAAGATAGAAGTATCGATCTCCTCGCGAGATCTCCAGAACATCGGTTTTACCAGTGATACTTCGCCAGACGAGATCGGTGTAGGTACGTACTGTGTAAAAAGGGCAGACGAGCAAAATGAGTAACACCAGGCTCGTTGTTGCAGTCATGATGCGGGCAGTCGGATGTATGCGACGATTGCGCATACCGATGACTTCGTAGAGGGCGATGAGTAGCAACGGCCATGAAATCAGTGAAACCCATAGCAAGTGAGCGCTATCGGGTCGCTGGAAAGCTTGAGGTAATAAGCCGATGCCAAACAACCCCGCAACGAAAAGAGTTGTGAAGCGTTGCGGAACAGGCGCAAACGATCGTTTTCGTAAACGGTAAGCCACCACGGTGACGAAAAAAGCCACGATTGGAAGCATGAAGAACCACATGAATAACTGCTTCGGCGCAGAAAGCGAAGGAAGACCCCACCAGGGAGCAAACTTTTCACTAATAACTTGCAAGGCACCTTGCAGGTAGTACCAACTTGGCGGACTGGGTAGTTCACGGCCTGGTCGCAGATGAATGACTGGATCGAGAATGATTCCGCGAACGATCGCGGTTGGGCCAGCTTGCAGTAGATGAACCCATAATGAGGTCAATCCAACAACGACTCCACCAACCCAATGCATCACTGTGCGACATGGTCGCTTCCATAACGCCCACGTAAATACCAGAAGAAGTGCGGGACCGAGATCGGGTCGGAAAGTTAATGCGAGACCGGTCAGCAATCCAGAAAGAGCCCAAGTCATGCGTGATGAGAGTTGCAGTTCGGAACGATGAACTGCACGAATGGCAAAAACCACTGACCACAGCGCAATGCCGACTCCGCCATTCCAAGCCAATGCTTGTATTCCGACTGGAGTGAAGACGAAAACAAGCGAGAAGAGGCCGACGAGAGTTGAAAGTTTCTTACCCCATGGTCGAGTGATGACCATCAACCCAGTCACGATCAAAAGATTCTGCAACAGTCCAAAGGACCGTTCAGCGGTCAGGTTGATGCCAAAAACCTGCATCCACGAAGACAGAAGATGGAGTGATCCTGGACCATATAGATGTAGGAAGTCAACGTTGGCGATATCGCCTTTGATGACCCGTTCGGGAAAGACGAGCATAAAGCCCTCTTCCATCGACGAACCAACCGCTCGATATAAGGCTGGAAGAGCGACCGCGATGGCAGAAGCCACAATTGCAAATGAGGCCCAGGCACGAAGCGACGTTCTGCGGAAAATACGTGATAGGTGGAGA
>LFFB01000031.1 GCA_001510335.1 Actinobacteria bacterium casp-actino2 | reverse complement strand
ATACATGGGTCGCGCCCGAGCTGCCGCCGAGCCACATGGCATGACAGTTGCCTCGATTGACTCTTGGGCGACCGAGTCCGCGTTTGTTGAATTCTTAGCCGCCGATTTACGCACGCGCCTTTCTTCAATGCCAACAAACACAAAAGTTCTTTTTACTGCCCATTCGCTACCGCAACGCATCATCGATGCTGGCGATCCTTATCCCGATGAATTGCGATCAACCGCCGAGGCAGTTGCCACCGCGGCCGGTTTGGATTCGTGGTCATCATGGTCAATTGCTTGGCAGTCAGCAGGACGTACCCCTGAGCCGTGGATTGGACCCGACATTTTGGCCGTCATTGATGATTTGGCTGAAAGCGAAAACGCCTCGGGAGTCATTGTCTGTGCATGCGGATTTGTGGCTGACCACCTAGAAGTTCTTTTTGACCTTGATATTGAAGCGAAACAACATGCTGAAGCAAAAGGTTTGGCCTTTGATCGCACGAATTGTGTCAATGACGATGCAACAATCATGCATGCTCTAGCTCAACGAGTGGTGTCAGCCCAGTCATGAGCTCAGCTACCGATCCGAAACACGTTGTTGTTATCGGTGCGGGTATCACTGGTTTAACTGCGGCTTATCGACTACTCAAACTTGCGTCTGCTTCCGACTACTCGGGTCCAGCATTAACTGTCACCGTTGTTGAATCGAGCGCATCGGTTGGTGGCAAAATTCGTACGTCGCCATTCGCTGGAATCGCAGCCATTGATGAAGGCCCCGATGCCTATCTCGCGCGAGTTCCTCACGCAGTAGCACTTGCCCGCGAACTCAATCTTGGTGGTGACATCACTCATCCAACCGCTGGCCACGCTGCCGTCATGCACAAAAAACTGCATCCCATCCCAGAAGGCTTAATGCTCGGAGTACCAACCGGCGTGATGTCACTGGCAACGAGCAGTCTGATGTCATGGCACGGGAAAATTCGGGCCGCACTTGAACCAATTTTGCCCTCAAGCGGAGATCACAAAGATGCAATCGGCAACCTCATTCGTCAACGTTTCGGCAAAGAGGTTCAACAGTTGCTTGTTGATCCACTCGTCGGAAGTATCTATGCCGCCGACACCAACAACTTCAGTTTAGAGATGGTTCCGCAACTGGCTGCACTTGCCGGTGGTCGTAGTGTTCTTTTAACGGCTCGCAAGCAAATGGCCAATGCTCCAAAATCAGCTGCTCCAATTTTTGAAACACCACGTAGTGGTTTGGCCACAATGACGCAGTCGTTAAACGATGCGATCCTTGCTCTTGGTGGCCACATCGCAACATCGACGACCGTTCAAGGCATCACTCGCGCCAATACTCGCTACTTAATTGAAATGAGTAGCGATACCGCATCGTCCATCACAGCCGACTCGGTCATCATCGCATCGCCAGCCCGCGCATCAGCACACTTATTGAATTCTCTCAACGCAGATGTGGCGACTCTGCTCGGTTCAACCGAACATGCCTCAGTTGTGATGGCGACGATCAAAACGGTCGAAACAGATTTACCTAAGTTGGCAGGCCTCAGCGGCTATCTCGTTGCCAAGCCAGACCAAGATCGTGTTACTGCGGCCTCATTTGGCTCGAACAAGTGGTCGCACTGGAAGCCCAGTGACGGATCCATGATTCTGCGAGTTTCACTCGGCCGTGATGGAGCACCGATACAAGATTTGATTCATGAATGGGACGACGAGCGCATCGTTCGCCAAGTCGTTGATGAAGTAAGTCGCCATACGCAGACCTCGCTCACTCCCGATTCGTTCCGCGTGACTCGCTGGCCCGAGGCATTCCCTCAATACCGTCCCGGTCATATGAAACATGTTGAGTCGGTTGAATCCGCACTGACCCAACACAACCCTGGCATCTTTGTCACGGGGGCTAGTTGGCGTGGAATCGGAATACCGGCCTGTGTTAACCAGGCTGAAAAAACTGCCCAAAGCACTGCAGAATTCCTCAGCCACCTGCAAGACTGATCCACGTGCGTTTTCAAACAACGATTTCATCAGTAGTTCTAGGATTCGTGATCTCGACGGCAGTTATTTCTGGTTGCGGTTCAAACGATGAGACATCAACCGATGCAACCTCAACCTCGTTAGCGCCAACGACTTCGCTCGCTCCAGCAACAACCTCAACAACCAGCACGACGACGACAACAATTTACGCTGGGCCGCCTACTCTGGCTCCTGGAGCATCGCTCCCAGTACCCGAAGCACTCCCCCCAGAAGATGCCATCGAACCCGAGATCATTATCGGCGAGATCGTCATTCCCGCATTGATGGTCTCGCAGACCATTTACCAAGGCATGTCGCTTCCGACACTTGATAAAGGAGTCGGCTATTGGCCCGGAACTGCGATGCCTGGGTACGTTGGCAATGTTGTCCTCGGTGGTCACCGCGTCAGTAAAAAGAAGCCGTTTCGTGATGTTGACCGACTCGTTCCTGGAGACGAGGTATACCTCACAACCGATGAGGGCACTTTCGTTTACGCCGTAACGGGCACTCAAATCATTGAACCAACCGACACTTGGATTATCAATCAAACAGATTCGGCGACATTGACTTTGTTCGCTTGTCACCCACCATATTCAACAAAACAACGAATTGCCGTTTACGCCAACTACTTGCGCAAAGAAACTGTGTGAGTTCACGCAAGAAAAGCCGTCAGCGTTATCTGCGTTCGCTCGTCGCTGGCCTACTCGTTGCAATATCAATGCCACCTTGGGGCTGGTGGCCACTGGCATTCATTGGTCTTGCGATGTTCACCTCGCTTGAACTTGCATCATCGAACGCTCGTCAACGATTCACCACTGGATTCGTTTTTGGTTTGGGTTGGTTCTTCCCCGCGCTTGCATGGATGTGGTTTTTAACAGCCCCTGGATACGTCCTTGGCGTCGCGTTGTACGCAAGTCTTCACGGACTCGCGTCACTTGTCGTCGTCAGAAAAGATAACAATCGTTCATTTCTTTTCTTATCACCAGCTGCACACATGCTGATTGAAGTATTACGCATGTGCATTCCTTTTGGCGGCGTGCCCCTTGCAACGTTGGGTATCTCGCAAGTTGGCGGACCATTGCATCACGTTGCCTCTGTTGGTGGCGTGATCTTGTTGACATGGCTCACTTGGCAAGTCGGGGCATTACTTGCGAAGCGACCCCGTGATTTGTCAATTGATCGCCAGCATCGTCGCCTTTTGTGGGCCTTGGGCCTTCTTGTTTTCGTCGGCAGTTATTTTGCTCCGCGCGGATCCGACACTGGACGCGAATTCCGTGTTGTGGCGGTGCAGGGCGGCGGACCACAAGGAACTCGAGCAATCAATACCAATCCACGCGACGTCGTCGAACGTCACCTTGCAGCAACCCGTTCAATCATCAATGAATCCGCGGACCCCATTGATTTAGTGGTGTGGCCCGAGAACGTCATCGACGTTGTTGATTTCGCCTCCAGTATCGAAGCCCAAGAAATTGGTGCCGAGGCGGCTCGCTTAGATGCACCATTCGCGGTTGGGATTACCGAAGATGTCAGCCGCGAACACTTCACCAATGCTCAAATTATTGTGACGAGCAAGGCCGAAGTTGTTGACCGTTACGACAAAGTTCGTCGCGTACCTTTTGGCGAATACATGCCGATGCGTCCGTTCTTGAAATCCCTTGGAGCTCCCGTTGATCAAGTTCCTCGTGATGCTTTGGCCGGAACTGGTCGAGCAATTCTTGATGTTCCGACCGCAGTTGGAAACGAGCGCATTGGTGTCGTGATTTCGTGGGAAGTTTTCTTTGGGGGACGTGCCCGCGAGGGTGTCAAGGACGGCGCTGGTTTTATCATCAACCCCACCAACGGCTCCAGTTACACTTGGACCATTCTGCAGTCCCAGCAGATCGCTTCCTCAAAATTGCGAGCGATTGAAACTGGTCGTTGGGTCGTACAGGTGTCGCCCACTGGCTTCAGCACTTTTGTTGATCCTGAAGGTCACGTGTACGACCGCACAGGGGTGAGCGAACAACAAGTGATCTCACACAACATTGCTATTCGCAGCGGAAAAACTGTTTATGTGGCGTTGGGCGACAAACCCTGGGTTGCCTTGATCGCCCTTGTTTTCTTGGTTGGCATTTTGAACCGTTCAAAAGTGCGCTCTCGCGCTTAAACCTTGATTGTCACGGTCACTGGGCCGTCATTAATCAAGGCAACTTTCATATCGGTACGGAAACGTCCGGTTTCTACGTGTGCTCCGAGTCGCCGCAGTTCATCAATCACTTTGGTCACTATGGGTTCTGCCACTTCGGGCTTGGCAGCAGCGATCCAACTGGGGCGGCGACCACCATTGGTGTCGCCATACAGCGTGAATTGACTCACAACTAAAACATTGCGGGTCGTATCGGCCACTGACAGATTCATGGCACCGTCAGCGTCACTCATAATGCGCAAGTTCCAAATCTTGTCAGCCATTTTGAGAGCCGATTGCTCGGTGTCAGTATGGGTCACTCCAACGAGCACCAACAGACCTTGCCCAATTTCTCCGACCCTGGTTGTCACTCCGTCGACAGTCGAATCAACAGAGGCTTGGTCAACTCGCTGGACTATTGCACGCACGTGATCATCGTGTCATAAATGTCGGCTCGTTTGCGACACAATGAAGGTGTGATCACACTGCAATCGCCAAATCGAATCGTCACCGCTTTGGTAGATCCCGAATTTGGTGCACGCATCGGGTCTCTCATTGTGGGAGACCAAGAGATCTTCATCACGCAAGTAGAAAATGGCGATTCGCTTTCGTGGGGCTGCTACCCGATGGTTCCCTATGCCGGACGAGTACGCAATGCGGCCCTCCGATTTGCCGGCGAGCAGTATTCGCTTCGCCAGAACATGGCGCCTCATGCAATTCATGGAACTGTTTTTGACCGATCGTGGGAAGTCATTTCAAGCACACCTTCAACAACAGTGCTTGAAACCGAACTCGGTCCCGAGTGGCCGTTCACAGGAATCGTTCAACATCGAATTGAAGTGACTGACAACGAACTAGCGCTGCAACTCACAGTCAACGCACTTCAGCCAATGCCCGTTCAAGTGGGTTGGCATCCTTGGTTTGTTAAACCCGATTATTCAGCGCTTCGATTCGCAGCGATGTTGCGGCGCGACAGTGCCGGAATCAGCACTGAACAACAAGTGCCTCAACCATCCGAACCGGTTGACGACTGTTTTATTGATCCTGAGAAACCCTTGACAATCACGATCGGAAACGTTCAAATGATGCTCACTAGTGACTGTTCGCATTGGGTGCTATACGACATGCCAGCACATGCGACCTGCATAGAACCACAATCAGGGCCACCCAACAGTATTAACGACCACCCCTTCTTACTTTCAGCGGGCGCAAGGTTGACGAAGAATTTCACCATTGATCTCCAACAAATCACCTGACAGTGACGAAATCTTCAGGCAGACTTTTGTCAGAGCCCGACCATTCGTGACTCTCCTCATACATGGGGCGATCTTCAAACCGGCGGGTACGAAATCATGAATACGCTCACCGTCGACGCCCAACTTGTGACTGCTTACTTAGCAGGAGATCAAAATGCCCTTGCGTCGATCTACGACCTCTACGCATCCGGCCTATACGACACGGCCGCGGCGATGCTTTCCGACCGTCACGACGCAGCCGACATGGTGCAAGACGTCTTTTGCATTGCGGCCGAACGACTCAATCAATTACGCGATCCAAATCGGCTCAAACCTTGGCTCTATGCAGTGCTGCGCAACGAGGTATATCGACGTACCAAAAAACGCAAACGCGCAACACCCACCGATTTCCAATCAGCAACGGTCCCTGACGTGATTGCCCCATTTGATCCCAACGCCGAAGGCGCCACTGCTTCGTTTGACGAACTCGCCGAGCTTGTTCGATCAGCAGCTGCTGGTCTTGATGAGCGAGATCGACTTGTTCTTGAACTTTCGGTGCGTCAAGGGCTGACCGGAACCGACCTCGCCGACGCACTCGGAGTATCTCCCGAACAGAGTTATTCGCTTGTACACCGAATGCGGGATCGCGTAGAAAAGAGCCTGGGTGCATTCACAGTTGCCAAAATGGGCCGCAATGATTGCAAAGAGTTGGCCTCCATCATCTCGGGTTGGAACGGCGAATTTAGTGTTCTCATTCGCAAACGCGTCGCCCGTCATATTGATGAGTGCGCGATCTGTGAAAAGACTCGTTCAAAGTTTGCTCCGCTCGCACTCTTTGGCGCTGCCCCAGTCTTCCTGTTGCCCGTTGGCCTTCGTGACAAAGTGCTGGCGGCCACTCAAACAATTCCACTTCCATCACAGTCCGCCGATGTTCATGGTCTCAAAACCCAACGGGGTTCACATCGCTCGCGCCACATCAAGCTCAGTCGCAATGATGGTTTTCCTCGCTTGGCGCGGGCTTCTCGCCATGCCATGGCATTTGTTCTCTCAACAGGCGCCGCGCTTCTGCTGATCGCTGGTGTTGTCCTCGTGCAACAGGACGATGGCTCAAATAACGAAGTGCTCGATGAACAGATAGTTGTGGATTCAACTCAAGTAGCGATTGCTTCAACCGTCCTGTCTGCACCCGAAGGTTCAATGGCAACAAACTCTGAAGCTCCGACTACATCAGTTCAAAACTCGGAGCCAACGACAAATGTCATCGCACCCATTCCTTCAACTCGCCCCACAACGCCCGCAGCAACGTCACCAGTCGTAACAACACCCACTGCAACAACGCCAGTCGTAACAACACCCACTGCAATAACGCCAGTCGTAACAACTTCGCCAGCGGCAAGTATCACTCCGACCACTACCCCACAAAGTGTTCGATCTGTATCGATATCAACTACCAATCTTGACTTTGCTCGTCGTGTGACTGCTTCATTGACACTGACCAACAACAATGAAGGCCCCGTCAATTGGCTCCTCAAAGAGACGTCGGGCTACTTCACATTTGTCCCGTCTTCTGGCTCGCTCGCTGCTGGGGCAACTCAAACTGTTTCAGTCACCTTTGCCCGCACTGCGGCCAGCGGTCTTGATGAGGGAGGGTTCAGCTTCCCCGCAACAGCCTCCACCAGCGGTGCCTCTGATTCTGCGCTCACTCTCTCCGGCATCGTTGGCCGCCCGCCAATAATCGCAAACTTCACTCCCACGTTTGCCGAAATTGCGTGTTCAGTCCTCAACATTCAGGTACCGATCACCGACGAAAGCCCCATCGCGAGCGTCAAAGCAAAAATCACATACTTCAACTCTCAAAATCTGCAATCATCACCGCCTTTCCCCAGACCATTGAATGATTCAGGCAAGGGCTCGTGGGTGACATCGTGGTCATACGTTCCGGCCACGACAACTCGGGTGATCGTCAAGGTAACCGCCACCGACTCATATGGGTTTTGGGCGACCTACGAATCCGAGGCGAACCGTACAAATGGTTGTTAAAGCGCAGGTCAGAGGCTTGCAAGGGGTCGCCAAGTGACCCGACGGTAGCATTGGCAAGCATGTCTGACGCCCGCGACCCCAATGGGCCATTAAAGATCGCTTACCTCACGTACCGCGGCAAACCCCATGTCGGTGGTCAAGGCGTTTATACCCGTCACCTCACCAAAGCACTCGTTGACCTCGGCCATAGCGTCGAAGTTTTCGGTGGTCAGCCGTATCCCATCTTGGACGACCGCATCAAACTCAACAAATTGCCGAGCCTCGACTTGATCAACGACCACTATCCCTTCCGCTTCCCCGCAATCTGGGAACTCAAGACTCGCGAAGATTTCTACGAACTTGGTCTTTTCTTAACCGGAACATTTGGCGAACCCGCTGCATTCAGTGCTCGCGTCAAGCGCCACCTCGCTCAGCGCACCGGTGAATTTGATCTTGTGCACGACAATCAATGTCTCGGGTATGGAATCTTGTCGCTGGAAAAACTGATTCCTACCATTGTCACGTTGCATCATCCCATTACTCGCGACCGAGCACTTGAAATGGAGCACGCCCCTAATTGGTACAAGAAGTTTGGTGTGTCACGTTTTTATTCATTCGTTCAAATGCAAGGTCGCGTGGCAAGTCGTATGCCCCGAATTGTTGTTGTAAGTGAAAACAGCATCAAAGACATTCACGGCGACATGGGCGTTTCGTATGACCGAATGCGTCTCGTTCCTGTTGGCGTCGATCCCGATTTGTTTAAGCCGCAACCAGAAGTCAAACGCATTCCTGGTCGATTGATTACAACTGCATCTGCTGACGTTGCTTTGAAAGGCTTGTCATACCTGCTCGAAGCTGTTGCAAAACTGCGCACTGAACGTGACATCACTTTGACGATCATTGGTAAGCCGAAACCCGGTAAAAGTATGGATCTCATTGACAAATTGGGCCTTGCGCCACATATTCAATTTGTTTCTGGCGTATCTGATGAACGCATTGTTGAGCTCTACGCCGAGGCCGAACTTGCCGTTGTTCCATCGCTCTACGAAGGATTCAGCCTTCCTGCGATTGAAGCGATGTGCACCGGTATTTGTCTGGTCGCCACCGATGGTGGCGCATTGCCAGAAGTAACAGGAACTGATGGCGACACCGTTCTTGGTTGCAAGGCTGGCGACGCCGAGGGTCTCGCTTCGACGATCCGCCGCGGACTTGATGATCCCGAACTGCGCGCTCGTGTTGGCTTGAATGGTCGCAATCGCGTTGTTGAGCGTTGGACCTGGCGTAAGTGCGCCGAGCAAACCGTTGAGCAATATCGCGAAGTTTTGGCGATTCCCGCCAACCAAGACAAACTGCGCCGAAATGGTCGAGTGAAGTAACCCATGTTGACCGTTCGCTTTAAACGACTCGGGCTCACCCCAGGCGATCTTGTTCTTGATGCTGGTGCTGGCTTTGGTCGCCACGCCTTTGAGATTGCTCGACTCGGTGGTCGCATCGTTGCACTTGATTACGCCGACGAAGAAGTACGGATGACCCGCGCAACTTTCGGTGCAATGATCGAAGCCAAAGATATTGAAGCCGATCGCTATATGGGTGCGTTACGGGGTGACGCCACCAAATTGCCATTTGCCGACAACACTTTTGATCGTGTCATTACTTCTGAAGTACTTGAACACATTCAAGACGACGTTGCCGCAATCGCCGAACTGGCACGTGTTGTGCGACCCGGTGGAACTCTTGCCTGCACTGTTCCTTCATGGTGGCCCGAAAAGATCAACTGGATGTTGAGCGACGAGTACCACGCACCTAAATCTGTCGGTGGCCACGTACGTATTTACTCGCAGACCGAACTTGAGGCCAAACTGCGTTCAGCTGGACTAATCGTGACGGGTTCACATCACGCTCATGGTTTGCATTCACCATATTGGTGGCTCAAGTGCGCCGTTGGCCCACGTCGTGAAGACAGCAAACTCGTCAATCGTTATAAGCATTTCCTTGAATGGGACATCATTGAGCAACCCCGTTCAATGAAGGTTCTTGAGCGCGCCTTGTCGCCAATCATGGGCAAAAGCCTCATCATCTACGCCCAGAAAATGCCAGTGCACTCATGAGTCGTGTCCCCCACATTGAGGGTGTTCTCAGTGCCGATGAGGTTGTGCAAACGGCCGAATCGATTGCTGCGCTTCAACTCGATAGCGGAATGATTCCGTGGTTCAAAGATGGGCACTGCGACCCGTGGAACCATGTTGAAACAGCAATCGCTCTCGACATTGCCGGCCTGCATCACAATGCCGAGCGGGCCTACGAATGGCTCATTGATATGCAGCACCCAGATGGCTGGTGGTTCAACTATTACTTGCCGGGCGGAATTGTTGAAGAACCAAAACTCGACACCAACGTGTGTGCGTACATAGCCGCCGGAGTCTGGCATCACTGGCTATGTACATGGGACCGCGGATTTGTTGATCATTTGTGGCCAAATGTTGAACGCGCCATTGAATGGGTCTTATCGATGCGTCGTCACGATGGCACCATTTTGTGGGCCAAAGAAGAACATGCGAGCCCATGGGACTACGCGTTGCTCACTGGTTCATCAAGTATTTGGCATGCGCTCACATGCGCTGTCAATCTTGCTGATCTCATCAATGAACCAAAGCCACATTGGTCTGTGGCCGCTGATCAATTACGGGCCGCAATTACGACGCGACCCAATGCCTTTGAGCCAAAAACTCGTTGGGCCATGGACTGGTACTACCCCGTGCTGACCAACGCAATGGAAGGCGACCAAGCGAAGGCTCGTCTTGCCGATCTCTGGGACACATTTGCCATGGAAGGCCGAGGTATTCGTTGCGTGAGTGACGAACCTTGGGTGACCGCCGCCGAAACCGCCGAGTGCTCATTGGCCCACGCTGCCGTAGGCGATCTCAGTACCGCTACCGACTTGCTGAACTGGACACGCGCACATCGCACCGACGACGGTTCGTATATGACTGGAATTGTGTATCCGTCATTCGAACACTTCCCTGCCGGCGAACGAACTGCATACACCGGTGCCGCTGTCATCATGGCCGCCGATGCAATTACTGCTAGTTCTCCAGCGGCAAAACTCTTCTTGCCAACCTTTGCTGCTGACTGAAGTTTCGACTGCCTTGCCATATCGGCAAGACTGTCGGGGTGACCAGTCTTACTATTGCAACACCTTCAGTAAACGATCTTCGCGCTCAGGCTCAACGAGCTCTGAATGCAATCGGCTGCGAGGCAACTATTGAATCTTCAGAGTCGTCAGCGTTGACGGCCCGCTCTCCGATTAACGGACAGTCATTAGGTTCCGTCACATCGTCACTTGCCAACACTTCCTTTGAACAAGTCATTGCAACTGCTACCGAAATTTTCCGGACCTGGCGTGCTGTTCCAGCTCCGGTCCGTGGTGAAGTCGTCCGACACCTCGGCATCAAACTACGCGCCCACAAAGAAGCACTAGCCGATCTTGTACAAATTGAAGTTGGAAAAATTCGCTCCGAAGCATTAGGTGAAGTTCAAGAAATGATCGACATCTGCGACTTCGCGGTTGGCTTGTCGCGACAGATTCACGGATTGACGATTGCTTCAGAACGCCCTCAACACCGTCTCACCGAAACATGGCAGCCACTTGGTCCCGTCGGAGTCATCAGTGCATTCAACTTCCCCGTCGCCGTCTGGTCATGGAATGCAGCGTTGGCATTGGTGTGTGGTGACACCGTCATCTGGAAGCCATCAGATCTCACCCCGCTCACGGCACTTGCGACTACGACATTGGTTCGTCGTGCCGCGCTATCTGCTGGAGCACCGGTTGACGTTTGCCAAGTTGTCTTTGGCGACGCCTCAGTTGGCGCAGCACTAGCAGCTGATCACCGCGTTCCAGTTTTATCGGCAACTGGTTCAACGCGCATGGGTCGCGCAGTTGCGCCTGTCGTCGCCGCGCGCTTTGGCCGATCAATTCTTGAACTTGGCGGCAACAACACAGCCATCATTACTCCTTCGGCCGACCTTGACCTTGCAGTACGAGGAATCACATTCTCTGCTGCTGGTACCGCCGGCCAACGTTGCACGACACTTCGTCGCCTCATTGTTCATGAGTCACGCATTGACGAAGTATGCGAGCGCGTCGGTAAGGCGTACAACAATTTGCGGGTCGGAAGTCCACTTGACTCCAACAACTTGGTTGGCCCGCTGATCAATTTGCAGTCGTTGCACAATATGCAAGAAGCCATCAAACAAGCCGAAAGGGACGGCGGAGTTGTTGTTGCTGGCGGGCAACGTCACGAAACACCTGAAGCCCCCGAGGCCGCGTACATCCGCCCCGTGTTGGTGCGCATGCCAGCACAAACCGACATCGTTACCACCGAAACCTTCGCGCCAATTTTGTATGTCATGTCGTACTCAAGTTTTGACGAAGCGATTGAGTTACAAAATGGCGTACCACAAGGTCTTGCCTCAAGCGTTTTCACGACTGACTTGCGCGAAGCCGAACGTTTCACGAGCGCAATTGGCAGCGACTGTGGAATCGCCAATGTCAACATCGGACCATCAGGAGCAGAAATTGGTGGTGCCTTCGGTGGTGAAAAAGAAACGGGTGGCGGACGCGAAAGCGGAAGCGACAGTTGGAAGGCGTATATGCGCCGCCAAACCCAGACAATTAACTATTCAGATCAACTCCCCCTCGCCCAAGGTGTTGTCTTTGCATAAACCCTCGTGATTCTGGTGCAGAACCGTTGCGTATTTCACAAGTTTTCTACACCAGAAAAACAGGTAGACTGTCTTTATGTTTAACTCGCTCGAGCGTCATCCCGCTTTTGAAGAATATTGCGAGTGCATTTTTGAGTTGCACGAGGACGATCTCGATGTGATCCAGGCTCGAATCGCTGAACGGCTACAGGTGAGTCGAGCATCGGTCTCGCAGATGATTGAAAAAATGAACAAGGCCGGACTGGTGGTTGCCGAGAATTCACGAATCACTCTCACCGTCAAGGGA
Organism: Actinobacteria bacterium casp-actino2; assembly: GCA_001510335.1. Classification (GTDB taxonomy): domain Bacteria; phylum Actinomycetota; class Acidimicrobiia; order Acidimicrobiales; family Ilumatobacteraceae; genus Casp-actino8. Next base: position 5,709 of record LFFB01000031.1, on the reverse strand, counting down.
CAAAACCTTGCTCAACAAGTCGTCCGTCGCCACCGCTTAGCCGAACGATTTCTCACCGACATTCTCGGGCTCAGTTGGGCTGACGCTCATCAAGAAGCCGGCAAATGGGAACATGTCATAAGCAATGATGTTGAAGTCGCCATGAACCGCGTTCTTGGTGCACCCACGACCTGCCCGCACGGCAACCCCATTCCTGGATCGAGTTACATCGCCACTGATGCCGTGCCGTTGTCACAGTTAGCGTCAGGAACCAAGTTCACGGTGTCGCGCATTCCGGAAGAACTTGAGTTCACTCCAGGTCTGCTTGACTTCCTGCAACAGTCGAGCATTTTGCCTGGTCGCCGTGGCGAGATTTCCGAGACAAATCACGATGGCACAATGTCAGTTGTGATTGATGGCAACACCATTGGGGTCAGTGCGTTTGCCTCGTCGCGCATTCTTGTGACAGCCTGATCTACCCCTACATGAAAAACATAACGAAGAACAATACAAATAATTCAACGAAAACCAATCGCTTGATCGCCATATCAGTGAGTTACCTATTCTTGAGCGCCTGTGGCGCGACAACTTACGACAGCACCATTGCTACGAGCATTGCTCCTCTCGAGGTCAGCGCCACCACCTTGCCGAGCGGCACGGTCGAGGAACTTCTGCCCCGACTCGTTGACGAGATGGTTGCTTTGTCTTCTTTCATCGGCCCCAATCAAAGTGGCCGCACCAAGGCTGGCAAGGCCGATCAACTGGCCCTCATCAATGCGCTGTGGAACGCCGTCGAAACCGATCTCATCCTTATTGACACCGTGGCTGCCGAATCACTTGGCCGCTTAGTCGATCTGTCAAATACTGCTCTCACCACAAATCGTCCTGCCGACGCCGATAAAGCCGCGCGTTTTGCTGGCCAAGTAGTTGACAACTTCCTCAACCCATAGAAGTCAGAAATTAGCCAATCATTGGCTCTGGCAATGCACGAGCGTGCACAACTGTTAACCGCTTCGTCGCACGGGTCAGCGCGACATAGAGCGAACGCATGCCCTGAGCCTCGGCGTCAACGATGTCACTTGGTTCAACGACAACCACACCATCGAGTTCCAGCCCCTTCACCACGCTCACTGGAACAATTGTGATGCCATTGTCAAGCGCAGTGTTTGAAGCGCGACCAAAGGCGAGTCCAGCATCAGTGAAAACATCAGCGACTTGTTCGGCCATGCGATCGGGAACCACCACTGCCACGTTGCCACCATTGACAAGTTCGACCATTTCACGGGTGCGTCGAACGATTTCGCCAAGCAATTGAGTCGGGTCTGAAACAGCAGCAATTGTTGGGCCCGCAACACCTTCACGCACGGCCCGCGGTGCCCGCAAACCTGGATTTGCGGCTTCCATAACGCGATTGGCAAGGTCCATAATTTGACCAGGAATGCGGTACCCAACCGAAAGACCAATGACCCGGCTTGGCTTGAGACCTGGCAAATGATCAAGAACATCTTCCCAAGATGCCGGCGCGTGTGCCCCCGTTGCTTGGGCCAAGTCACCAACAACAGTCATCGAACCAGACAATGAACGCCGTGTCACCATGGCTAATTGCATTGGCGTGAGATCTTGGACCTCGTCAATCACGATGTGACCATACGTGCGGATTTCGTCGACTTCGTCAATTTTGCCGTCTTTGCCCGGAATCGGGCCGAGGTGCACTCGCGCTTCATCAAGCAGCGCGGCGTCGGCAGTTGTCCATCGCACATCATCAAGTTCTTCAGAGCGTGGACGAAACAGCGCCTCGACTTCATCGAGTTCAAGATGCTTTTGGCCAGCAGATTTCAAAAGAGCCCGCGAGCCAAATAGGTCGTGCAATAACTGTGCGGGTGTCAACACTGGCCACATGCGTTCGAATGCGACGCGCATGTCGTCATCGCGTCGAAGAGCCTCACGCACGTCGCGGTGCGACACATCTCCCTCACGCCATGTGGCAGCCAGTGCCGACCAGACCTCGCCTTCAACCCACTTGCGCCCCGAATTATGTCGACGGAAACGGCGGCGCGCAGTTTTGATAATGCGTTCGGTTTCTTCGGCCCGCAAACGCACATATCCACTGCGGAAAGGCAACACCATGTCTTCGCGCAAAGGACGTTGACGATCACGAACGGCCTTTTCAATCACGTCTGACATACGCTCGTCGCCCTTAACGCGCGCAGTCTCTGGTCGATCTTGTTCACCTGCGCTCATTGTCACCCAACGAACATTGGGCACAAGATCTTGCAAAATGACTTGCTCAATTCCGGCTTCACCTAGCGAAGGCAGCACCCGTTCGATGTAACGCAAGAATACGCGGTTCGGACCAATCACCAAAACACCTTGATCTTCCAGGGGAAAACGATTGGTGTACAACAAGTACGCAGCGCGGTGCAGGGCCACCACGGTCTTACCCGTACCTGGTCCACCTTGCACTACCAGCACACCACTTTGTGGTGAACGAATGATTTCGTCTTGTTCGGCTTGAATCGTTGCAACGATGTCACCCAACTGTCCGGTGCGACCACGTTCAATTGATGCCAACAATGTGCTGTAGCCACGCAAACCGGTTCCGGCTTGTGTGACGGTTCCTTCAATATCGGCAACAAGACCTTCGTCGTGTCCAATACCTAAGTGACCTTCGCCGAAAAGTTCATCTTCGATTCCGAGCAACTTATTCGATTGCACAATGAAGTGACGGCGGCGCGCCAAGTTCATGGGCTGGCGACCAGTCGCGCGATAAAAGGGTTCGGCGATGGGCGCACGCCAGTCAACAACCACCGGCTGACGCTTTTCATCAGAAACGGCAAGACGCCCAATGTGGAAACTTTCGAGTTCGTCGTTTTCGAGACGATCAATACGACCGAACACCAAGGCTGCATCGCCAAGATCGAGATCAGTCAGGCGTTTTACCAATGCATCGTCAATGGCATTGCGCTCAAAACGATTCTGAAAGGTTCCACCCATTCCAGCCTCGGTATGACCACGCAGTTTCAAGGCGTCTTCGCGACTCCGCACGAGGCAGTCGTAGGCATGATCGATATATGCCTGTTCGTCATCAAAATCTGGGTGTTGAGCGGTCATAAAGGGTTGATCAGCCTCGCCGTAGTTGAATAGTTCCTTGTATTGCTCTGAATTTCGTTACTCTTTCCCACAAAATCGGGCTTTCGGTACTCTACCTTCGTGTCGCAACGGCTCGGCTAGTTGTGGGCTGTGAATGGGGGAACAGTGTGAATCAACCTGAAAAAAACAAAGGTGGAACGCCCGCAATCGTGGTTCTTGAGCAGGCTCAAGCCGAATTTTCGGTCCATAGCTTCACCAATGAAGTGGCCCCAGGCGAACATGGCTACGGCAAAGCAGCGGCCCAAGCTCTCGGCGTTGAAGAAGACCGCGTGTTTAAGACCTTGCTCGTCACCTTGCAGGGCGGCTCAACCACTCATGCAGTCGGCATTGTCCCGGTGTCGGGCATATTGTCGTTAAAAGGAATAGCGACTGCGCTCGGTGCCAAAAAGGCTGAGATGCTCGACCCAATTGCGGCCGAACGGATGACTGGCTACGTGGTGGGTGGAATCAGCCCATTAGGACAACGCAAAGTACTGCCAACAGTGATTGACGAAACTGCCACGTTGTGGGACACCATCTTCGTGTCGGGTGGCAAGCGCGGTTTGGACATCGAAGTGGGTCCCCACGACTTAATACGGATTTTGTCAGCAACAGTGGCCGATATCACCGGATAATCAGTTCTCAACCGCGCTCGTGCATCGACATAACTGTCAAAGTGTCACAGGAAAACTGAAGTTGTTCTGAGTCGCCAGCGGCGACTCAGAACAGATGCAGTCAGAAACTGATCAGTGAATGATCAGTCAACGGCGCGGACGTCGCGGGCTTCATCGCCCTTGCGTCCAGGACCGACGTCGAACTCGACTTTTTGGCCCTCTTGGAGGGTCTTGAAGCCTGAAGACTGGATCTGTGAGAAGTGCACGAACACATCGGGACCGTCTTCACGGGAGATGAATCCATAACCTTTTTCCGCATTAAAAAACTTCACTGTGCCTAGAGCCACGGTGGTACTCATTTCTCTCTATTGCCGGACACTATGCCCGATGGGTTCCTACCCTACGCCCTCCGCGACCGATTTGTACATAGTTGGGTCCAATCGGCTAAATTTCATCGCCACTTTGACAACAGTGCGAGATGACCCCGATACCGTCCTCACCGTGCGCGCCGCTTCCGAACCGTCACTGAACCCCGCCGACTACATCTTCGCCCACCAAATTCGGGTGCGCTTTTCTGAAACCGACGCCATGGGAATCGTGCATCACAGCAGGTACTTGCCCTATCTCGAAGAAACCCGCGTCGAGTATCTGCGGTCGATTGGCCAGTCATATGCCGACTCACGCGAAACCCTCGGCGACTCGGCGGTGCTTGAGGCCACGGTGAAATACCACCAACCGCTGAAGTTCGACGACGTGATGACAGTCCACTTAGTTTTGGCCGCAACCACGGGCGCCACCTTCACAATCAACTACTTGATCACGGTCGGCGGCCAATCCGCGTCAACTGCCTCGACGCAACATGCGTACATCAACGCTCAGGGTCGACCACAGCGACTGCCGGCGTGGATCAGAGAGCTCGCTGCGCAGTAACTGTTGCAACGCCTCAGGGCAACAACGAAACAACTGACAAGATCGCGCGCGCGTGAGTGAGTGCCTCGCCTTCGGCCAGTGTTGGACCAAGCTCAACAATGAATGCCGTGTCATCAGTGAAAGTTTTGCGTTGCCACGTTGCCGCAACTCCGGTGTACGTGCCACCCGGAACACCCTTCAGCGGAAGTCCAGTGAGGCGCGCATACTCGCGACGCAATGGTCCATCTGGTCCTGATGACGGAGCGATACTGAATTCGTCTTGATGAAACCACACCGTCATGTCAGGTCGCAAGTACTTCACAAACTCAACCATCGCTTGAGTTTCTGGTTCGCTTGCAGCCGATGGACCGCTGTATTCCCAGTTACCTTGTTCGGCGATTAACCCCCATTTATATGGGAAATTACGATTGAGGTCGACTTGATTGACATTGTGACGTTGATTGAGTGCAACACCATCGGGATTGATCGCTGGCAATAACCACAGATCAACATTGGCTGGTATTTCAGTTGGCAACATCGCCCGTATTTCGCGAATGACATCAAGTCCTGCTTGCTCATCACCATGAATGACGCCGACTACAAGTACGACGACTCGATTCAGATCATCAACTGGTAATTGTGCACCAGGAATATCAACACGATGAATCACATCGATGGGTTGACCTTGAACTGAACTTCCGATGCTCGTCGTGAGTTCAGTAGGAGGAAGCGTTGTAGTTGTACTTGTTGACGTGCTTGTCGTTGATGTTGTTGTTGATGTCGTAGTTGTTGTTGATGTGGTCGAAGTGACGATTGTTAGTTGGGGATCTTCGGTCATCGGAGGAGTCGCCGAATCTGAGCCAGAGCAGCCAGCAACGATCGCCGCTCCACACATAGCCAACAGAAAGCCAACCTGAACCGTTCGGACGCTCTTCACTCCAGCGAGGTTACGCTTCATGTATGAGCAAGACCATCACCCAGAACAGCACTCCCCCGACACCCATCATCGACAGCCCCTCTGAATGGGTGCGCGAGCATATTGAGAGCTACGTCAAGACTGATGGCGCCGAAGGACACG
>LFFB01000030.1 GCA_001510335.1 Actinobacteria bacterium casp-actino2 | reverse complement strand
GAGTACGCCATCGCAACGACTCACTTTTGTGGATCCCCAAGTATTCGCTTTGAGTCACCGACAGTTGCCCATGTCGAAACTCAAGTGTTAGCTTGGCACCGCGTCGCCGACTCCTCTCAAGGCAGAGAATTTCTTGAACAATTTTGTGGGCGATACTTTGACCGCTTTGAATGTCGTGATGGCGATTGGCGGATTGCCCACCGTGCGTTAACTCACGACTGGGACCATAAGGAATTTGTGGACACGGCTTTCACACCAGGACGTTTCACTCCATCACCACGACAATGATTTGACCATTAATCTGCATTGTTCAACCAACGTTTCACATAGGGGAAATCATGACATCACTACCGACGACAACCGCAGCAGTCACTGCCGAGTGGCTCACCGGCGCTTTGCGTTCAGGCGGAACAATCAACGAGGCAACATCTGTTGCCACGGTTGAGGCTCAGAACATGGGTGCCGGCGTCGGTTTCATGGGCGAAGTTGGTCGACTAGTTGTCACGTATACCGGTGGATCCGGACCTCGTGACATCATCTGCAAAATCCCCACTCAAGATCCCAACATTCGTGGCATGCTCGGACCGGCTCGCGTTTTTGAACGTGAGGCCCGCTTTTATTCTGAAGTCGCTCCGCAGTTAAGCGTTGTACCGCAGGCGTATGCAGTCATGGCCGAATACGAATCCGATGACTATGTGTTGCTGATGCAAGATTTGGGACATTTGCGTGAAGGCGATCAGTCGGTAGGTGTCAATGCCAAGGACGCAATGAACGCGTTGAAGACTGTTGCTCGATTGCACGCCGAGTTTTGGGAATCGCCACGTCTTAACTCATACGAGTGGGTGCCGGCAATCAATAGCGAAGGCATGAAGATTGGTGCTGGAATTTACGACCAGTCGCTTCCCGGCTTCCTCCAGGTTTTCGCTCATGCCATCGATGCCGACATGGTTCCGTTGATGGAAAAGTTCGGTAGCAATGTTCATCAACTACTTGATCGCTTTGCCGCAATGCCGAACACGATTGTGCACTTCGACTATCGCCTTGACAACTTGTTCTTCGGCGACGGCGACGATGTGTGGGTCATCGACTTCCAAACCAGTAGCCGTGGCGGCGGCGCTTATGACGTCGGTTATTTCATGAGCCAAAGCGTGCCGATTGACGTGCGTCGCGAACATGAAGCAGCGTTGCTCAAGGGTTACCACGATGAACTCATCGCCAATGGCGTGACTGGTTATGCATTTGACCAGTTCATGGAGGACTACCGAGTTGGCGTTCTGTATGGCTGGATTATTCCGGTGTACGCCGTCGGAACTCTTGACTCATCAAGTGAACGCGCTATGGCCTTGTGGACCGAAGTAATTAAGCGTGCACAAGCAGCAATGCGTGATCATCACGTTGCTGACTTGATGAATTGATCACCAAGTCAGCAACAGAGACTTACGCTTCGGGCATTGGCTTGTTCTTACGCCTCCGGCATGGGGTAGTGGATACCTGGGATTCCAGTTGCCAAAGCTTCGTACCACTCGGGACGAGGCTGAATACCGGGGTAACCCTTGCCGACGCGAGGGGCAGAGTCCTTGTTCCACTCATGGTGAATTGGCGGAATCTGGTAGGTGCCGTTTGAAGCATTGGTGCCACCGTCAACCAAGAGGTCGTGGCCGGTGATGTAGCTCGCGGCGTCTGACGCCAAGAACATCACGGGTCCAACGATTTCTTCAAGTTCACCGACGCGGCGCATTGGCGTACGGCTGGCAATCCACTTGTCCATTCCCAACATTTCAAGTGCTGGGCGAACCATTTCAGTAATGATGAAGCCAGGCGACACCGAGTTCACGCGAACTCCACGGTCGGCCCATTCACAACCGAGCTGCAAGGTCAAGTTACGCAACGCGCCCTTGGCAGCGGTGTACGCGATGATGTTGGCTTCATTTGCTCCACTGCCCATGATCGAACAGATGTTGACGATGTTGCCGCTTTGGCGCTCAAGCATGTGGCGTCCTACTTCACGCATGTACATGAAGGCACCATTGAGGTCAACGGAGATAATCCAATTCCAGGTCGCCATGTCGAAGTTCTCGGGCGAAACACCACGCATGTCACCAACACCAGCGTTGTTGATCAATGAATCAATCTTGCCGTGCTCTTTGATGGCAGTTTCAACAACACGAATGACGTCGGCTTCAACAGATACGTCGCCAGTAACAACAGTGACCTTCGAGCCCAACTTGCGACAACGTTCTGCGACCACTTCGAGCATCTCGGTGCTGCGAGCCGTCAAGATCAGGTCGGCACCCTCTTTGGCGAATCCTTCGGCGAATCCTTCGCCGAGACCGTATGAGGCTCCGGTGATGAGAACCGTCTTACCTGTGAACTGACCCATGAGTTTTCCCCTTACTTCAAGATTTGAAGATTGATTTCATGACAATTGATTGTAGATACTTATGCGAATCTTGAGCGTAGCCGAACTATTCGCCGAGGCTAGTGGTTGGCAGATCCATGTGAGTGATACCAGGCAGCATCTTCTCTAATTCACCGACAAAGGCAGCGGTTTTCATCTCGGCCAATGTTCGTCGACTACCCAACAGGCGCAACGTATCAAAAGCTGATGCAGTCAAGGTGAGTGCTGGTTCGCCATCCCCGATGTTGTGCTCAACACCGTCGATGACGGCCCGAAATGCCGGAAGGGATTTCGAAGCCAAATCAACCTTCACCAACTTCAATCCGAGCACTGCAGAGATCTTGACGCCCTCCAATTCGCGATCTCCTGGCTTTTTGACGGCGGCTCGCAAATCATGTTCATGAACGACGGTGTCGTATGTGAGCGTCCACAACCGCTTGGGCAAGTTGTCAATGGCTGCCTCAAACGTTGGCCCAACTTCATTCCATTCATCAACAACGCTTGCTAACGAACGACCTTTGCGAGACGTTACCAATTCGTCAACCCACGCTTGGGTATCCCCTGTTGGCCCTTTACCTGAACCGAGGTCAGCAGCGATTCCGGTGACGTGCGAAAAAAGATCCTTGACTGTCCACTCTGGACACGCCGCGACAATTGAATTGGATTCATCTTCACTCAGCGATGCAGCAATCTCTTGCATACGCAAACGGCTACTGCGATATTCAAGGCCCATTAGTTCATACATAAATTCTCTCCTGATAAAAACTTTCGCATACCAGTCGCTAGCGCAGCGATATGGGGCGCCAGATTTTGCCCGCCAACCGGTTTTACTTGGTGATTCTTGGCCGATTACACCCGTTCAGAGATGTCTTGCATTGGATCCAAACTGAAGTGGCTCAAGATCAACTCTTCGGCACCTAGGGTCCGCCGATTAGGTTGGGTGATGGGCATAGTGCCGCACCCGTATATCGCCCAAACCGAATAGCAGATAGCAACTAACAAACGGAGTCATCATGGGAATTCAAGGTCGCTTACAAGACAAAGTTGCAGTTATCACTGGAGCCGCCAGCGGCATTGGTGCTGGGACTGTTCGTCGCTTCATTGAAGAGGGCGCCAAAGTCATCATCGCCGACATTCAAGATGAGCCAGGTCTAGCGCTGGCCAAAGAACTTGGCGCCAATACTCGTTTCATCCACACCGATGTCACCGCCGAGGAGCAGGTGGCCGCTGCTGTCGATCTCGCCGTCAAAGAATTTGGTCGTATCGACATCATGTTCAACAACGCTGGAGTTGTCGGAGCGGTTGGTCGCATCTCTGAGACCAATACTGATCAATGGAATCGCACTGTTGCCATTCTCTTGAACAGCGTGTATTTCGGCATGAAGCATGCATCGCGCCACATGGTGCCCCAAGGCAGTGGTGTCATTATTTCAACATCAAGTACCGCCGGAATCCTTGGCGGACTTGGACCTCACTGCTACACCGCGTGCAAACATGCGGTCATCGGCATCACCAAGTCGGTTGCCTCTGAACTAGCTGGTAACGGAATTCGTGTGAACGCAATCTCCCCAGGCAATACCGCCACTGCAATGACGTCGGCTGTGATGACTGGTGAAGCCGATCAACTGGACGCGACCGCTGAACATATTGCCAAGGGTTCATTGCTCGGCATTGCTGGCCTACCCGAGGACATCGCTAACGCTGCGGTTTATCTCGCAAGTGACGAAGCCCGTTACATCACTGGACATACATTGGTCGTCGATGCGGGCGCAACAACTCTTGGCGGCACCGGACGCTTTCATCGTCAGCCCACCGCAATGATGCGTGAAGCCGGCGTTCGCGAAAACGGCTGATTCAGCAGTAACGACAACGGTGAGTTCACACTCGCGGATCAACCAAGATTTTTGTATGCACTGATGTTCCACTCGCCAAATCGGCGAGTGCACCATCAAGACCATCAAGACCGACTGTCAAAGAATGCAATGGCTCGGTTCGAAAACGCCCGTCAGCGATCATTCCCATACACATCTCAAACTCTTCGTGGTTATAAGCCAATGCCGACGAAACTGAGATCTCTTTCATCAACCATGTCACTGGTGTGATCGGAGCATCTTGATCAGCAAGACCAATTAAACACATTGATCCACCACGGCGCGCCAAATCAACTGCCGACTGAACGGCGAATGAGCGACCAACACATTCGTACACAATGTCGGCTCCCAAACCATGTGAGAGTTCTTTGACGAGTCGATCAGCATCGGCGCCTGGAACTACAACATGATGAGCCCCAAGTTCGGTTGCCAATGCGCGACGTTGTTCGTTTGGCTCAACAACAATCACAACACCTGCGCCAGCGGCTTTCACCCATTGCATTGCTCCCAGACCAATAGGACCAGCACCTTGAATCACTGCAATGTCGCCTAAACGAATTCCGCTCCGGCGAACCGCGTGAAAAGCAACCGTTGTTGGTTCAACTAGCGCAGCTTGAGCATCGTTCAATAATGGGTTGGTCTTCACAACGCGCATTGCGTCAACAGCAATCCGGGGAGCAAATCCACCATGCTTGGGTGCCATGGCATCTCGACCGAGAGCCGACATCAGCGACACCATGCAACGATCGGCCTGACCAGCGCGACATGGGGCGCACTGACCACAAGCCGGGGCGACAGCCACGACAACACGGTCACCCTCGCTCAAGGATTTGACATCTGAGCCGACTGCACTCAGCGTTCCCGACCATTCATGACCGCATATGGCGGGGTTGTATGCACTACCTGATTGGTACGCATGAATGTCAGTGCCACAGATGCCACAGAAGGCAATATCAACGACAACGCCTTTGGGCGCAGGAGTCGGATCAGGAAACTCAACCATCTCGACTTTGTTCAACCCAGTAATCAATGCAGCAAACATGACGGCCCCTCTCATCCACCTCAACTGATGAACAGACTGAAGAATACGCCACCCGGCACCTCGACTCATGGCTCAGCCCAGTCGCCGAATAAGGTGGCCCCCATGAGCCTTATTGCCATCGAAGCATCCATCCGCCTCAACGATCCCGCCGTTCGCGACGCCGCAGTTGCCGATTCAGTCAAATATCAACAGGCCACGCGCGATGACGAGCCCGGTTGCATCGCGTATTGCTTTGCTGCCGACCCATGCGAGCCTGATCACATTCAGGTGTACGAATTGTGGGCCGACGAAGAATCTTTGGCCGCGCACTTCGATCATCCGAACTACCACAACATGCGTGAACTGCTCGGCAAGTACGGTCTCAAGTCAGCCGTGAGTCGCAAGCATCGCATCGATGCCACAGCGCCTGTGTACGGCCCTGACTTCAAGGCCAGCGCCAAATTCAGTTGATTCGGTTCATCTGACGGGCCCGTCAGCAAAACGTGTTATTGCTGGGCGATTTCTTTAGCCCAGCGATAATCAGCCTTGCCTGAGGGACTGCGATACACCGCTTCAACAAAGACAATGCGTCGTGGGGCTTTGTACGTCGCAATCTGATTCTTCACATACTCAATGAGGTCAGTTTCTGAAATATCTGACGTGCGTGAAGCAACCAGAGTCACGATTTCTCCGAAGCGCGTATCAGGCGTTCCGACCGCGACACAGTCTTCAATACTTGGATGAGCACGAGCCGCAACTTCAACCTCTTCTGGATACACCTTTTCGCCACCAGTGTTGATGCAGACAGATCCGCGACCACGAAGATGCACCGTGCCATCTGCTTCAATTTCGGCGAAGTCACCCGGAATGGTGTACCGCACTCCATCAATGACGCGAAACGTGTTGGCCGTTTTCTCGGGATCACCAAAATAACCGTCAGGCATAGAACCCGAGGCCGCGAGTACACCCGAACGGCCGCTTCCGAACTCAATCTTTTCCCATGTCTGATCATCAAACAAAGCCGTATTTGGTGTGGCCATAAACGCGGCGGTGGCAACGGGGTCTTGACCAGGCATCGTCATCGCTACCGCAAACGGGCCACCTTCTGAAGCGCCAACCATGTCGAGAATGACGGCTTTGGTTGCGCGTTTCATCAGTGCGCGTTTCATCTCGGCTGACAACGTTGCACCAGTAGAGACAATTCGTCCGAGCGATGACAGATCGTACGCGCGACCTTCCGTTTCAGCACGTTCCAGTTCTTCAACAATGGGTCGCGCAAATGCGTCGCCGACGATTGACAGCTGGGTCACTCGTTCGCGCTGAACCAGTCGCAATAATTCAGAAGCGTCAAATTTTCGACCACCCAACAGAACCACCGTTCCGCCAAGAACAAAAGTTGAAAACGCTAAAAACATTGCGGTGCCGTGCATCAGTGGCGGCGCCGTCATATTGACCGGACTTGTACCAGCGACATTCAATTCACTTGCAACTCGCGCCACTTCGTCGATTGTTTCAGGAAGTGGTAAACCGAGCGATGCATAACCCGTGAAAGCGAGTGCACCGAACAGTCCCGAATGACTCCACACAACGCCTTTGGGCAATCCGGTGGTTCCACCTGTATACAACAAGAGTGAATCTGCACCCGAACGCACGATTGGTACCATTGGTTGCTCTTGGGCCATCGCTGCGTCATAGTCAACCGCGCCCGGTAACAAAGGAAGATTGTCGCCACCATTTACTTGTAGGAACAACTTGATGTTGGGCAGCGACGCACGAGCCTGTTCGACAACATCGCTGAATGCACCGTGATAAACCAACGCCGTTGAACCAGAATCAGACAAGACATGCACAATCTCTGGCGCCTTGTAGCGATAGTTCACATTGACTGTGCTCGCCCGCACCTTGAACGACGCAAACGCAGTCTCGAGATATTCAGGGCAGTTGTACAACAACTGCCCCACTTTGGCATCATGACCAACACCAAACTGAGTAAAGAGCGATGCAATACGTGACGCTCGATCATCAAGATCGCGCCAACGAATATGTGTATCGCCAATTACTACGGCAACATGATCAGGTTGTTTGGCGGCAAGGCCTTCCCACAGAGTGGCCCAACTTTCGTTCAACATATGCGACTCAACTGTCTCTCAATTTTTAGCGATCAGCCCTGCGGCATGATGAACGGAGTTAACTCGTCGGCACTACGACCGTCAGTCGCGAGACCCTCACGAATGCAGTTGTCAATATGGCGATGAATTAAGCGCATACGTGCTTCTTGATACACACCAAACGAGACGCCTTTCTTGGCGCGCTTGGCCGTCATCTTGAGACCAAGTTGAACCTTGGGCAAGTTGGCCATGTCTTGCTCGAACACATCGGCAAGTCCAGACATGCCGACTGCTTCGGTCCATCTTTGTTCCAAGGTCAATCGTTGAATCGGAGCGACTTCAGGACGCTCTTTTCCTTCTGGCACGGGCATCATGCGAATCACGTCCATGAAACAAGTATCAGGGGTCGGACCTGGACGCCAGCGGTAGACCAACGATTGACCGGTACCAGCCCACGGAGCGAACGCGGGGAACAAGTGATACAGATGTGCATCAAGCATTTCGGAATCGGAAACCTCAGATAGATCCTTGCCGTACAGCGGACCCATCACCGAGCGGAACACATCAGCGACGACTGCACGCGCCGTTGAACCTTCGGGAACTTCAACTGCTCCACGAGCAGCACGTGCCGAGAACGCGAGATAGGCATCGGCGACCTGTTGTTCGGTCAAATTACCTAAGTGCGGGCTCTGCAGACCGAAGCCATTCACAAAACGCGTCACGAATGGTGACTCTGGCCAAATTGAATACTCACTGTTGGCATCACCAGCAAACTCAAGAATCTGCGGATGAGTTGCGATGACGTGGTAACCCTCAGCAAATGCTTCCATCACCACTTTCCAGTTCGCCGGAACTTCCTTCACGGCATGGAAAGCCTTGTAACGATTGCTCATGTTGAAGTCGCGACCAAAGTGTTCGACCAACTTGCTAGCGACCTCTTCAAACGCAATTGCGTCTGGATCAAGGTTGACGAATACGAAGCCACACCACTCGGCAACTTTGGCCTGAGGCAAACACGAGTCTGCTTGTTGCCACACTTGCGGAAAATCCCATTCAGCGGGCAACTCAACGAGTTCGCCGTCGAGGTCCCAACGCCACCCATGAAATGGGCACCGGAATGAGGCAACACGACCATCGTCAACACGCAACTTTGTTCCGCGATGCAAACACGTGTTGTGATAGGCCTTGATTGACCCGTCTTTGGTACGGGTGACAATCAGCGACTGATCAGCAACGTCGTAGACCACATGGTCACCAGGCTGCGCAAGCTCATCGATGGTGCACGCCATCTGCCACGTCTTGGTCCACATGAACTCATTTTCTAGAGCAGCAAAAGCATGTGAGGTGTACCGCGATTTCGGCACATCGGCGATGCCTTGCAACTCATACGAATGATCTTTCAGGGAAACTGGAACCCCACGGGTATCAGCTTCAAGTAAGTCTTGAACACTCGGACCTGTACTGCGCGCTTTGCCCAAATTCTTGACATCTAATCCTGGATCAACAGCAGTCATGATTCCCCTCAATCAGCTTGTGCTTCAAACAACTTCTTAGCAAGTCCGTAGTCAGCCTTGCCGTTTGCTGCACGTGGCACTGTCTCTACCATAATGAGTTGTTTGGGAACTTTGTAACTGGACAACTTGGTCTTGGTGTAAGCAATCACTTCATCACCAGTTGGGGTCGTGGCTCCGGGGTTCACGCAAGCCACGCCGACGACACGTTGACCGAACTTCTCGTCAGGTATTCCGAATACCAAACAATCAGCGATCGAATCATGAGTCTTGACAGCCTCTTCAACTTCTTCGGGGAATACCTTTTCTCCTGCGGTGTTGATGCAGTTTGAGCCGCGACCAAGCAAAGTGATCGTTCCATCGGCCTCGACGACAGCCATATCACCGGGGAAACTGTAGCGAACTCCGTCAAAGGTTCTAAAGGTTCGCTCCGACTTTTCTGGATCTTTGTAGTAACCAATCGGCACACCTGATCCGCTCACGCCGACCATTCCTTGTTCACCCGAACCAGGAGCAACTTCTTTACCAGTCTCAAAATTGATGACCTTCGTATTGGGCATCGCACCAAATTTGGCGGTGGTATTGACGTTGTCCTTAGTCGCCATGGTTTGACCCATGCCACCCTCACTCGATCCGAGGATGTCCATCACGACCGTGGTTGGCATGTACTCAAATATTTCAGCCTTGTTGTCGGCTGAGAACATCGCCCCCGTTGACATGATCATCTTGACCGACGATGTGTCAAACGGTGTTCCGGTCTCGGCCTGTGTCTTCAGTGCTTGCACCATCGGTCGGGCAAACGCATCGCCAACAATGATCAAAGTTGCGACTGCATGTTTTTCTACGGCTTGAAACATGCGCGCTGCGTCAAATGATTGTCCATCGAGAAGAACTACTTTGCCAGCCATCAAATGCGGGACCAACGCCCCCAACCACACGCCCGTTCCGTGCATTAAAGGACAGCAGGGCATACCAACTGTTTGTCCCATTGCTGAGTGCATCATCTTGGCCAATCCTGTTACCTCGTCAAGACTTTTCAGCGGAGGCAATCCTGCACTGTTGGTATAGAAGCCCAAGAATCCCTCGGTAAAGGCTCCCATTGGATACATCACGCCTTTAGGCATGCCGGTTGTGCCACCCGTGTACAACATGTACACATCGTCGGCTCCGCGTTCAATGCGCGGAGCCGGATCATGATCATCCAAAACTGATTCCCACGGAACAGCTCCGCGAATGTTGGCCGATTGACCGTCAAGTACCTCAATCAGCAATTTCAATTTCGGCAAACGATCTTTGATTCGAGCGATGCGATCGCCGAGACTCGAGTGGAAAACCAATGCTTCACAATCGGCATTGTCAAGCAAGTACAACAACTCGTCCTCGAGATAACGGTAATTAACGTTTACAGGTGTGACGCGATTTTTGAATGCCGCATACTGCGTCACCAAATACTCGGGACAGTTATACATGAACATGCCCACTTTAGAATCAAGCCCAATCCCCAAGGCACTGAACGCCGACGCAAGTCGAGCCGCCCACTCGTCATACTGTGCCCACGTCACTTCTTGATCGGCATACGCGATCGCACAGGCATCTGGAAACTCATCAGCGTGAGCCTCAAAAATATCGGCGAATGTCAACATCATTACCCCCAAAATTTCTCGCGATTGCTTCACACCTCCGAAGATCCAATGACGACCAAGGTGTGACGACACAATAGGGTAAACCAGATGCCTATGGCGACCCCACCGAACCCTTCAGTCTCTGCCGTCGTCTTTGACTTCGGCGGAGTTCTCATCACCTCGATCACAAATCAACTGAGCAAAATTGCTCAACGGCACTCCGCCGACGTCCCCACAATGCTTGCCATCATGCTTGGACCACACGAAAGTGGTCATCATCCTTGGCATCGAGCCGAACGCGGCGAATTAACGGTCGCCGAAATTCAGACCGAACTTGCTCCATGGGCCGCTGCACACAACATTGTCTTGCACGGTGACGAAATTGAGGCCCTGATGTCCCCTGGTCAGTACACCGTGATTCAACCCATGCTTGACAAGGTCGCCGACTTAAAGCACCGCGGCTACAAAACTGGTTTGCTCACCAACACCTTCGCCGAATTCCGACCGACCATGCAGCAAGATTTGCGCTTTGACGACTTCACCGCAGTTGTGGAGTCGTTTGCCGTCGGATCGCGTAAGCCAGAACTTGCCATTTATCAAGCCACCGCCGACATGCTGGGGGTTTCACACGAAGAAATCCTGTATCTCGATGATTTTCCGCAGAATATCGAGATGGCCCAATCGTTCGGCTGGTCCACGATTCAGGTGTCGGACCCCCTCCAAGCCATCCCCGACATTGAACAATTCCTGGACAAATACTCTGAGTAATTAGCCCGCCGACTCGGTTCGGTACTAGATCAAACTAATCAGACGGTCAATAATGGGAGTATGACCGCAGTAGATCCTCGTCAAGCCCGCTCACCTGGAATTACCTACCAGGAGCTTCTCGATGCCGACACCCATCCAGTTCCCGATGTGCTGCGCCTTGAGGCCCCCAAGTACTTGGGCGACGAGGACATTTCAATCACTCGCTACATCACCCGTGAATGGCACGAACTTGAAAAGGAACGCCTCTGGAGTCGGGTTTGGCAGTTCGCTTGCCGTACCGATCACATTCCCGAGCCTGGCGACTACATCGTCTACGACATCACCAATCAGTCGTACATCGTGGTGCGTCAGCCCGATGGTTCAATCAAGGCCTACCCCAACGCCTGTTTACATCGTGGTCGAAAGCTCAAGGACTATGACGGTCACTGCGAAGAGATTCGTTGCCCGTTTCATGGATTCGCGTGGGCCCTCGAGGGTGAACTTGCTGACGTCCCGGCAAAGTGGGATTTCCCTCATGTTGAAGAACGCCAAGAACAAGACTTCAATTTGCCCGAGTGCGCAGTTGACACTTGGGCTGGATTCGTTTTCATCAATCCCGATAAGAATTGCGAACCACTGAGTGACTTCCTTGGAGGAATCAAAGAACAGTTCGAGATCTGGAATCTTGAAGACCGTTGTGTTGAAGCCCATGTCACCAAGATCATCGGTGCCAACTGGAAGATTGCCCAAGAAGCATTTAGCGAGGCCTACCACGTCAACGCGACGCACCCACAGATTCTTCCGTACCTTGCCGACACCAACTCGCAAGTTGATATTTGGGAGAACTATTCACGAGTCATCACTGCTGGTCTGTCAACGAGTCCGCTGATTTGGTACGAAGTCAGCCAAGACGAGATGATGCGCGGCATGCTCGACGTGCGCGTCGATCAAGACAGTCCAATCTCAATCCCTGAAGGTGCTTCGGCTCGTGCCATCGCATCAATTTCCGCCCGCGATCGTTGGCGTCCGATGGTGGGCGATCGTGTTGACACCATGAGTGACGCAGAAATGATGGACAGCATCGACTACACGATCTTCCCAAATATGCATCCTTGGGGCGCATTCAACCGCATCGTCTATCGCTTCCGTCCCAATGGCGATGATCATCGTTCGTCAATCATGGAAGTGTTCTTCTTGTCGCCATACAAGGGCGAAAAGCCCAAGCCGGTCAAGCGTCGCGATCTCACCATTGATGAACCATTCACCAATGCCACCGAACTTGGCATGTTGGCCAAGGTTTTCCAGCAAGACGTGTTCAATATGGCTCGCGTGCAGCAGGGCCTTGAGACGACGCGTAAGCCCGGCATCACCTTGGCTAATTATCAAGAAGCCAAAGTTCGTTGGATCCACAAGAAACTCGGTGAATACATTACGAGCGAAGTAGCGCCCAAGAGCAAAGGTGATCAGTGATGCACGGAATCATTCATCCTTTTTCCAAAGCCCTGTATGAACAAGATGGAGCTGGACATATCAAAGTTTCACTTGATGGCAAATGGGGTCTCTTCAATATCGATGGCAGTTACATCGAGGGCGAGATCCGCGGTTGCGATCCGCAGTTATGCGGCTGGGTCGGCGGACCACAAATTGCGAACCATCGCGTCGCTGCGCCAGCACTTGAGCGAAACTAACTCACACTTTTAGCGGGGGCAATATGCACGACGTACAAGCAATGCCGGAACTACTCAGTTCATTTTTGTCGCAAGAGTCGGGACAAAAAGTATCAGTCACCAGTTACGAAACGATGACCGGTGGTTATAGCCGCCTCATGGCTCGTGCCGAAGTTCGTTGGCAAGACGGTTCCACCGAGACTTTGGTATTGCGCGGCGACCCGCCCCCAGGTAAGGCGATGATGGAAACCGATCGCGACACCGAATGGGCTTTGCTCAGCGCTCTTGGTCAAGCCGAAAGCATTCCTATGCCGAAGGCTCGTTACTACGACAGCATTGGATCTCAACTTGGAACTAAGTGCATTGTGCTCGACTTCGTTGCCGGTCAATCGCTGCAAGCACATCTCAACGAGTGCACCCCCGAGTCAGGCTATGGTCGTCATACCTTCGATCTCGTTGACACTATGGCTGCGGTCCACCGCATCAATCCAGACGATGTCGGTGCATCCATTGCGCGACCAAACGATTGGTCAACCTATTTAGGAGGACTCATTGATCGATTCCGTCAAGCTGACCGCAATCATGCAGAATCAAATCCATTTTTGCGTTATGTTGCCGAATGGCTTGATGCCAATCGACCACCGCCGCTT
Source organism: Actinobacteria bacterium casp-actino2 (assembly GCA_001510335.1). Taxonomy (GTDB): domain Bacteria; phylum Actinomycetota; class Acidimicrobiia; order Acidimicrobiales; family Ilumatobacteraceae; genus Casp-actino8. Next base: position 4,785 of record LFFB01000030.1, on the reverse strand, counting down.
CCGTTGCGACTAGTCCACAGCGACTTTCAACCCGCCAACATCATGGTTGGCACCGATGGTTCGCATCAGGTCATTGACTGGGAACTCACCCACATCGGAGACCCACGTGAAGACTTGGGTTACTACATGATCTATTCGTCTGCTTCGGGTCCCAATCTCATCGTGCCCGACCCTGAAGCATTCTTAGCTCGATATCGCGAGAAGACTGGCTTTGGCGAAGACACCATCAATATGGCAACGCTTGGGTATTTCTCATCACTCGCTGCAATCACTGTGTACGGTCAAGTTCTGGCGGGTGCTGGAGCCATGGCGCGAGGACAAAACTCGGGGATCATGACGACGTACACGTTAAATGCGCTCACTGTCGGCCACAACAACTTCTTGGCGGGTTGCATCCCGCCCTCACTCTGAAAGGTGACGCCATGCTTTCTCGCCCTACTACCGACCAAATCATTCTTGATTGTCGGCATGAATTGCTCACAGCAGTTGATGCGGCCGTGAGTGATCCCACTGTCAAGATCACCATCCAGATGCTGGAAAACGTGTTGCGCAATGTTGCCGAACGGGCCGCTCACGAAATTGCGTGGATGCATGAAGAAACTGATCTCATGATCGGTTTTGCCGACGAAGTTGAGGCAACTCTCGGAAAGTCTGACGAACTGATGACAGCATTGAGTGCCTACCACGCCGGTCGATCAGACAGCCTGCATCTTGATGATGTCAGTAAAACGTACGGACTTGCGGGCGAGTGCTTTTCACTGGCAATGGAGAAGGCCTTCGCCGCATCACACACTGCATTACATCTTCGGAGCCGCGAAATTTTGTCGATTCGCCTAGATCACGAAAACAAGATCAAGGGTGAATGGGCCTTCGTCGGTCGTGGCTGAGCCCCGTATCTCAGTTCAGGTAGTCACGGGCGGTCATCCGTTTGTCGCTGACGCCTTTTTTGCGGTCTTCGATTCAATCGACAACATCACGTGGACTGCCGCCGATACTCCGTCAACCGGATATGACGTCGTTGTTTTCTATGACATGCCCGGACTGAAATTCACCGGTGACAATCCGCCAGTTGTTCTTCCCGCACCAACCGCCGAACACATACAGGTTCTCAACGACCTACAAGACGCTGGCACTGGTTTGGTTTTCATGCATCACGCCATAGCAAGTTGGCCAAAGTGGCAAGGATTCGCTGATCTTGTTGGTGGGCGATTCCATTATCAACCGGCGACTCTGCGTGGGGTGGAGTATCCCGACTCTGGTTATGTCTTTGATGTTGAACACACCATTGAAGTCATTGACTCTGATCATCCGATATGTGAAGGACTCGGAAACTCATTCACGTTGACTGATGAACTGTATTGCTGCCCGGTTTTTGAAGATGAAGTCATCCCGCTCATGCGCACGACTTTCGCGACCGACGACCCGATGAACTTCTTTTCGGCCGATCTTGCAATCCGCGGTCAGCGCAACAGCAATGAGAATTGGACACATCCGGCCGGAAGTAATTTGGTTGCTTGGGTGAAGAAAGCAAAAAATGCCCCACTCGCCTACATCCAATTCGGCGACGGACCAGTGACGTATGTTGATCCCATGTTCCGCAAAGTGATAAGTAATGCGATCCGTTGGACTGCTTCGGTCCAAGCACGCGCCTGGGCCAGCAGTTAATTAGCTCCAGGTATTCCAGCGCACGAACTTTTCGGCTGGTACGCGCTTAGCCAATTTGAAATCGGTACCAATCGTGTAGGCAACCGGGAACAAACCAGCCTGGGTGTACTGCTCGAAAGGAATGCCCAGAAGTTCGGCGGCTTCTTTTTCATTCGGCAAGTGCAACGTCGTCCAGGCTGAACCAAGTCCCCGCTCACGCAACGCCAGCATGAAACTCCACACCGCCGGAAGCAACGATCCCCAAGCCGAAGCCTGACCGAATGTTGGCGTACCAGCATCAAGTCGACCAGCAATTAATGGAATCAAGAGCACGGGAACTTCTTCCAAGATGCCGGCGAGGTGCATTGATGAGTCGACGATGCGCTCACCTTGAGCATCGCGCTTGGGGCGATTGGGATCGTTGACATATGGGTAGTAGTTGGCGCGATACATATCGGCCAAGGCCTTCTTCTTCACCGGATCGTCGATGAACAACCAACGCCAACCCTGCATGTTTGAACCTGTCGGTGCCTGGTGCGCAATCTCAATGCACTCCATCAACACTTCGCGCTCAACCGGACGGGTGAGATCAAGGCGCTTGCGTACCGAACGCGTGGTGGTCAATACCTCATCTGCTGACAGACCCAGTTTGCCATTTTCAAGTTTGTCGCTCATGATCAATCTTCTTTCTTCGGATCGGCGTTCGCGGCCATCCATTCAGAGGTTGCTTTACCCATCTTGCCACCGTCGTAACCGATTCTTTGCGTGGGCTTCACTTCAAGGATCACGCGTCGTGGCGAATCAAGGAATTTCGTGAAAGTGTCACGCCGCACCGGGTCGCTATTGCCCATCACAGCAGCCGACAATGCGGGATAAAACCAATCCTTCGTGGCTTGGTCGTCATACAACACGCATTCACCCTTATAGGTAACCGTCTTATTGCGAGCCATTTTCGAACCTGTTGATGTGACCACTACACACACGCGTGGATCTCGACGGACTGCCGAAATGCGAGCACGCTGCGACGAAGCCGTCAACCAGAAACTGCCGTTCACAAAAACGTACGACATGATGACGCCGACTGGCCAGCCCTCTTTATTTGACCAAATGAACGTGCACTCGTTTTGCGCAAGTAACAAGTCTCTTTCCACATCGTCGTCCAATCCGTAAATCGTGACGTCTTCGTAGTTCTCGGGATGCTCTGCCATGGTTGTCTCTTTCTCGTAGATGTTTAGTGAACGCTCTTATTTAGATAATGGTCGTGGCGTGAACTGACCAGTATTAGCGGTTATACCTCCGTCAACTGGCACCACAGCACCAGTCACAAAGCTTGATGCTTCAGATGCGAAGAAGGCGATGACCGCAGCAACCTCACTCGCCTGCCCCCAACGTTGAAGCGGAACAGCGCGTCGCAGGCTTTCGTATACCTCTGGCACTTGTTTGATCCCAGTTGTCATGCCGGTCTCGGTCGGACCAGGACACACCACGTTGACGGTGATTGCGTCGGCAGCAAGTTCAAGTGCGGCCCCTTTGGCCAGATTGATGGCCGCAGCCTTGGCGGTGTTGTAGGGCCACATATTGGGGTCGGCATTAATGCCTGATGTTGATGCGGTGACAACAATGCGTCCGCCACCACGACGACGCAATGCAGGCACCGCAGCGCGGATTCCGAGCAGTACACCGCGTACATTGACTTCGAGAACTCGGTCAAAAATTTCAATCGGCAGATTCAAAATATCTCCGCTAGCCGGAAGTCCCGCATTCAAGATCGTCGCGTCAAGCCCACCGAATTCACCTTCGGCCAATGCCACTGCCAGTTCGTTGGTGGCCGCGTCAGTGACATCACCACCGACAGCCAGTACACGAGGATGCTTCTCGACTTCTTTCAAAGCTTGGCTGGGAAGGTCGACGATGACCACCGATTCACCAGCGGCAAGCAAAGTCTCCACCGTTGCCAGCCCAATACCTGAAGCACCACCAGTGACAATGGAAACTCTCGTACTTTTGGTTTGATTCATGTCCGAACCGTCACTTTCTTACTGTCACTCTCTAACTGTCCATTTGATCGGCAACGTCGTGAGTCCGCGAAGAATAAAAGGTTGATTGACTTTGACGTCACCGGTGAGTTCAATAGTTTCAAAAGTGTCAATCATCCAACGCAGGGCCATCTGACCTTCACGACGAGCTAGCACGTTGCCAATGCAATGGTGTACTCCCCAACCGAAGGCTAAATGCGGTTTGGCTCCTGGGCCAAAGCGATCAAGTTTGATGTCGTCAGGGTTCTCCCACACACGCGGATCACGATTTGCTGCCGCGAACAGCAGTTGCATTTTGGAGCGCTCGGGGATGGTTTCTCCACGTACCTCGCACTCTTCATTATTCGTACGAAATAAACCTTGAACCGGTGAATCAAAACGCAAAAACTCTTCAACTGCCCACTGAATTTTGCTCGAGTCGTTGCGCAGTTGCTCCATGAGTTCAGGCTGCTGAATTAAACGCCACAACATCAGGCTTAACAAACTCGCCGTCGTTTCATGTCCAGCGACCAATACTTGTTGACATAGCCGCCGTACTTCGCTGTACTTCAAATCTTCGGCAAGGTACGCCTGAGTCAACACACTTAACAAATCCTCAGGTGGAGTACCGCCAGCTTCAATAATTTCTTGGCGCTCGGCAACAAGTACATCAACCAAACCGTAGATACCGTCATTTGCCGCTTCAACAAGACTCAAGTCTCCGCCGCCGAGACCATTCACGATGTCATCTGACCAATGACCAAATTGATCGCGATCTTCGGACCGAATACCTAACATTTCGGCGATCACGATGGCCGGAAATGGAAAAGCAAAGAGGCCCACGAAATCACCTTCACCGTCGCAACTAAAAGAGTCCTCCCATAACTGACGGCCAATCTCTTCAACCCGTGGCGTTAAGGCGTCAACCATCGCGGGACGAAATCCATCTTGTAACACTTTGCGTTGACGTCGATGATCGGGGTCATCGGCCGATCCCAGTACGCCTCCGACTTGATAGAACACGCCTGGACCATCGCCGTTGAGCCATTGGGTTGGCGCGGTGACCATTGCCAAAACATCTTCATGGCGACTCACCACATAAAACGGTGGATCAAAAGTGTCTTCT
>LFFB01000029.1 GCA_001510335.1 Actinobacteria bacterium casp-actino2 | reverse complement strand
TCCCCTGATTCATTCCGTACACTGCAGGTCATGACTGGGCCATTACAACTGACATTCGTGACATCGGCAGTTGATATCAGCACACTCCCGGAGTCGCCCGCTGAAGTTGCAGTCGTCGGACGATCAAATGTCGGTAAGTCATCGTTGATTAACGCCTTGGCGAATCACAAACAACTGGCTCGTGTTTCAAATACGCCGGGTCGCACACAATTGATCAACTTGTTTGCGTTACCTAATGGAAGCACGCTCGTTGATTTGCCTGGTTACGGATATGCCGCTGTACCTGGCCGCATTAAGCAAGGCTGGCAAAAGATGATTGAGGGCTATCTGCTTGATCGTGAAGAACTTGTCAATGTTTACGTTTTGGTTGACGGTGAAATCGGGCCGACCAAACTTGATGTGCAGATGCTCACCTGGTTGCGTGCCAATGGCGTGCCGCACACCGTCGTTGCAACAAAGCACGACAAAGTGAAGTCATCAAAGCGCGCGACTCGCAAGAAAGATCTTGCTGCTGGATGCATGCTCGATCAAGGCGACATTGTGTGGGTGAGTGCCAGCAAAGGTGTCGGTATCGAACACCTTCGCTCACTCGTAAACAGTCACCTGAAGGCGTAATCAGGCCTTGAGCGGTGTAGGTGGATTGGCCAATTGCCGTTCACCATTTTCAATGGCTTCCAGCAAATGAATTGAAATGTCAGCAACCTTCATCTGGTCATCTTCAACTCCGGCCGCTTTCACGCCGTCATCAAGCATGATGTAGCAGAACGGACAAGCAGTAGCCACGCGACTTGCGCCAGTGCTGATTGCTTCACGGGCACGCTCGTCATTGACCTTGGTGCCAATCGACTCTTCCATCCACATGCGCGCACCACCGGCACCACAGCACATGCCCTTGGTCCCGTTGCGTTGCATTTCAACAACTTCGATGCCCTTGATTGAAGCAACGACTTTGCGAGGCGCCAAGTAGACATCGTTGTGACGGCCGAGGTAGCACGAGTCGTGATACGTGATGCGCTCTTCAAGAGTTGCGTTACTGACATCTAGTTTGCCGTTGTCAATGAGTTGCTCAAGAAGTTGCGTGTGGTGAATCACTTCGTACTGACCACCAAGTTGTGGGTACTCGTTGGCGAGAGTGTTGAAGCAGTGCGGGCACTGCGTGATGATTTTCTTGACACCCATGCCGTTGAGCATGTCAACGTTGGGCATGGCCAACATCTGGAACAAGTACTCGTTACCCGAACGACGTGCCGAGTCACCGGTGCACATTTCGCTTGGTCCAAGAATGGCGACATCAATGCCGGCACGCTTGAGCAACTTGGCCATTGATTGCGTGACCTTCTTGTTCTTGTCGTCAAATGATCCAGCACAGCCAACCCAGTAGAGGTATTCGTGCGAAAGAACTTCTCCTGGATCAACAATGTCAACGTCGAGGCCGTCGGCCCAATCGCCACGCTCACCCTGGTTCATTCCCCATGGGTTACCCTGGTTTTCCATCGCACGGAATGCGTTACCAAGTTCAGGCGGGAAGTTACTTTCCATCAATGTGAGGTAACGACGCATGTCGAGAATCTTGTCAAGAATTTCAATGTTTACTGGACAAATCTCATCACAAGCCTTGCAAGAGGTACATGCCCAAACTTCTTCAGAGGTAATGCGTTCAAACAACGAATTCGAACTAATGGTGATGTCGACGTCGGTTCCGAGCGGGGGAGTCACGCGACCACCAGGTGCGTGCGCCGCAGTTGCCGCCATGACTTCACCGGTCTTTAAAACGATTTCGCGTGGGTCGAGTGACTTGCCAGTTGCGTGTGCGGGGCACACGCTCGTGCAACGACCACACATGGTGCATGCATCGGTGTCGAGCAATTGCTTCCATGTGAAGTCTTCGACAACTGAAGCACCGAATGATTCAAGCGACGTCTCGGTGAGATTCGGCATGGCCTTCATCGCACCCTTGGGACGATCACGATCTTTGAGATACATGTTGAGTGGCGACGTAAAGATGTGGCGCAACATGGTGATTGGCAGGATGGCGAGGAATGCGATGAATGCAACAACGTGAGCAATCCACCAACCCTGATGCCAAAGTTCGAGCGAACGCGGGGCCCAGCCATCAACAAGGCTTGCCAACGGATAACCAATGAATGACCACTTTTCGTGATCCATATTCACGCCGTTTGCAGTGCTTTTGGCGATGCGGAACATTTCAGCACCAAAACCAGAAAGACCAATGAGCAACATCACGCCGAGGATGATGGCATGTTCGGGCTTGCTTTTAATACGAATACGGTAGGGGCGTTGAATGTAACGACGAACAATCGCCCACACGACACCAGCCGTGAAAACCAAACCGGCGAGATCACCGATGAGGACATAGCCGCGGTAGACGTCGCCGTGAAGGAACTTCAGACTTTCGGGCAACTGGTGATCAAGTTCAAGCGCAGTCGTGACACCAAGCAACACCAAGAAACCGAAGTACATCATCGAGTGCATGAGGCCGGCTGCGGAGTCGCGCAACAGTGTGCGCATGTACACGCCAGCACGGAAATCTGCTAGGCGACGCTTGGCATTCTTTGCAGTGGTGCGGCGACGATCTGATGTGCCACGTTCCCAGTTGCGAATACGATCAGCGAAGCGGAACGAACCCCACAACAACAGGGCAGGGATCACTGTGTAGAACGCCAACTGGATTGGGCCGGGGATTCCTTCGAAGACTTGACGATGAATCGGGGAGTCGCTTTTCCACTTGGTGATGAGGGGTAGGACACCTGACATCAAGGTGAAGATCGCCATGAACGAACCGATGGCAATCGAGAGTTGGTAGGGCTTGAGACGCCGGGGGTTAGAAGGCGCGGCTGAGGGTTCAACGTGCGTGATCATGCAGTATGAACGCTAGTTGCCCGAGGGCAAAAAGGAGAACCTTACGCAGGTGTTATTTCGGTCTCTGACCGAAATCGGAAACCGAAAAATCAGCCGAAATACTGGCGGTCGAGTTCGCGGATGCGACCAGCCAAGGTTCCGAGGAGTTTGTGCGAGAGCGCCGGGATGGCGTCGATGACTCCGAGGAACTGGCGCTGGCTGATGACCAGCATGACGCACTCGGTATCGGTGATGACCGAAGCGGTGCGGGGACCATGGTCGAGAAGCGAGAGTTCGCCGACAACGGCTCCAGCCCCGAGTGTCGCAACCTTCTTGCCGTTGCGCTTCACGGTGGCGGTTCCGCTGATGATGACGAACGCTTCGCGGCCGGTCTGACCTTGATCAATGACCAATGCGCCAGCTCCGAAACTCACTTCATCGGCGGCCTTGGCGATCTTTTCGAGGTCCTTGTTGGAGCACGACGAGAAGAGCGAGACTTGACGGAGGCTTTGGAGGTAAGACTTTTTAGAGGCCATGGGTGTCACTATATGACGCTCGTGAACATGTGCGAACTATTGGGGGATGTCCCAGTCGTCACGACCCTGAGCCCGCCGCCACACCTGCCGATTACCTACCACTTTGGAATCTAGTTACCGCTAGGCGGTAGCCATATTCCAAAGTGGCGGAATTTGGGACAGGAATCAGGCGGGGAAGTAGCCGTTGATGTCGGCGATGAGGTGGGTTTTGCCGTAGACCTTGAAGCACACTTCGCCGTCGGTGCTAATGGGTGTGATGACGGCGTTGGGTGTGATTTGGCCGGACACGAAGTTGAGGTTTGACACATTGGGTGGGGTTCCACATGGGTACACGGTGACCCAGCCGCCTTCGTCGCCAACTGAGGTGTTGGCTGCGGTGACGTTGAGGGACACGGCTCCAATGGAGTTCGCTGAACCGGGCAGTCCACCTTTTCCGAGCACGTCGAAAGTGAGCACAGTTCCGGTGTCGTTTATTCCGTTGCCGACTTTGGCTACGGCGACTCCGCCAGTTCCGTCGCGGGTGTCCATGACACGTGACGGAGTGAGCGCCGTAAATGCTGCGTTGCGACTGAATTCAATTGTTGGGGTAGAGAAAGTGATTTGCGGTAGTTCAACCAACGCGCCGACATCGTCAAGAGTGATCGTGGGCGCAAGAATCGTTTCAACAGCGTCCTCAATTTTCTTGACTGAAAGATACGCCGCAATATCTTTTTCGGTAAACGGAATGCGCCATTCTTCAAGAAGAGCGACGGGCAAGTAGGCGCGAGTCAGGCCGTAATGCTGGGAACCGTCAACACGCAAGTGAGGTGCCCCGGTCGGAATCACGATCTTTTCTGGTTCAGGCATCTGCGGAAATTGATAGAACGTTGCATTCGTTGAAACCCACAGGCCCTCGATTGATTCAGCGGGTGGGCCTGTGCTGTAGGCGCGGAAGCGACCAAAAACGGTCAGCGCCTCGTTTGTTGCTCGATCGATATTGCAGACGACATCACGGACAAAAATACGCCCGCATTTGTTGGTGTAATCGGTTGATTGATCATTCTCATCTCGTTTCTCTGAAATATCTGGAAGAGCGAGAATTGCAGGGTTGGAAACGATATCAATCACTACCTCGGTTCCTTGTCGGGTATCGGTGACCTTGGTGTTAGCACCGTGGACCATCGAAAATTGCGGGATCTTTCGCGTGGTCACGATGAGGGATATATGAACAATTGAGTCGTCTGTCAAAATTCTTGAAAGGTCGCGCCGCGCACCGCCTGTGCCGCGTTGGTCTCCAGGAAGGTCTCCGATACTCGCAAAGTCGTTATTGCCAGAAACCCCGGTCTTGTCGTACAAGTGAATCTCATATTCGGGGTTTTCGGCGGTGTCACCGCGCACGACAACTGCGTGAAGATTCGCCGGGGCAGGTCCTCCGTCAACTTCAATTTCGTAACAGTCAATTGTCGTTGATCCACCACAAACCGAGTAGTACAACAGCGATGCCTGCGCCAATGTGATAGTAGTTAGGCGGAGGCTTGTTTGGCCACGGCGGCTGCTGCAGCTTCAATCGCCGCCACGTCGCCTAAATACTGAGCACTCGCCACCGACATATCGTCGTTGAACGTATAACGCTTCGGAGCGCCAGTCGGAATGTTCAGTTCAGCAATGTCAGCCTCAGAAATTCCCTCAAGGTGCATCACCAAAGCCCGCAGTGAGTTGCCATGAGCCGTCACCAATACCGTTTGGTTGTTGCGCAACTGGGGGACAATCGAATCGTTCCAATAGGGCAACACTCGCGCGACGACATCTTTGAGGCACTCGGCCCCCGGCAAAAGGCTCGGGTCAAGCAACCGATATCGCCGGTCGTTCACGGGGTGCTCGGGGCTGCTGGTATCAACGGGCGGCGGCGGAACATCAAAACTGCGGCGCCAGATATACGTCTGCTCTTCGCCGTGTCGTTCGGTGGTCTCTTTCTTGTCGAGTCCCTGAAGGGCACCGTAATGACGCTCATTCAGTAGCCAGGTTCGGTTCACGGGCAACCACACCTGACCCATCGCTTCGAGGGCCATATTGCAGGTCAATACCGCCCGCTCAAGTAGCGAGGTGTGCGAAGTATCGAAATACAGCCCCGCCTCAAGCATGGTGCGGCCCGCAGCGACAGCTTCGCCGCGGCCTTTGTCGGTGAGCTGCACATCGTGCCAGCCCGTAAAGAGATTCTTCTGATTCCAGGTACTTTCACCATGGCGCAAGATCACAAGTGTTCCAGTCACGTCTTCCAAACTACATCGCCATCGGGCAGACTCTTAAGTGCTATGCCCGGTGACTTTGACGATGATGATCTAGAAGACGACCTTGATGAGTTTGAGGACGAGTTCGACAACGAGGTTTTGCTGACCTATTCAATTTCTGAACTGGCCGACGCGATCAACGAGGTACTGAACGACAACTTTGACTCTGGCCTGTGGGTATGGGGCGAAATCTCGGGGCTGAGCAAGAAAGGTCCGCACACCTACTTCACGCTTGTTGAGCAGACTCCCGACGGCAAACGCAATCAGTTGAACGTCAACTTGTGGGGCGGCGAAATGACCAAGATGCGTCCCATCCTGATGAAGAACGGCCTCGATCTTGTGAATGGTGTCAAGGTTCGCATTTACGGCAACCTTGATTTCTATGCCGCCTTTGGCAAGTTGTCGATGATCATGCGGGGCATTGACCCCAATTACACACTTGGCGAAATTGCGTTGCAACGTGAAGAGTTAATTCGCAAGCTCAAAGAAATGGGTGTGTTTGACCTCAACAGAGAAGTGGATATTTCGCCCGCCCCATTACGGCTGGGTGTGATCACGAGTGACAGCAGCGCTGCATGGGCCGACTTTAAGAATCAAATTGAAAGTAGCAACATTGGTTTTCATCTGCACATCGCAAATGTGAGTGTTCAAGGTGATAACGCGGTTCGCGAAATTACGCAAGCAATTTCTCGTCTGAGTCAGCGTGATGATCTAGATGCAATTGTTTTGATTCGTGGTGGTGGCAGCAAAGCCGAACTCTCAACCTTTGATGCCGAATCCATTGCATTGGCCATCACCGAATCTACGTTGCCGGTATTCACGGGTATCGGTCACGAGATTGATCGTCATGTTGCAGATGATGTGGCCTTTGAAGCCCACAAAACTCCAACGGCGTGTGCAGTGGCGATTATTGACCGAGTGAATGATTTTATTTATGAAATCGAGGCTAATTGGGAGGCAATCGCCCGTTTGGCAACCCAACAACTCGTTGACTCAACGAATCGCCTCAACAATGTGGCGCGCGAAATTGGTATTCATACACGTACCGCAGTTGAACGCGCCGACGAACGACTCGGTGATCGAATCGCGCGACTCACTCGACGAGGTCCCCAATTAATTAGTGAGCTCAACACGCGTATTAACAATTTCGAATCACGCGTGCGTCTGTTAGATCCGAACAATGTATTGGCGCGAGGTTGGTCGATCACTCGTGGCGCCGACGGAAGAATTGTGCGCAATATTGGCGATGTGTCAACCGGAGAAATTTTGACAACAGTGCTTCAGGACGGCAACGTCACCAGCACGGTGAATTAAAGGAGACATCATGGCTACGAAAAAAGATGAAGAAATGGGCTACGCCGAAGCACTCAAAGAACTTGAAACAATTTTGGCCGAACTCGAACGAACCGATGTTGACGTTGATGTACTAGCGAGTCGCGTTGAACGTGCGTCCGAACTCATTCGTTTGTGTCGTGACCGAATCGGCAATGCCAAACTGCAAATCGACAAGGTTGTGAACGGACTTGAGGGCTAGTCGCCTCTAACCTGACATTGTGAGTTCAAGCCCTCCGCAATCACTCGTTGACATCGCGCGTCGAACCGAAACTCATCTTTCGGCTTTTCTAGAGGTTGAAGAGACCCGCTGGTCTGGTTTTGATTCAGATTTGACAAGTCCGGTTGCAGAAATTCGTCGCTTGGTGGCTTCAGGTGGAAAACGACTTCGTCCAGCCTTTTGTCATTGGGGTTTCGTGGGTGCCGGCGGCGACCCCGATTCAAAAATCAGTCTTGATACGGGTGCTGCCCTTGAACTTCTGCACGCTTTCGCTCTTTTCCACGATGACATCATGGATGGTTCGCTCACGCGTCGCGGCGCGGCCGTTACTCATGAAGTTTTTGCCGATCAACATCGAATGATTGGCGGCAGTGGTGAGGCGCGGCGCTACGGAGAAGGCATTGCCATCTTGGTTGGTGACTTGGCTTTTGTATATAGCGATCAACTCATGGGTGATGCGCCATTAGCGGCTCGCGAAATTTGGCATGAACTTCGTATCGAGTTGAATATTGGACAGTTGCTCGATCTCATTGGTACTTCGCTGAATGAACGCCGTCGCTTTAAGACCGAACGAATTTGCCGCTACAAGAGTGGCAAGTACACCATTGAACGACCGTTGCACTTAGGTGCGATGTTGGCTGCCCCCGATCGCCAACAAGAGTTGTTGCCGTTACTTAGCGCGTACGGTCTGCCTCTCGGTGATGCTTTTCAAATGCGTGATGACGTGATGGGTGCCTTCGGAGATACTGCATTAACTGGCAAACCAGTCGGTGATGATTTGCGCGAAGGTAAGCCGACCCCGCTGATGGCCATCGCCGTTGAACGCGCCAATGAGAGTCAGTTGAAAGTTCTTGAAAAGGTTGGCCGTGATGCACTGTCTGATGACGATGTGCGACGGGTTCAAGAGGCAATTCGTGACAGTGGTGCACTTGATGAGATGGAAGCGTTGATCAGTTCATTGACCACTCAAGCCGTTGATGCTTTGACAGCAATGCCCGTACTCGACTCCGCCAAAGTTGAACTTGAATTGCTCGCCCAGTACGTGAGTCACCGCCACACCTGATTTCAGTGTGTAACTGGTGAGGAAAATCACCGAAAATAAGGAAAATTTCTCACCATATTCTCGTTGGAACTAACTGACTGCGACTTGGCAGGCGATACGCATCATTTGATCAACGCCTTTTTTCAAGTCTTCGTCCGAAATACGTTCAACGTTGCCACCGTCAGGATCAATCACGTCGCTAACCGTCATGATTGCCAATGCCTCAATACCTTTGAGTGTGGCGATGGTGTACATCATTGATGCTTCCATCTCGACACCAAGGTGGCCCAAACGTCGCCAGATCCCAAACGTGTTGGGATCTGGGTCATAGAACAATCCACTTGTCACAACGGGTCCGACAAATACGCGATCACTCACAGCACGGCTTAAACGTGCGGCTTCTTCAACGAGTGAAAATGTTGCGGTTGGTGCGAAACCCTCCATGCCACAGTAACGAATTGGCGTTTGGTCATCGGCTGATGCACTGATAGCGATCACGGTGTCGGCCATACGCAGGTTGGCTTGCAGTCCACCGCAAGTACCAACCCGAACCAATCGCTTAGTCCCAAGCATGCAGAGCTCTTCGAACACGATGCCTGCGCTCGGTGTGCCCATGCCCGTCGTTTGAACGCTGATGGGCTTACCTTCAAACGTTCCGGTGTAACCCAACATGCCCCGTTCTTCGTTCACCAAGCGAACGCCCGGATCAAAGAAAGTTTCGGCGATGTATTTGGCGCGGCGGGGGTCGCCTGGGCACAAAACAGCGGGGGCGTAGTCACCTGGTTCGGCTCGTAAATGAATGGGCATGTTTTCAGCGTAGGCGAGTCAGTTACTCTGGCACTGTGCTTCCTGCACAAATGATCAATACGCACCGCTACAACCTTAATGATCAGGACCTCATTGCAGCCTGTCTTGAACAATTCACAACGCAAGGCGTATGTGTTTTGCCTGACTTTTTGACCCTCAAGGCAGTTGAAATTTTGCGTCAGCAATCTGATGCACTTGCACCATGTGCCTCTCGATCGGCTTCACGCGCCACGCCCTATCTCGGACCAGCTGACGAGACATTTCCGGTAGGGCACTTGCGTAATACGATCGCTCAGAGTTCAGTTGAAGTTGTTGCGTATGACCAATTTGCTCATGATGATGGTTTGCGCACACTCTATGAATGGGACTCGATACTTGATTTCATTCGTCAATGTCTTGGGCTGAACGAACTCTTTCGTTATGCCGATCCGTTTGGTGCACTTAATCTTGCCATCATGCGCGCTGGTGATTCATTGGGTTGGCATTTCGATATGACTGATTTTGTTGTGTCAATTGCGATTCAGTCGTCGTTAAGCGGTGGTCATTTCGAAAATGCCAAACAGATTCGGAATGCTGGGCAACCTAATTACGAGACGATTCAAAAAGTAATGAATGAATAGTCGCCAGAGTCTGTGCGCACTGAACCGATGACTCCAGGAACCTTGATGTTGTTCAACGGGCGTTGGAGCATGCATCGGGTGACCACGATTGAAGGCCCAGTACCGCGCTACGTCGCGCTCTTGGCTTACGACACCAAAGCTGGTACCGACTCGACTGACACGCTCAAGATGTCGCGTTACGGACGACTACCTAGGCAAAACAATGGAGACCAGCGATGAGTGAAACTTTCGAAGTTGGCGAAGGATTTGCGGGCGATGGCGCGAATGCAGCGCATATCAACACTGTTTTAGGAAAAAAATCTGGTCCCGTGGGCGGAGCATTTGTCACGATTTTGGGTTCACCAACGGTGGGACACATCCCGTTTTTAGTGGTGTGGAAGCCCAATGTGCCAGTCACTCCAGCGACGTTGTTTGTCAACAAGGCGACTATTGCCAACGATCGTCATGGCGAACTCACGTGGGGTGCTGCCCAAGCCGGCGTCGCCCATGGGGTCACCGAATATGCCTCGACACGCTTCATCGAAATCGGCCAAAGTGACGCATTTGTCCTGCTCACAGCGGTGTGGGTGAATCCAGAGGCCGATAACGCCGAAGCGGTCTACCGCAATAATCACTTGGCAACTTTGGCGGCTCTACAGCAAGGTTCAGTCGTGCCAAGCCAATCGGCGGCAATTCTCGAACACCTCACCGGCGGTCAACCGAGCAACCCGTATTTCATTCGCGGTTGAGGGAAACTCGGGTTTGGTCGTACCAAGCAAATCTCTTGAGCGCTGCCATCTGTCAGGGCTTTTGTCGAATTTCCTCTTGCATTAGGGGTCATCTATAGGGCAGAATGACATGCATGTAGTTACACGTGTGGAACTGCCCGGCGCATCGCGCGGACAAGAACCACACACGAGTGACCTAAGGGTCAAGATGGCAGGCAGCCACATGAACGAATCGATGAGCGAGAACAACAACTGGCAAGAGCAAGCGAACTGCTTGGGTGTCGACCCCGACCTCTTTTTCCCCGAGCGTGGAGCTTCCACCCGTGAGGCCAAAGAAGTGTGCCGCGGCTGTGTCGTCCGTATGGATTGCCTTGAGTACGCCCTGGTAAATGGTGAGAAGTTTGGTATCTGGGGTGGATTGTCCGAGCGCGAACGCCGTCGCCTGCGTCGCCAACGTGCTCAGTCAAACCGTCGTATTGCCACAGCCTGATTTTTCGCGTTAGGCCACGAATGTGTAGCCGTGTTGATGGCGAAATTCAATTGTCCGTTCCGTACTGAGATCAAGTTCAACCCAACGTTGTTCGGAAATCTTGTTCAGCGCGTGCTGTGAAATCAATCCAACAAGTTCGCAACGCGAAATCTCCTTGTTGTGTTGACGCGCTTCGCGAATGACTCGATCGGCAGCAATGTCGGGGCCAATGCGTTCAGGTTCGATCAGATTCATGCTGACTTGCCATTGATCACCAACTTGTAATGCCAAAGTTCGAACACCGTCTCCCCGAACCGCGCGCGCAATTTCATGTGCTGAACTTTCAGACGCGCTGGCATCAAGCCAGACGTTGTACGCGACTAAATAATCTCGAGCGCCGACACACATCGCACCAGCAGTCAGGTGGGGGATACTCGGACCGCATTGCGGTTGCAGAAGAGTCCAAGCATCGCGACGAATATCAGGCAATGTTCGTTCGGTGCCGTATAGAAAACACGGCACCAATAATTCTGAACTGACCCACTTGGCAAATGCATCGCGCTCAACAATCGCATCATCGATCGTTGAACCCTCGAGTGGCACGAATGGGACAACATCGACGACACCAAGTCGCGGGTGAACACCCTGATGCGAATCAAGGTGGAGCAACTCAACAGCTTGACGAGTAAGTCGACGCGGCGCATCAACGTCAAGCAAAGTAAAGACACTGCGGTTGTGGTCGGGGTCAACATGAACATCAAGAAGATCGTCGGCGCACACGGCAACAAGTTGCTGCAAAACTTCACGATTGCGACCTTCGCTGATATTGGCGACGCATTCAAGCACAGCACCACTTTGACATATCCACTCATCGCCCACTCAGCACTACGACTGCTAGGTTCTTGACGAGGCACCGTCGTAGAAGTGGGGTAGGCGTGCAACTCAATCATCCGCATCCTTTTGAACCAAAATGGAAGGCTCGTTGGATTTGGCATGGACCCCCGGCATTGACGATGGAAACGGCCACTCGCCCAGTGTTGAGTGATCCGACAGACAAAGTCGTTCTCTTCCGACGCGAATGTGAAGTGTCAGAATTACCAGAAACGGCCCCTGCTCGAATCTGGGTTGATGGGCGTTACATCTTGCGCGTTAACGGCAGTGTGGTTGCTCGTGGTCCGGTGCGCGCTGAACCACGAAGTGCGCATTACGACGTCGTTGATGTGGCACCGTATTTAGTGCGCGGAACCAACGTTTTTGCCATTACGGCACGCCATTTTGGTGAGTCCACTTCCTGGTGGGTCCTGGTACCACCGACGTACTCATTAGGCGCAGGTTCATTGGTTTTTGAAGCCTTCATTAACGATGAATGGATCGTCACCGATCGTTCATGGAACTCGCAACGAGGCGAGGCTTGGACAGCAGTTCCGGTGCCAGGTGATGTGGCCTGTTTGCCGTTGGAATCATTTGATGCAACGCAACATCCATGGGGTTGGGAACTCGTGGGCTTTGATGATTCATCGTGGAAGACGGCTTTTGAAATCACTCCGCGGCACACGGGAGCAGATGGTCGAAAATCTCCACCGAGTTCACCTTTCGGAATGTTGCGGCCGCCAGTACGAACTTCGTTCCAAGGTGGTAATTCGCATGTGGCGAAATATGTCGGCAGCGCGCGTGTCGTTGGTTCACCACATAACGCCGATCCGGTTCGCCAGGTATTACTTGATCAAAACACACCGATGTCGACAGAAGAAAATGCCGTTGAACTTCGTAACTTTGATCTTGGTCATATTGCCGCTGGGCTCATGACCTTACGAATTCGCAATGCAGTTCCCGGAACAGTTATTGATATTGCAGTCTCTGAACATATTGATAGCTCAAACAAATTGGTGACGTTGGGTCAACATGCGGGTTTGCGTTATATCTGTGATGGTGAGATCGGAATATTCGAATCATTTGACATTCTCGGGATGCGCTATATCCACGCTGCGATTCGCACGCCTCACAACAATGAATCGTCAGTTGATCATGCAGAAATTGATTTAGCGATTGAAGTGACCGATCAACATCGACCTCGACCCGCTGGTGCGTCGTTTGAATGCTCTGATCCGAAGCTCAATCTGATTCACGCAATTGGTCTGCGCACCGTTGACTTATGTGCGCTTGATGCCTACGTTGATTGTCCAACTCGTGAACAACGAGCGTGGACTGGCGATTCGGTTGTTCACCAAATGGTTGACTTTGTGTCAAATCCTGATTGGTCAATGCCGTTGTGGCATCCGCAATTAGCGACGCATTTACGACCTGATGGAATGTTGGCGATGGCTGCGGCTTCAGATTTTGCTGCCGACGATCGGATGTATCTTCCCGACTGGGCATTGCATTGGATTCATTCCATCTTCAATATCTATCGCTACGCCGGTGACAAAGAGATTGTGAGTGAATACTTATCAATCGCCGAACGGGTTTTGCGCTGGTTTGAATCATTCTTAGGTGATGACAATTTGTTGCATGATGTCACCGGCTGGGCACTCACGGATTGGGCGAGCGTGTACATGAATGGATGTGCATCAACAACTAACGCATTGTGGGCTCGTGGTCTCGATGAATTTGCTGAGATGAACGAATGGATCGGTAATACAGCAAATGCGAATTGGGCAAAGTCGCGACATCAATTGGTGAAAGATTCCTTCGAAGTTTTCTGGGATGAGTCACGTGGTGTTTATATCGATCACATTGTTGATGGCGAACATCGCCCTGAAGCAGCGCAGCATCCTGGTGCACTAGCAATTGTGGCGCGACTCGTTCCTGATGATCGCGTGGCGCGCGTAGTTGCGGGCATCACCGATCGCCGCAAACTGATTCGTCACTCGTTTGTGATGGATCGCCTCACTGTTGATGGAGATGGTCAAGGATTCGTCTATCTCATGAACGGGTTTCCTGTCCAGCCACCTTGGGATGTTCACAATCAAATGGTTGAAGCCGAACCATTTTTTCAATATGTCGTGCACGACGCGCTGGCGGCAGCTGGCCGTCACGACTTGATTCTGGAGTCATGTCGTCACTGGCAAGTGTTTGTGGATGCGGGCGAAACCACTTGGCCCGAATGTTGGGTGGGCGGCACAAAATGCCACGGCTGGTCGTCTACTCCGACGAGCGATCTCGTGCGTTATATCGCTGGCATTACGCCGGGCGACCCTGGGTATACCTCGGTTCGGGTTGCCCCAGTGTTGGGCGATCTGGATTGGGTGAGAGCCACTGTGCCGACACCTCATGGCTTTGTCACTGTTGAGGCCCGTTCGGACGGCACTGTGTTGATTGACAGCCCCGTTCCGGTGCTACCCTCGGATTCATGATTGCTGGCTTATTTGATGGACCTGAGGTCATCGTTGTACTCGTCGTGGTTTTGGTGCTTTTCGGGGGCTCGCGCATCCCGAAATTGGCCAAAAACCTTGGTCAGGCCCAAAAGGAGTTCAAAAAGGGTCTGTCTGAAGGTGCCAAGGACGATGACGACTCAAAATCCGAGTGACTCACTGATCTGAACCCTGGCGGGAGCGGATCAGAGTTCATTGAGAGTTCAGATCGCCTGTACGGCGATACGGCGACGTTTGCTGATGCGACGACGTTCGCGTTCGCTGCAACCACCCCACACACCGTGATCGATGTGATTTTTGAGAGCGTATTCCAGGCAAGCGGCGGTCACAGAACAAGTCGCGCAAATTTTGCGGGCCTTATCAACACCCACCCCATCGCTGGGGAAAAACGTGTTAGGCAGGTAGGCGCGGCAAGCGCCTTCGGCCATCCAGTTGGCTACTGATTCTTCATTCATGAGTATTTCTCCTTGTGCGAAGGTGGTTTCCGCCCGCTTCGCCCGATGAGAAGTTGAGTTCTCGGTGACCCCAGTAAGACGTTTACCGGGGCTGAGTGAGTTCCCAACCGCTGTCAGTCAACCATGCCTGGCTTGGGAGAGCCAGTCAGAGTTAGTTCTGACACGTAAGTATCGCCGATAGGGTTTGCCTGACCAGCGGTTTTCCTGGTGAGAAATCGGTAAGTTTTTTGGCACACGCCCGAGAATTCGCCAAGATCTTGCCCGACCAACGGCATTTCGCACTCAAGGAGTCCCATGTCCGATCTACACACCCCAGCACAATCTCGAGCACATGTCCGCATTGTGTTTCTCGGCCCAGTCGCTCCGCACTGGGACGTTGTTGGCGACTTTGGCGATCGAGTCGTCGTCGAAGAATTTCGCACGCGTGCCTTGGCGCGTTTAGTTCTGTTGCCCTACACCGATCCGCAGTTCAAGCGCAACCGTGAGCGCATCATGCGTGATGGTGAGCGCGAAAACGTCACCGTCGAGTGGGATCTCGGTTTTGACGAGAACCTTTCCTGAACATCAGGTAAATACGCCGACATCGTGTCGGTGCTGACTATTGAATGGGATCCGCGTGGATCATCGTTTACTGAACCGAGAACTGAGTTGGCTTGATTTCAACGAGCGCGTCTTGCGCCTCGCCACCGAGCCCGGCATTCCGCTGTTAGAGCGTTTGAAGTTCTGCGCCATTTTCTCGTCGAATCTTGATGAGTTTTTCCAAGTCCGCGTTGCGGCAATGAAAGATCAAGAGGCTGCTGGCATTACTGCCCGCTTGCCTGACGGTCTCACTCCGGCGCAGCAGCTTTCCCAAGTTTTGTCGCGAGTCCAAGAGCTGTCGCAACGGCAGCAACGACTCTTGAACGATGTGTTGTTACCGCAACTCAAGCGCGAAGGTGTGGAACTGTGTGAGTGGGCCGATCTCACCAGTGATGAAATCGCCTACCTCGATGACTTTTATAGGCGACGAATTTTTCCGGTACTGACACCTTTAGCAGTTGACCCGGCGCACCCATTTCCGTATGTATCAAACCTGGCTCTCAGCGTTGCCACCATCGTGCGTGATTCATCAACTGATGAAGAGCGTTTTGCACGGGTCAAGGTTCCGACCCTCTTCCCACGTCTTTTAGTACTGCCCGGTGGAATGCGTTTTGTGCCCGTTGAACAAGTGATTATTCAGAATCTTGAATCACTATTCCCCGGCATGAAGGTTGCTCACTCAACAACTTTCCGCATTACTCGTAATGCCGACTTGTCACTTGAAGACGAGGACGCAGACGACTTGTTGCAAGCAGTTGAACTCGAGTTGCGCCGTCGGCGATTTGGTCGAGCAGTGCGGCTTGAAATTGATCAGAACGTTTCGGCTCACATGTTGACCCTGATTGCTGAAGAACATGATCTCACTGAAGTTGATGTGATTCCAGTGAACGGGCTTGTTGATCTGACCTGTTTGTGGCAAATGCACGCAGTTGATCGCCCCGATTTGAAAGACGACCAGTGGCAACCAGTGACCGCAGGACGATTAGCGGCTGCCGAAGAACTGGATCGCTCAATATTTGCTGTGGTTCGTGAGCGTGCCCTTCTACTGCATCACCCTTACGAAAGTTTTGCCAGCTCGGCGGAAGAGTTTTTGTCGCAAGCGGCAGACGACCCGCGGGTGCAAAGTATCAAGATGACGTTGTATCGCACGAGTGGCGATAGCCCTATTGCACGACATCTCATTAGAGCCGCTGAACGTGGCGTACAAGTTGCAGTACTCGTCGAATTAAAGGCTCGTTTTGATGAAGCCACGAATGTCACGTGGGCAAAGGCATTTGAACGCGCCGGCGTGCACGTGGTGTACGGAGTTGTTGGTTTAAAGACTCACGCGAAATGTGTTTTGGTCGTGCGCGAAGACAGCGACGGTTTGCGTCGTTATGTGCACCTTGGTACGGGCAACTACAACTCGCGGACGGCTCGGCTATATGAAGACCTTGGTTACATCACGAGCGAACCCGATATCACCACTGATGCCGCGCAGTTGTTTAATCACCTCACTGGCTACAGCCGCGACGTTGAATACAGCCGACTTCTGGTTGCCCCCGATGACTTGCGTCGGCGTTTGATTGATCTCATTCGTGGTGAAGGCGAGATGGGCGAGCGTGGTCAAATCACGATCAAGGTCAACTCGTTGGCTGACGCAGAAATGGTCGAAGAGCTGTACGCCGCTAGCCAAAAGGGTGCCAAAATCGATCTGATTATTCGTGGTCTGTGCTGTTTACGGGCCGGTGTGCCTGGCTTAAGCGAGAACATCCGAGTGCGATCGGTTTTGGGTCGTTATCTCGAACACTCCAGAGTCTTTCGTTTTGCCAATGGGCAAGGCGACGGGCAGCCGCTGCACCTCATTGGCTCAGCCGACCTCATGGGGCGCAATTTAGACAAGCGAGTCGAAGTACTGACCCCGTTGACACATCCCAAACACCAAGACTGGCTCAACAAAACCTTTGAAACTTTGCTGTCAGATACGGCCGCCGCGTTTGAATTGCTGCCCGATGATTCGTGGACACGGGTCGGACCAGCACTTTTCGAGCCTCATCCGCAACGAATCCTGTATGAGTGGGCCGCTCACCAACAAACGCGCCGGATCAGCCGCGAGTAGGTTTACACCGCAATGTTTCCGTTAGTTAATCTCCTGTTCATTTACTTTCTAGATGAAATTCAGAGGGGTGTTCTAGTTTGAAGACGTGCGGACGTGAACCCGCACCACTACAAGGAGAAACACAATGAATATTAAACGCTGGTCATTGATTGCGGCAGTCGCCGTGACATTCCCGCTCGCAGCCTGCGATGGCGACGACGATTCCTCGTCGACCACGAAGGCTCCGGCCTCGTCGGAGGCCCCGTCGACCGAGGCTCCCGCCCCAACCGAGGCTCCCGCCCCAACCGATGCTCCCGCGGAAGAACTGACGGGCACCATTGTGGTGTCGGGTTCGTCAACCGTAGAGCCAATCTCAATCGCGGTGGCCGAAGAATTCGCCGCAGCTAACTCGAAGGTCGACATCTCGGTGGACGGACCAGGAACTGGTGACGGATTCAAGTTGTTCTGTGCAGGTGAGACCGACATCAACGACGCGTCGTCGAAGGTGAAGGATAAGCAACTCGAAGAGTGCGCAGCAAACGGCATCGAAATGATTGAACTTCGCGTCGGTAACGACGGCATCACCATGATGACAAACACCAACAACTCCGCTGTCACCTGCTTGTCGTTCCCCCAAATCTACGGCTTGATCGGCCCAGAATCACAGGGATTCGGTTCGTGGTCGGACGCCAATGCTGTTGCCGCCGAACTCGGTGACACCACCAGCTTGCCCAACGCGCCCCTCAGTATCGTCGGTCCCGGTGAAGAGTCGGGTACATTCGCCTCGTTCATTGAAATCGTGATTGAGGAATTCAATGAGGATCGTGGTTTTGAAGCAACTACTCGCCCCGACTACCAGGCGTCGGCTGATGACAACATCATCGTTCAGGGTATTCAGGGTTCCGACACCAGCCTCGGCTGGGTTGGCTTCGCTTTTGCTAAAGAAGCAGCCGACGTGAAGATTCTTCAGGTTGCTGAAGAAGCTGGTGGAGAGTGTGTCACCCCCACCGATGCAACCATTGCCGACAACAGTTACCCGATCTCGCGAC
>LFFB01000028.1 GCA_001510335.1 Actinobacteria bacterium casp-actino2 | reverse complement strand
TCGGTGTTCGGTAACCTAATTGTCATGTGTGGCATCATCGCTTTGGTCGGCCGACCTGCTCAACGGCAAGCTCCCAGCGTGGCCGACATCGTTCAGCATTTAGACGCCGCAATCGCGAGTGGTCGCAACATGCTCGATGCCACCGCACATCTCGTGAAGGTCAATGAACTCCTGAAGGGCGTTCCTGGTGCAGTGGCACTGATTGACAACCACGAGTTGGTGAGTGCCATCACAAGTCGCCTCGATCAAGTGAGCGCCACGATTGCGCTCATTGATGAAGGTCTTGAAAATGCCGTGGCTGATTCTGATGAACTTGAAAGAAATGCGGCGACGCTGATTGCGCTGCGCGATGTCACGTGGTCAATCGGACAAGATCGTTTGCGTACGGCTCGTCTGGTGCGTGATTTGGCTGGCCGCGATGCCGGAATTGCGGCAGTCGCTGGTTACCTCACGATTCAACAGGCTTTCTCGGCTCTTGATCGTCTTGAAGTGCGCGGTCGCGATTCGGCGGGAATCCATGTTTTTGTTTGGGGTCACGGGTTGTCTGCTAACGATCCTTCGGTCTCGGCGGCACTGAGTGCTCGGGCCCATGACGCGCTCTTTCAAAATCGATCGGTGCGCTTGATTGATGACACGTTGTCGTTCGTCTATAAAGCAGCCGCCGAGATCGGTGAGTTGGGTGACAACACCAAAGCCTTACGTGCGGCCGTACAAGAAGATGACTTGTTACGTTTAGCACTTTCGAATCCGAATGCTCGTTTGTCATTAGTTGGACACACGCGGTGGGCGAGTGTCGGAATCATTAGCGAGCCAAACGCGCACCCGGTAAACAGCGAGCGCGAACTCGGTGATCTTGAAACGACGCAACCGTATGTTGTGGCTGCGCTCAATGGTGATGTTGATAATCACGGTGATCTACGAATCGCTCATGGGCTGTCATTCCCAGGCCAAATCACGACCGACGCCAAAGTGATTCCGGCGTTAGTGAATATGCATGCCCGAGCCTGTGGTGATACGGACGAGGCTTTCCGTCGCAGCGTGGCGTCATTTGAAGGATCAGTGGCCATTGGTGCTGCCGCAACTGATCAACCCGATCGGTTGATGTTCGCACTACGCGGCAGTGGTCAAGGATTGTTCGTTGGTTTGGCCGAAGATTTATTCATCGTTGCGAGCGAACCGTATGGCGTCGTCGAAGAAACCTCCACTTATTTCCGCCTTGATGGTGAAGGAACCAGCACCGCATCTTTGACCGATAGCAAAGGTCAAATCTTCATTCTTGATGGAGCACTGGCCGGAGATCTTTCAGGCGTGACACGACTGGCTTACGACGGAACTGTTTTGCCTATTGCGACAACCGAGTTAGTGACGGCCGAAGTTACAACCCGTGATATTGATCGTGGCGATTCTCCGCACTTCTTGCTAAAAGAAATTGGCGAAGCTCCCGAATCATTCCGCAAGACTCTTCGCGGAAAAATCATTGAGCGAGATGGTGTCTTGCATGCATCACTTGGTGTCAAGACGTTGCCGACATCCATTATTGAACTTTTGTCATCTGGTGCAATTCGTAAAGTTCGAGTGATTGGTCAAGGTACCGCTGCCATCGCAGGGCGCAGTTGTGCCACGGTTCTTGATGAATTATGCGCGGGCGGTCTTGACGTTGATCCGATTACCGCCACCGAACTCAGTGGTTTCCATTTGCAACTCGATATGAGCGACACGCTCATCATTGCTGTGAGTCAAAGCGGAACAACGACTGACACAAATCGCACTGTTGACTTAGCGCGTTCACGTGGCGCATCGGTTCTGGCAATCGTTAATCGACGCGGTAGCGACTTGTGCGATAAGGCCGATGGTGTTTTGTTTACCAGCGATGGTCGCGACGTAGAAATGAGTGTCGCATCAACGAAGGCTTTTTATGCGCAAGTCGCCGCTGGAGTTTTGTTGGCTTGTGCAGTGAGCGTTGCTGCTGGGCTCGGTACCGATCCGCGCCGGCACGATTTGCTGCGAACATTGCGCGAACTTCCGACCGCGATGCGCACAGTGATCGATGCTCGGGCCAAGGTTGCTGAAGTAGCGCACAAATATGCGCCGTCTAAGCGGTATTGGGCAGTCGTAGGTAATGGGCCTAACGCAATCGCGGCCAATGAAGTTCGAATCAAGTTGAGCGAACTTTGCTACAAGAGTATTTCGTGCGACATCACTGAAGACAAAAAGCACATTGACCTGTCGTGCGAGCCTTTGATCTTGGTGTGTGCTGCTGGTCTCTCTGGTAGCACCGCCGACGATATTGCCAAAGAGATCGCGATCTATCGTGCGCACAAGGCGACCCCCATTGTGATCGCCAGTGCATCCGAGTCACGTTTCTCAAGTGCAGTCGCGGTCATTGATGTTCCCGATGTTGACCCGACATTGGCTTTTGTGCTGAGCGCAGTGGTTGGACATCTTTTTGGTTACGAAGCGGCGCGTGCCATTGACGAACTTGCTCGTTCGTTGCGTGAGGCCCGCGAAGTCGTTGAGTTTGCGGTGTTGCATAACCCCGATGGCGATTCGGTTTTGAAAGTTGTGCGTGCTGGTTTAGTGATTGCGGCCGAACGCTTTAATGAGACTATTCGCGCCGGCACTTACGATGGACATCTTGAAGCCAGCACTGCAGTGCGTTTGGCCTCAATGTTACGCGTTGTTCTTGATCGGTCTCCCGTTGAGGCATATCAAAATGAAACCGGCAAAGTTGGCACCCCATCTGCGCTCATTGACGATCTGACTTTGGCATTGACCAGAGCGATTGAAGAACTCACGCGTCCTATTGACGCGATTAAGCATCAGGCTAAGACAGTGACGGTCGGAATTAGCCGTAGCGACGAAGGCGTGATGGATCGTGCATTGGTTCAAGAAGTTTTGTCAACCGGAGCGGGACGCGATGTTTTGGCTTACCGCACGCTCAAAGTTCTGGCCGATCTTGATCCTGCAGTCGAAGCCGTGGTGGGGTACACACGTTATAGCATTGACGGCGATCCATCTGGAACAACCGCCACAATCGCGATCGTCGATCGTGGTGGATTATCACGTGATGTTCCGAGCCGTGTTGATCGCAACCCATCGTTACTTGGAACAAAGCGCCGAGTTGCCAGCGAACGCGAGGTACTCGTCGCACGTGGTCGTAGCGACGGACGCACTGTGATCTTCATTCCAGAAGTGAAGTCAGGTCAGACTGTCGGCATTACTTTGCTACATGTTCGTTTCTACGATCGACTGAATGCATCGGTGATGCGCGGTGTCTTGCAAGGGTACGACCGTCGATACGACCGCCTCGTCGACTGGGTTTCAGAAACCGAAGGCGAAATGCGCGACGACTTGTTAAGCGAATTGTCGGTGGCAGATTTGTTGATCTTGCCGATTAGCGAAATGGCCGATCGCTGGCGTCGCGCTTCATCGTGAGTGCACGTCAATGATCATTGGTGTTGGGGTAGACGCGGTTGAAATTGATCGCTTTCGTCGGTCACTCGAACGCACCCCATCAATGAAGTCTCGACTCTTTACAAGTGAAGAACTTGAGTACGTCGAACCTCATGATGACCCAACCGCCTCGTTAGCCGCGCGCTTTGCGGCGCGTGAAGCTGTGATGAAGGCAATGGGGGTCGGGCTCGGTGCGTTTGAATTTCATGACGTATGGGTGCAACGGGCCGATTCTGGGCGCCCAACACTTGTGGTCACGGGTCGGGCCGAGCAGATCGCCAACGAACTTGGTGTCACTGACTGGCATCTCTCGATCACACATACCGATACCACGGCTATTGCCTATGTGATTGCTGTCCGATCGCTGCCGTAGATCAGTCTGTAAGGCATACGATCTAGATATGCGCCCCGTGCTGACCCCCAAACAGATGCGCGTGCTTGATGCTGAGGCGATCACCGCTGGAACGCCAATTGAGATTTTAGTTGGCCGTGCTGGCGCCGCCGTGGCGCGCGCGGCCAAGCGCATGATGGGTGGCTTGTACGGACGCACTGTGGTCGTGATTATTGGTAAAGGGAATAATGGCGCGGATGGGCGCGTGACCGCTCGATTGCTGGCCGATCAAGGAGTTCGCGTGCACGTCATTGACGCGGAGCACATGCCGTTACGTCTACCCGTGAGTGACCTCATTATCGATGCCGCCTTCGGAACTGGTTTCCGTGGTGATTGGAGCCCACCAGCAACTCAAGGCGTTCCCGTTTTGGCAGTTGATATTCCGAGCGGAATTGATGGCCTGACTGGCCTCGCCGCACCCGATACATGGCGAGCGACTCGCACCGTCACCTTTGTGGCGTTGAAGCCAGGCTTGTTGTTGGGGGCGGGCCGAGCCTTATGCGGTGAGGTTGAGCTTGTTGATATCGGTATCAACCTCGGTATGGGCAACGTTGATATCAACGAAGTTGAACGCAGCGATGTATCGCAGTGGGTTCCGCAACGACCGTTTGATTCGCACAAATGGAAAGCGGCGTTGTACGCAGTTGCCGGAAGTTCAGGAATGATGGGTGCTGCCAATTTATGCAGTGCATCGGCGATGCGAGCAGGTGCTGGCATCGCGCATGTTGCTTCGCCAGGAATCGTGAGCGATCGCAGCACGTCTACCGAAATCGTGCGCCGGGCATTACCTGCGTTGGGCTGGTCACATGAAGTACTTGATGACCTATCTCGTTTTAAGGCGATAGTCATTGGGCCAGGACTCGGCCGCGATGAAGGAACTGTCAGTGAGGCACGACGCATCATTGCTGGTGCACACATTCCAATGGTCATTGATGGTGACGGCTTGTTCGCCGTTGCTTGGGGTGACGAAGGAGCGCGCGACATCGTGCGCTCGCGTGCGGCTGGCACAGTTCTAACTCCACACGACGGTGAGTACACCACGCTTCTTGGTTATGCGCCATCACATGATCGCATTACGAGTGCTCGTCGTTTAGCGAGCGATACAAACTGTGTTTGCTTGTTAAAGGGAACCACAACTGTTGTCGCCGAACCTTCGGGCGAAGTGTTGATGGTGGCAAACGGTGATCAAAGTTTAGCAACAGCCGGAACTGGTGATGTGTTGGCTGGAATCATCGGTGCATTGTTGGCTCAGGGAGTAGAACCATTCCACGCTGCGGCAAGTGGGGCCTGGATTCATGGATGCGCCGCGTCGTTGTTTACCGCTCATGAAGGTTTGATTGCCTCAGATTTGGTAGACCTCATCCCGTTGGCTTTGTCGCATATGCGACATGTTGGTTCACAGGACTGAAGATGGGCGCTCGAGCAGCTTGGATTGATATTGATCTGGATGCGGTGCGCCACAACGTCGGCTATCTGCGTTCATTGGTTGGCGAAGCCAAAGTCATGGTCGTGGTGAAAGCTAATGGTTACGGACATGGCGCGGTACAGGTTGCTGAAGCCGCGCTTGAAGCCGGGGCCCACGGATTATGTGTTGCGTTAGTTCAAGAAGGAATTGAACTACGGCGCGCCGGAATTGAAAATCCGATTCTTGTTTTGTCCGAACAGCCTCTTGATCAAGTGGGCGACATCGTTGCACATGGCCTGATTGCCACGGCATATTCAGTTCCGTTCATTGATGCGCTCGAACATGAAGCGCGACTTCGCAACGTTGTGGGCCAAGAGGTACACCTCAAGATTGACACGGGTATGAATCGAGTCGGATGTAAACCGAGCGATGCGGTTGAATTGGGCGGGCGCATTATGGCTCGCTCTCCCGAACTAGTCTTGGGTGGAGTCTTTACACATCTCGCGAGTGCGGATGATCTTGAGAGTGATTTCACTGATCGACAAATTTCAAAGTTTGATGCGACTCTCTCTGCGTTGAAGAATGCTGGGGTTGAGGCCGGCTGGATTCATATCGCAAACTCGGCGGGGTCAATCACACGCCATCAATCGCACCGCGACATGGTGCGTGTAGGTATTGCGCTGTACGGCATTGCTCCAGATATTGCGATTGAGCATCTGTGCACCCAATTGCGTCCAGCATTGTCGTTGAAGGCTCGCGTCACTTTTGTGAAAAAGGTGGCTGTCGGTGAGGGCATTTCTTATGGCCAGCGGCACCATTTTGAAAAAGCGACAACGGTGGCAACTGTTCCACTGGGTTATGCCGATGGCGTGCCACGACGATTGTCGGCTGTTGGTGGAGAGGTTTTGATTGGTGGTCGTCGTTGCCCAATCGTCGGTGTTGTCACTATGGATCAGTTGATGGTTGACGTGGGAGATCAAACCGTTGCGATCGGTGATGAGGTTGTCGTCATCGGCGCACAAGGCACCGAATCAGTTTCTGCTAACGAATGGGGTAGCCGACTTGGGACGATTGGCTACGAAATCGTTTGTGGCCTCTCGAACCGCCTCCCGCGTCACTACCGTTAGGCTTTCGGGGTGATTTCGCTCTTGGTTCAGTCGATTGCTGACACCCATGGTGTCGCTGCGGCCATTGCCCAATTGAGTCGTACGAGTGACATCATTGTTTTGGCTGGCGAAATGGGTGCCGGTAAGACAGCTTTTGCTCAAGGATTTGGTGCAACGCTCGGAGTTGACGAACCCATTACGAGCCCGACCTTTACATTGGTGCACACCTACGACACTGGTCGTGTGACGTTGCACCATGCCGATCTGTACCGTCTCGACAAATTGTCTGAAGTTTCTGATCTCGCTCTTCACGAAATGGTTGATGGCGACGGAGTCATGCTCGTTGAGTGGGGAGACGTTGCGTCCGAACTTTTGGGAGATCATCTCGAAGTATTTCTGCGTCACAACACCGATCATGCCGATGATGAACGATCAATCGTGATTCATAGTGTCGGCACACAGTGGGCATCGCGTCTTGAACGTTTGAAAACTTCTTTAACGTTATGGCTTGAGGACTAGGGCCATGCTCACACTCGGAATTGAAACCGCTACCGAACGCGTGAGTGTCGCGCTAGGTGATCATGATGGGGTTCTTGGGTCAATCGATATCACGCGTGGTCGTCGCCATGCCGAAACT
This sequence comes from Actinobacteria bacterium casp-actino2, assembly GCA_001510335.1. Classification (GTDB taxonomy): domain Bacteria; phylum Actinomycetota; class Acidimicrobiia; order Acidimicrobiales; family Ilumatobacteraceae; genus Casp-actino8. The sequence continues at coordinate 11,790 of LFFB01000028.1, read as the reverse complement.
CTGACTCCGGCAATTGAGTTTCTGTGCCGCCAAGTCGATGTCAAGATTGACGAAGTGGCCGTTGTGGCGGTTGATGTTGGTCCAGGATTGTTCACTGGCATGCGCGTCGGAATCGCTGCAGCCAAGGCCATCGCTCTTGCATTGCACATTCCGATGATCGCACTGTCGAGCCTAGATCTTTTGGCGTATCCATTGCGCCGCACCGATCAACTCATCGCATCAGTGATTGATGCACGTAAGGGCGAAGTGTTCTACGCGTTCTATCGCCAGACCGATCACGGCATTCAGCGAGTTCTTGAGCCGATGGTTGGTTCAATTGATGATCTGATTTCTGATCTGTTAGGACGAGGTCAAGAAACCTTGTGCGTGGGCGATGGGGCAGTGCGTTATCGCGAAGAAATTGTCGCCGGATTCGAGACTGATTTTGCGGACTTGTCGTATTCATTCCCGTGCGCTTCGGCCTTAGTTGAATTGGCACATGTAAAAGCGCTCAAAGAAGACTGGGTTGAACCCCACCAGATTGAAGCTTTGTATTTACGCCAGCCCGACGCCGAGATCAATTGGTCAACTCGCAATTCTGGAGCCGGACGATGAGTATCGTGTCGCGTTTTCTGAAACCATCGGGTGATGACGCCAATGGCATCTCGATTGAACCAATGCGTCGTCGACATATGCGTGAGATCTTGGCAATTGAAGAACGGGTGTATCCAAAACCATGGACGTCGGGTGTCTTCTCAAGCGAGATCGATCTTTCTCGCCGCGGAGAGCGTTACTACGTGGTGGCCAAAGATGGCGAAGCGGTTGTGGGTTACGCCGGTTTGATGTTTGCTCTTGATGAAGCACACGTCACCAACATTGCCGTTAACCCAATTCGGCAACGGCAAGGAATCGCCCGCTTGTTGATGGCGCACATTGCACAACAAGCAATTGTGCGCAAGTCTGAGGCATTGACTCTTGAAGTGCGACTGAGTAATACCGCGGCTCAAGAGCTCTACCGCCATTTCGGTTTCGCTCCGGCCGGAGTTCGCCAGCGCTATTACGAAAACACCGAAGATGCATTAGTAATGTGGGCGCACGATATTCAGGATGCCGCGTACCAAACTCGACTTGAAAATGTCATGCGGGGGAGTGCGGCCTCATGAGCGGTTTCACCCCGAACAACCTCGTTGTCAATGAATCAACAATCATTTTGGCGATTGAAACAAGCTGCGATGAAACTGCTGCTTCAATTGTGATGGGTGGTAACGACATCTTGAGCAGTGTGGTAAGCACACAAATTGATTTGCATGCTCAATACGGTGGAGTCGTACCAGAAATTGCGGGGCGCGCCCATCTTTATTTATTGAATCCGGTTATTGCGCAAGCAATTTCTGAAGCGGATATCAGTGAGTCACGCATTGATGCGGTTGCTGCAACTCATGGTCCTGGACTCATCGGAGCCCTATTGATTGGGGTGTCGGCGGCTAAGGCCTTGGCTTACGCCTGGGATGTTCCGTACATCGGCGTCAATCACCTTGAAGCACACCTGTATGCAGGTTTGCTTGAAGATCCAACTTTAGAACTACCACTCGTTGTGCTTTTGGTTTCTGGTGGTCACACGATGCTGATCGAAATGCGTGGTCACGGCGAATACAAACTGCTGGGTCGCACGATTGATGATGCAGCCGGTGAAGCATTTGACAAGGTTGCGCGTTTCTTAGATCTTGGTTATCCAGGCGGGCCAGCGATTGATGCCATTGCCCGCACTGGTAATGCACAGGCCATCGACTTTCCGCGTGGCATGTTGCACGATGGACTTGACTTCAGTTTCAGTGGGCTTAAAACATCAGTCGTCAACTACGTGCGCAAGAACCCCAATGTCAACACTGCCGATGTAGCTGCGTCATTTCAGTGGGCGGTTGTTGATGTGTTGTTGAATAAAGCTCGTAAAGCTGCTGAAGCCGTTGGTGCAAAGGGGCTTGTATTGGGCGGTGGTGTGGCAGCGAACTCGCTGTTGCGCGAGAAATTCACTGAGATGTGTGCAGCCGATGGACGACGCGGATTGTTGCCAAGTCGCGCGATGTGTACTGATAACGCAGCAATGATCGGTAGCGCTGCGTGGTATCGCTTACGAAGTGATGGCCCAACGGCACTTGATTCTGGCGGATTTCCTAATTTGCGTTTGCCGCTGATTGACTCAAGCTGGTCACGATGAAGCCGCTCAAGATTGGCAATATTGAATTGGCTTCGCCCATTGTGTTGGCGCCGATGGCTGGCGTTACTAATGCGCCGTTTCGAACATTGTGTCGCGAATTCGCTTCGGGCCTGATGTATGTCAACGAAATGGTCATGGCAACTGCGTTAGTACACGGCAGTGCCAAAACCGAACGTATGGTGACTTTTGCTCCCGATGAATCACTGCGCAGTTTGCAGTTGTACGGAAGCGACCCAATCATGTTGGCTCGAGCAGTCACCAAACTGTGCGAGAACGACATTGTTGATCACATCGACATGAACTTTGGTTGCCCGGTTGCCAAAGTGACTCGCAAAGGTGGCGGTGCGGCAGTTCCCGCAAAACCAAATTTGTTGCGCGCAATTATGAAAGCAGCAGTGAAAGCTGCTGAGCCTTACGGCGTTCCGGTGACGGCAAAGTTCCGCATCGGTGTTGATGAAGATCTCATTACCTATCTGAATACTGGTCGTATTGCCGAAGAAGAAGGTATTGCTTCAATTGCACTTCATGCTCGCACTGCTGAACAGCATTACAGCGGAACAGCCCGCTGGGACACCATTGCTGCACTCAAACAAGCAGTCACGTCAATCCCGGTATTAGGCAACGGTGATATCTGGACCGCAGCAGATGCGATACACATGGTCAACGAAACTGGTTGCGATGGTGTGGTCATTGGTCGTGGTTGTCTCGGCCGACCGTGGTTGTTTGAAGATTTGGTCGATGCATTTAATGGTCGCGAAGTAAAGGCTCCGCGAACGTTGGGTTTCGGAGTTGATGTGATGAAGCGCCATCTACGAACTTTGGTCGAGCATTTTGGCGATGACAGTTCGGGAACTTCACGAGGTGTGCGAGATTTTCGTAAACACGTGTCGTGGTATCTCACCGGATATCCGGTTGGTGGAGAAGTGCGTCATCGTTTGGCAACTGCTGATTCAATCGCTGCCTTTGACGCAATTCTCGATGAGATGCTTGAACGTAACGGCGCCGACATGACTGTGGTCGAAGGTGGCGAGAGTTTGCGTCGCGGCAAGACCAGTGGGCCAATCAAGGTGTCACTGCCCGAAGGATTCCGCGGTTGTCTTGACGACATGACCATTCCCGATGACGATTCGGTCATGGCTGTCTCGGGCGGTTGATTGTCTATGTCCGTCATTTTGGGTTCGGGTTCGCCACGCCGACTTGAGTTGTTGCGCAGTGTTGGCATTGAGCCGCGCGTGGTGTCACCCGATATCGATGAGTCAGTTCTTGAAGGCGAGTTGCCTGCTGATTATGTACGACGTTTGGCATCGGTAAAATTAGATGCAGTCATGAAGACTGTGGGAGCCGTGAACGTTGGGGCCATCGTGATTGCCGCCGACACGACCGTCGATGTTGATGGCGTGATTTTCGGCAAGCCGGCCGACGATGCCGAGGCAGTGAAAATGTTGCTCGCGCTGTCGGGACGTCGCCATCAGGTGCACACGGGCTTCGCGGTAGCGGTGGCTGGACCAGGTTGTCGGGGCGTTGATTGGGATGGGCACGTTGAAGTCGTGTCGAGCACGGTGACCTTTCGCTCGGTGCCGATTCCGGAGATCATCGCCTATGTCGATTCGGGAGAACCCCGTGACAAGGCCGGTGCCTATGCCATTCAGGGTGGGGCCGCGGGGTTTGTTGAGCAGGTCGAAGGGTCGTTGAACGCCATTATTGGGCTGCCGATCGAGCGTCTGACCGAGATCTGCGCCGCCCTTGGCGCACCCCTGCGCTGAAGTTATTCTGAACGGGTTCGGAACCTGTTCTTTGGGGGGAGCGTTTGGGTTAGCACTCGCGGTTGGCGGTTGCTAACTGCTCACTTTCACCCCTATCCTTGGCACTCGGCAGGTACGAGTGCTAACGCTCATATCGGTCACTTATATCCGCAAACTATCTAGCCACGGAGGCTTGAATTATGAACCTGAAGCCCCTCGATGACCGCATCGTGGTACGGCCCAACGCAGCCGAGGAGCGCACAGCTTCCGGTCTCGTCATCCCCGATACCGCCAAAGAAAAGCCCCAGCAGGGAACCGTCCTTGCCGTCGGACCTGGCCGCTGGAGCGACGATGCAGGTAAGCATCACGCCCTCGCGATCAAAGAAGGCGACACCGTTTTGTACTCGAAGTACGGCGGCACCGAAGTCACCATCGAAGGCGAAGATCTTTTGATCCTCACCAGCCGTGACGTTCTTGCCATCGTCGGCAAGTGAGGTAAACCACCATGTCGAAGATGCTGAAATTTGACGAGGAAGCGCGTCGCGCCCTCGAAGCAGGTGTCAACAAGTTGGCCGATGCCGTTCGAGTCACACTCGGACCTAAGGGCCGCAACGTTGTACTTGATAAGAAGTTTGGTGCACCCACCATCACAAACGACGGTGTGTCCATCGCTAAAGAAGTCGAACTTGAAGATCCATTTGAAAACATGGGTGCTCAGTTAGTCAAAGAAGTTGCTACTAAGACCAACGATGTTGCCGGTGACGGCACCACCACCGCTACCGTGCTTGCACAGGCCATGGTGCACTTCGGTCTGCGCAACGTGACTGCTGGTGCAAACCCGATGGGTCTCAAGAAGGGCATCGAAAAAGCCATTGCTGCTGCTGTTGAAAGCATCAAGCAGTTGGCGCAAAAGGTTGAAGACAAAGCTCAGATCGCCAGCGTTGCAACCATTTCGGCTGCTGACTCAGCAATCGGCAATGTCATCGCTGATGCCATCGACAAGGTCGGCAAAGACGGCGTTGTGACTGTTGAAGAAAGCAACACTTTCGGAATCGAACTTGATTTCACCGAAGGAATGTTGTTTGACAAGGGCTACTTGTCGCCTTACTTCGTCACTGATGCAGAACGTCAAGAAGCAGTTCTTGATGATGCTTACATCTTGTTGTACGGCTCAAAGATTTCAACTGTTCAGGCTTTGTTGCCCGCACTTGAAGCAGTCATGAAGATGGGCAAGCCGCTCGTCATCATTGCCGAAGACATCGAAGGCGAAGCCTTGGCGACTCTCGTGGTCAACAAGATTCGCGGAACCTTCACCTCAGTTGCTGTCAAGGCTCCTGGCTTTGGTGATCGTCGCAAAGCAATGTTGCAAGACATGGCAGTTCTCACTGGTGGCCAAGTCATCAGCGAAGAAGTTGGCCTCAAGCTTGAAAACATCACGCTTGATCTTCTCGGCCGTGCCAAGCGCGTCATCGTGACCAAGGACGAAACCACCATTGTCGATGGCAATGGCGAAAAGTCTGACGTCGAAGGTCGCATCAACCAGATCAAGGCCGAAATCGAAAACACCGATTCCGACTGGGATCGTGAAAAGTTGCAAGAGCGTTTGGCCAAGTTGGCCGGCGGTGTGGCTTTGATCAAGGTTGGCGCAGCCACCGAAGTTGAACTCAAGGAAAAGAAGCACCGCATCGAAGACGCCATCTCGGCAACTCGTGCAGCAATCGAAGAAGGCGTCGTGCCCGGAGGCGGAACCGCATTGTTGCGTGCCCGTGCCGCGGTGAAGGCCGTTGTCGATTCGCTCACTGGTGACGAGGCCACTGGTGCTCGCACCGTGTGGGAAGCCCTTGATGCTCCAGCCCGCAACATTGCCGACAATGCCGGCATGGAAGGCGCCCTTGTGGTGCAGCGTGTTGAAAGCGAAAAGGGTGCGATGGGACTCAATGCCGCAACTGGCGAGTACGTCGACCTCGTGAAGGCCGGAATCATCGACCCCGCCAAGGTGACTCGTGCGGCGTTGCAAAACGCTGGCTCGATCGCTGCTTTGGTGCTCACCACCGAATGCCTCGTAGCCGACAAGCCTGAAAAGGGCGGCGGCGGTGGCGGTATGGGTGGCGGCATGCCTGGTGGCATGGGCGGCATGGGCGGAATGATGTGATCTGACGGTCCGCCGTCAACACACTTTCAACCACATACAACCGAATCATTGAAGGGGCTGGTGAAGCAATCCACCGGCCCCTTTGCTATTTCCTGTTGGGCGCGAAATACCCCCGAATTCGGTTGTCAAATGACCCAAGCGGACTGGCAACTAGCCTGTGACTATGCCCGCTCCCGGAAAACGCTCGTTTTGGCTTCATCAGTTGGCTGAATACATCGTGGGCGGCGCGTTGTTGGCAACGGGTTTACAAAGTCCCAAACCATTGATTCCGGTCATCGTCGGAACCTTGATCGTGCTCAACACCGCCATTGTTGACGCCCCTTTTGGGGCATTCCGATTGGTGGGACGGCGACTACATCGAATCCTTGATTACATCGTCTTAGGCGTGGCGATAGTGGCCTGTTCGGCTCCAGGGATGGACGTGGCGACACGATTGGTTCAGATATTGATTGTGATCGTGTTCGCTGTGGTGGTGTGGCGGACCGATTACTCAGCACCAAAACCCAAGGTCAAACAACCGATATCTCCGACCCCTGAAGGCAAAGCCGATGAAATCGGACGTTTTGCTGGGCATACTGCGGGAACGTGGGCGAGCAAAATCCGCGCTAAGAGCCGAGAGTTCAAGCAACCATGAATAAGCCCCCGAAAAAATCAGCGCCAAAACCCAAGCGTTTCAAACTTCCTGATGGCACTGGCCTGGTGGTGTGGACCGATCCGATCGGCACTGGTTCATTCGCTGCGCTGGTGATTAAAGGTGGTCGCCTCGAGGTTGTTGACTTCGATGGTTCGACGATGGTGTACGACTTCGCCAATGCGTATGACGCCATTTTTCCTTTGCTCGTGGCTCACACCACGATGTCGGAAGAGACGGCATTTCACGTGTTGTTCTGCGAGAAGTACAACGAGAAACAAGCCCGAGGGGTTGTCCAACAAATTCTTCGTTTAGTCGGTCGCGAGCGGTTTGAGAAGCAGAATTTTGAGGTGCGGTATACGGGCGGACGAGTCCGCGCCCTTGACCTCATTGACCCGTGATCTGACGAAGTGTCGCAACGAGAGTCTTTATGCCGATGAGGCGTAAACTTTGACCATGACTTCATCATTCGAACGTCCAGCTGCCGACCTGAACAAGATCATCGCCGCGTGGGATGAATGGGAACGCGGTGAAGAAGCACCGGGCAAGACCATGACCAATATGAAAAAGGCTGGTCTCGCAGAAATTCTGAAAGAACTCCAGTCGTCGGGCTGGAAACCAACTGTCGTCGCCTGATTTGTGATGTCGACGGGTTCGCCGCGCCGCGCTGGCGGAGCCCAAAAGATACCGACACCCACGATGCGCCGAAGTGGTGGTGCGCCAGCGTGGAGTGATCACACAGTTGATTTCACTCTTGACGCAATCGTCGAGAAAATTCAACAGCTCTCTGTTGCCGACCGTAGCCGTACGGCACCGCGAGAGAACGAGAAGATCTCGGCAGTCTTAGCGCTGCTTGCACCTGGTGAACATGGTGCAGAGATATTGCTCACGCGACGCTCAACGAAACTTTCAAATCATCAGGGTGAAATCAGTTTTCCGGGCGGACGAGTTGACGAAGGTGAATCAATTGTCAATGCAGCATTGCGAGAAACCCACGAAGAAGTAGGCGTGCACCCGCAACTTGTGACGGTGCATTCGGAGCTCAGTCCACTTTCAACGTTCGTGAGTCGCAGTTATATCGTGCCCATTCTTGCGACGGTTCATGAAAAGCCCGAGTTATCAATGAGTTCTTATGAAGTTGATCGCACTATGTGGGTGCCGCTTGCCGAACTCGTGCGGGATGACACCTTTTCGTGGGAGTGGTGGAACTTTGATCGCGTCAAATTTTCGGATGATCGTCCGATGTTCTTCTTTCATCTTGATGACGAAACAATTTGGGGCGCAACGGCGCGCATTTTGCATGAATTGTTATGCGTCATTCATGGTGTAAAACATTTTGATTTAACGAACTGGTAGATCAAAATATCAGCATGTTTCAGTTGCGCCGACTTCAGTATGAAGATGTCGAATAGATTTTTGATGCCTGTCAAGATGAGACCATTCAACGCTGGACCCTGATTCCACGACCGTATTCACTCGAAGATGCTGAATGGTTTGTTGAGAACGAGCCCGAGTACGTCACCATGGTGATTGAAGATTCTGAATCGTCAATGCCACTTGGTCTCGTGAGCATTCACGACATTGATGAAGTGACTCGCGAGGCCTCTATTGGCTATTGGATCGCACCGTGGGGGCGAGGAATGAAGGCCGCATCGGCCGCGGTGAAATTGTTGATCGCCACAATTACTCCAGATGAAAATATCCAATCAGCCGTTGCCTATATCGCTGAAGAAAACACGGCCTCACGACGGACCATTGAGCGCGCCGGCTTTGTTGAAGTTGAACGCGAGTGGGGTATGGCCAGAGAGTTCATGAATGAAGTGATGGCAATCAAATACCGAAAAACTCTCTGACCAACCCAAACGTTAGAGACCTCCAGCAATGCGGACGGCTTTGTAAAAAACAGTGGCCCACGCTTTGCAGAGTAAGTAATCAAAAAAAGTTCGTGAAGCACAGTGGTTCAGCATGTCAGAGCGGAAGCGAGTATCAATTCTTAACCGCACCTTGCTGTTCCACCATTTGCCATGATTGCTGGTGCCAGGTTTGCATACTTGTTGGGGCAATCGTCGAGGGCATGAATATCGCTGATCCATCAGCTTGAAATTTCGATACGCGAAATCATGTCTCAAACATGGTTCGGTGAAATCAAAAGTTCGACCTGAACTTCCGACAAATGGTGCCGAACATAAATCGGTTGACCAGTCAAACCAATTGTCTGCTACAGGGTGACGCTGCGATAGCGCAACGAAGTCGCGCAATGTTGTGGAGAAGACCAAGGTCTCTAAACGCTTCGAATCTCGAATGGGATTGGGATTTGACGATGGAGCGGTCAAAAAACTCGAGACCGCTACGAGGAGACTGAGTACAAAACCCAAGCCGCCCTCCTTGTGTGTGGTCACCACGGCTGTGGTGACTCAACAGAGTGTGCGGACCTCTTTGTAAAACGGAGACTTATTCAACAGTGGGGTACGTCGCCTTAATTTGGTTGACAAGCAAGGCCATCTCAACTGCCCCAACTGCGGCTTCGTCACCTTTGTTATCAACACCAGGACCAGAGCGGTCGATGGCCTGTTGATTATTGTCAACGGTAAGTACGCCGAACATGACAGGAATTCCTGTTTCTAATTGTGCGTTCTGAATACCACGTGCGCATTCGCCGGCAACGAATTCAAAATGTGCGGTATCTCCACGAATGACTGCACCAAGAGTGATCACGGCGTCAAAGTTTCCAGAATCAGCAAGAGTGATTGCGGCGAGTGGAATCTCAAACGCGCCAGGAACCCAAACGGTTTCGATGTTGGTTGAATCAACCTTGCATCGTTGGAGACCTCGTAAGGCTCCAGCAAGTAACTCGCTGACAATGTGATCGTTGAATCGAGCACACACGATTCCGATATTCAGTTCAGATCCATCAAAAGATTCCGGCGCTGTTCTGCTACTTGTAATTCGGGTCATGACTTTTCCTTTTCTGAATCGGATTCAGGCAAGCTGAACAAGTGCCCCATACGCTCGCGCTTGGTTTGTAGGTACTTGATGTTCTCTTCTGTTGCGACTGGGTTGATGGCCACGCGTTGAATGATTTCTAAACCGTAGCCTTCGATGCCGCCATATTTTGCTGGATTGTTGGTGATCAATCGCAATTGATTGGCTCCCATGTCGGCGAGAATCTGAGCGCCAATTCCGTATTCACGGCTATCAACCGGTAGGCCAAGTTCGGTGTTGGCATCAACGGTGTCAAGGCCCCCATCTTGTAGCGAGTACGCCCGAATTTTGTGACCGATTCCGATCCCACGTCCTTCATGTCCTCGGAGATAAACGACAATGCCGCGTCCCTCTTCGGCGATGAGCGACATTGCAGAATGCAACTGCGGACCACAGTCGCAGCGGCGACTAGAAAACACATCGCCCGTCAGACACTCGCTGTGCACTCGCACCAAGATGGGTTGACCATCGTCAACGGTTCCAAGCGAGAATGCCAAATGTTCTGTACCGTCAACATCGCTCTTGAATGCTGTGCACGTGAAATTGCCCCAGTCGGTTGGCACTTGGGCTTGACCCATACGCGTGACGAGTTTTTCGTTGTGACGTCGATACTTGATCAGTTCGGCGATGCTTGAAAGAAGCAAATTATGTTTGCGGGAAAACTCGATGAGCTCTGGTAGGCGTGACATTGAGCCATCGTCGTTGATGATTTCGCAGATGATCCCAGCTGGCTCAAGACCAGCCATACGAGCAAGGTCAACTGCCGCTTCGGTGTGTCCGGCTCGTTTCAGCACGCCACCTTCGCGCGCACGAAGCGGGAAGATGTGTCCGGGACGGGCGAATGAAGCAAATTTTTCTTCTGGATCTGCCAGCGCTCGCAATGTTGCAGCGCGGTCAGCAGCCGAGATGCCCGTTGTGGTTCCTTCAATGAGGTCAACTGAAATAGTAAAGGCAGTTCGATGACTCTCAGTGTTGTGTTCAACCATGAGGGGGAGACGTAGATCATCGCAGCGATCTCCACTTAATGGCGCAACAACAACACCTGAACTATGACGAACGATGAAAGCGATATTTTCTGGCGTTGCAAATTGAGCAGCCATGATGAGATCGCCTTCATTCTCGCGATCTTCATCATCGACCATCACGATCATCTCACCACGTGCGATAGCAGCAATGACTTCTTCGACTGGCGCAAATTGAAAATTACTGGTCATGTTTTTTCCTCGATTGTGCGGGGGTTATCTATCGTTACTTCAATATCTGATCCGAGTTGCTTGACGTTTCGCAGCGTGCCGCGCCATAGTTGTTGTATTGATGGAGCGGACTCGCCATTGAACAACGGCGCACCATCGTTTCCGCCCATGAATGCTGGTGCGACATAAAGCACATAACGGTCAACGAGATTTTGCTGGTGGAACGACGAAGCGACTGTTGCTCCACCTTCGACCATGAGTTGCAGAACCCCATCGTTCCCCAATGTGTCGAGCAGTTCACACAATGATTTGTCCCATTCAAGACAGGGATGAACATTGGCTTGATCGGGCGCATGTCCGAGAACGATTCGTCGCGGTGATGGGCCGTCAACGAGACGTGTTGTCAGTGTTGGATTGTCACGACGTACTGTGCCGGAACCGACGACGATGGCATCACTCTCAGCACGCAATTGGTGAGCGGCTTGACGTGCTGGTTCGCCAGTAATCCACTGACTCGTGCCATCCGCGGCTGCGGTGCGACCATCAAGGGTTGAGGCAAGTTTCAGAATGACAAAAGGTCGACCAGTGATTCGGTGGTGAAGGTATGGACGCAATTGTTCAATAACAAGATCGGCACATAAGCCAACGTCAACGGTGAGACCATCTGAGCGAAGAGCGGCAAATCCTTGACCACCGACGAGTTGATCGGGATCGGTGATTGCGCTCACGACCCGTGACACACCAGCAGCGACCAGCGCCTCGGTGCAAGGTCCGGTTCGGCCGTGATGACTGCAGGGTTCGAGTGTTGTAAATGCTGTGGCACCTTGAGTATCGGCGCGTGCCGCGCGTGCCGCGTCAAGTGCGACGACTTCTGCATGGCGACCACCTGGTGCCTC
>LFFB01000027.1 GCA_001510335.1 Actinobacteria bacterium casp-actino2 | reverse complement strand
AATCAGGCCAACTGCCCGCTCATAGGTCTTGGTGTTTTTACCTGCATACCAAGAAACCCACTTCGCAGCGGAAATGAGAAAGTTCCATCGATCTGGATTACTTGAGGCCCTGAACTCTCCCAGGCAAGAGTGGAGATGCTTGACGTTGTGCATAAGGGTTCCGTCGTCCGTGCAGGCCACTCTCACCAAGAGAGTTATTAGCTCCTCTGGGTCTCCACTTGCAAGCTCGTATGCCTTAACCGAGGCGGTAGCGAGGGCCACATCGTGGGAATAGAGCGATTTTTCTAGCTCCTCCAGTAGTTCGTAAGTGCCCTTGGATCTTGCCGCTTCAACATCCTCAGCCCGGGGGTATGCGGGTCCAGGCTCGAAAGCAATGAACTCAAAGTCCTCATTGAGAATGCTTGGACCCCGCTCCAACAAACAACCGCCCATCACAACTGCTCTGGCGGCGGTGCCTCGAAACATTCTGCTCAGAGACGCCCTAAGAATGTTGAGCGTTGTTCCGATGTGAATTGGGGCAACCTCTCGACTCACCGCGTCATAGTCATCGTGTGGGACAGGTTCTACCTGCAGATACATGTCGCAGGCAGCAAGAGATAGGGCTGACATCATGGTTTCCGCGCTAATCCCTGATGCGAGCGAGGAAGCCACTAGTCGAGGTCGGTCAGCCGGTTTGGCCTCAAGAATGGAAACCCTGAGCTGCTCAGCCAATATTGGGTCCTCAGCCCCCTGAGTCAGACTTTCGGCAAGCTCAAATTCATCGACCAAGCTGCTAGCGAGATCGTAGGGGCCGAAGTTTCTCGGGAAGGTGCAGGAGTAGCGAATAGTGCCGCGCAACATTGCGAAGCCGTCCTCCCACCCAGTTAGCTCCATCATATCTAGAGACAGTGCTGGAGTAATTAGCGTGTGGTCATCGGTCACGATGCCCTCCAGGCCGATGTCCAGAATTAGGTCAATAAGCTCGGCCCTTGGGATTTTTCTCTCGAGCCCTACCAGCCGGTGGTCTGCCCTGAGCCACTCCCCAAATCTGACGTCGGACCTGAGAAGTGCGATTGATTGATCGACAGTGGCCTCCTCGATTCCCCAAACATCGCTTAGTTCATAAGGTGCAAAGCAAGGATCCTGAAGGTCCATGACAACTTGAGAGAGCGCTTGAATTAGCATCAACCTTTGGATGCTTTCGGGTTGCTGGTCGGCAGCAGCTCTGGCATCCTCACAGCCAATCATTGCGTGGGATACAAAACCCAGTAGATTGCGGGCTTGGTTGCTCACATACCTCGAAGCCGTGAGTGCTCCTATTGCCCACAGCTCATCGGTAGAGACGCCGTCCTCTAGCTTCTTTGCAATCTCGCCGACAACTGTTTCGGGCTTTGAATTACGAAGCCATTGAATCAGCTCCTCGCGATCTCTTTTCATAGTTTGTCTCCTAGGTCCTCGTCGATGAAGGGTGTAGCGGTGATGTCGCATGGGAAATCAAATTTGCATCAATCTTGAGCTTCGCAATATGCGGAGTCAACCCCCGAGCCCCATGAATCATCGCTGGTACCATCCAAACACCGCCAGCACCACTCGAATTGAAGTCTGTGTGAAGCAGGGTCTCAGTGGCCGAGGTGATCCAGAGGTTGTGCTCACTATCAAATGCGCAAGAGGTGGGATTGGGGGTTGGAATCTCAATCTGGCAATCTATCTCTCCACTTGGATTCAACCGGATGACCTTGCCCCCTCCCCAAAGAGCAATCCAGCAGCACCCCTCAGAGTCCATGGCAAGCCCGTCGGGAACTCCAAGGACGGAATCGATTTCTCCGAAAACCCTTTTGTTGGTCAGCGGTGCCAGCTCAGAGTCCGCGAGCGAGTATTGGAACACTGTCTGTGAAGTTGAATCAACGAAAAGGGTGCCGCTATCGTCTGGTAGTACTCCTAGGCCGTTGGGTATTTCCAGTCCCCGTTCAATGACAGATAGTTTCCACTCGGGGCTTAGGCACATTAGCGAGCCGCTGGCATCTGCAAGTTCTCGGTGGATGGTTCCAAACACAACAGATCCATCAGGCAGCACTGTGGCATCGGAGCAACGCAAGTTACTCTCCGGGCTGTTGATTTGAAATGAAAGCAATTCCTCACCGCTTGGGTCGTACCCAACAATCTGCTCCCTCCCAAAAACCAAGAAGCCTTGATCCCATGGGAGTACCTTTGATACCTCTCCTCTTACCTTTAACACGAGCTCGCTCCTGCCATCACGAATTCTGTGAATTCTGCCGGCGGGAATGTCCACCCACCACATGGAGCCATCCGGGAACAACTGCAAGCCCTCCCCAAGTCTCGCCCTAGCGTCAATCTTGAGTTCTGCGATTAGCCCAGACATGAGTCCAACTCTCGTTGGTAATTGGGCATGGCCCGATCCAGCTCTGCTATGCGGCCCTCCCTGTTGGCTCGGTCTTCGAACAAGGTGTGCGAGATTCGCTCCTTGGCAGCTTGGTATTTTTCGGCATCCTGTAGGGCGCCCTCCGAGACCATTTCTTTTCCGTCGATCCACACTTCCAAGCAACGGGTTAGCTCTTCATCTGCCCATGTAACAGTGTCGAGGTGAGTTTCAAGATCAGTGCAGGAGCGGCCTCCAGATGTCAGTGCCTCCAGAGCAGAGTCTCGGTCCATTGCGAGCTCTGCAATTTCAATAGGGAGTATTTCCTCTGCTGAGCTATCGAGTCCAAACCCAAACTGCACTCCCGATTCACTCCAGGCTTCAATATTTGCTTTTCCAGCTCCGAGAATCCTGTTTGATCCTGGGCAGGTGACAGATTGAGCTCCCTTTTCCGCAAGAGTATTTAGCTCCTGGTCGTTGCACCAAACGCAATGTGCAAGTGATGTCTTTGGTCCTAAAAGTCCGAATCTGTCAAGACGGTCGAGGGGATTCTCGCTTTCCCATTTCCTCTGTCTGGGACTTTCTAAAAGGTGGCTGTGAATTCTCATGCCCTCAGCCGCAAGTTCGCCGAGTTCTTCCATAAGACCGTCTGAGCACCATTGCGGTCCAACTGGACCAATTCCAAACTCCAGGCTTGGGTAGTGAGATTTTGCCCACTCGTAGATCTCACCCAGTTCTGTCCCGCTCAGCCCGCGGGCGGGCTCGGTCCATTTAGGCAGTGGGCTTTGTCCAGAGAAACTCGTCGGCAAATACTCTGCTTGATCAGTTACCCCGAGAATCGCCAGAGCTCTGATGCCAGAGTCGTAAACACCGCGCAATACTTCAGCCAACTGGCGCTGATATTGCTCTTTGTCCCCAAAAACATGAAACATGAATTGAACTCCGGTGACTCCACCAAGAATCAGTTCGCTGCAGGCAACTAAGGCTTCGTCATAGGGGTCCACCGCGGTCATGGCAGAAAACCGAATTAGAGCCTCTTCAAGGTTTTCACATTGGCCGATTCCCTGACTGGAAAGCGAGCTGGCGCGCAGGTGAGAATGGGAGTCTATGAAGCCGGAAGTTTCAAAGACAACCATGAGCTCTATCCAATCCCGAGAAGTCTCGCGAGGTTCTTTCCCTCGACTAGCTCTCTGTCATCTGGGGAGGGGATGGCCCTAGCAATCTTGGCCCGCTCAAGATCGAAGTCATTGCCGGGCCAATCGGTACCCATGACGAGTTGCCCCGCGCCGACTGCGCGATACGCGAGCTTTACATCAATCAACTGTGAACCAGAGGTCTCTAAGTAGATGTTGGGGTTTCGCTGCGCGACAAGGATGGCCTCGTTGAGATTCCAGACGGTGCCCATGTGGGCGATTAGAACAGGTGTGTTGGGAAAGTTTCGCGAAATCTCCTCGATCGATAGCGGGGCACAGAATGGATCATCGAGTGCGTTTACAAGGACAACAAGGCTGTGATCATCCGCGGCCTGAAAGATTGGATCTAGCAGGCCGTGATCCGCGAAGTGGTAGCCATGCATAGTTGGGTGCAGCTTGAGGCCCTTCAGTCCCAGGTCCTGGGCACACTCACGAATCTTCTCGGTCGCATCGGGAAAACGTGGGTTGACCTGACCGAACCCAATTATTCGATCTGGGTACTTCCTCATGGTCTCGGCAATAAAGGTGTTGTCCACCATCTGACCCAGCGAGCAACCGACCGCCATGTCTACCCCAGCTTGGTCCATTACGCGCATCATGTCCTCAGGGGTGTAGGACTCTGCAGTTAGGTAATCCGATGTACCACCCGCCTGCCAGACGTTGTTGTAGGCATCAATAATCATTACTTCCCCTTTGGTTTGATAGGTATTACCAGTTGTCTGCCATTTGCCAGATTACCTTCGAAACCAATTCAAGGTCGGCTATCGGAACAAATTCATCAGCGGTATGTGCTCTATCGGTAGATCCTGGACCAAAAACGGTGCATGATTTGCTGCCAGTCAGAGCCGCCACCATTGAGGAATCGGTGTAGGCCTCATGCCCGTCATCGCCCCCAAAAGGCATTTGTTTGCCGGTCTGACTCTCATAAGACGCCCTGAGTGCAGTGACAATCTTGGACTCGTCGGACGCACGAACTGGGGGTCTGGGAGCGCCGAGCGGATTCACTTCAAACTTTGCCCCAGGGAACTCAGAGATAACACTGTCTGCGACGCTGCTGACCATAGGGATAACGTCCTCTATGTGCATGGGCGGCACGATGCGCATGTCGAAGTATGCCTCGGCACTTGGCGGAACGACGTTGGTAGCGACTCCAGAATGAAAAGTTCCACACGTGAATCTCGGTCTACCCAAGATCTCATCCTCGTGTTCGAGCTGGGCAACCTCAGTCTTGAGCCGGTCAACAATCCTTGCCATCACATGAGCGGAGTCAATCCCGAGGTGAGCTCTGCCGGCGTGAGCCATTCGTCCGGTGACATTTACCCTTAGCCACCTAAGCCCCATCTGCGCAATTCGAAGCTTGGTGCCGGTTGGCTCCATCGCCAATACCTGATCATCGGGGCGAATAAGTCCCTCTGCCACCAGCTTCTGGGCCCCAAGCATGTCCGGGGCTTCCTCATCCACGGTTCCAACGAACACGACGTCACCAGCGATGCCAGCTTTTCTAGTCTGAAGAGCCTCCATCAACCCAAGTGAGATCGCTACCCCGCCTTTCATGTCGCAAGCACCCCGGCCAAAGATGAATCCGCCTTTGATTTCTCCGCCAAGCGGATCCTCGGTCCAGCCACCCCCAATAGGTACGGTGTCCAGGTGTGCAAGCAGGACCAGTCTTGGGACGGAGGGGTCTCCGGGAATCTCAGCAATTACGTTCTCTCGACCTGACTCAACAATTTGAAGTTTGGGTGCAAGGCCCATATCACTCAGGCGGTTTCCCACCCACTCAGTTGCCCCGGATTCCTGAATCCCAGGATTTTGGCTGTCAATGCGAATCAACTGCTGAGTGTCTTCGATGACCCTGTCTAAATTAATCATTTTTCTCCTACCTAGATTGGGCGTAAGCACTGCGTCTGGGATCTGCGCCGCTAAGCAAGTAGCGTTCGCCCTCAGGGTTTGTCTTGGAAACTATGGTTTGAACAGACCCTGCATCGAATTCGAACTCTGGCCAAAGCTCAACGTTGTGGCCCTGCGACAAGAGTTTTTGTATCTCCTGCTCTTCAATTCGGGACTCCGCATACACGAGCCGATCCGCGGACGGGTGGGGGTGAAATGCACTCGGTGCGTTGAAGGCAGCGATCCGTGGAGCTTCAACTGCCTGCTGGGGGCTGAGTCCAGAATTCATGTTGATGGCCACCTGAGCAATTGCCTGCACAATTACGTCTCCACCTGGACAGGCAAGAGCCCAAGAGTCTGAACCGTTGATCCCAATTAGTGCCGCGGGAGTAACCATTGGCCTGCCCCATGGTCGCATTCGATTTGCATGCCTCTGGTTAAGCCTGGTTTGTACCCCTCGAGGCGAGCAGATGATTCCAAGCTCTTCGATAATCGGACCCCCGTCCAGGGTGTCCGAAGGTGAAGTGGCAAAAGTGCAGCCGGATGCATCCATGGTTACAACCGAGGTGGTGCTTCCCAGATTGGATGCATCCTCTGAGCCAATGCCCAGGCCTCTGCCTGCAACGGCGTTGTTTGTGATCGAGGAGGCAAGCACGCTGAGATATTCATCAGACAAGAACTCCGCGATATCCCTCTCCATGGTGTCTGGTGAACTGAAGAAGTCCTCACGGTCATTGAAAGCAAGACTGATTGATTCCACGAGATCGTGGAGGGTTCGCCCGGATCTCTCAAAGAGTCCCAGTAACTCGAGCGCAACTGGTCCCTGGGACCAAGATGGTGTCGCAAACATCTGCCATTCGCCAAAGCGAATCTGGGGGGCGCTGTCAACCTCTGCCTCGAATTCCGCTAAGTCTTCTATTGTCATGAAACCGCCGCGGTTTGTAACAGTATCTGCGATTGTTTTCGCCACCTCATTTGAGTAAAAGGCAAGATGAGCAGCTTGAAGTCCATCAATCCTTGAGCCACCGCGAGCTTTCTCTGCCCCCACTAGCTTTTCCAGCAGCTCACCCAAAGCAACTTGTCGAAGTCGTTCCCCCTCCATGAGTGGGCGTCCGTGGGGTTGATAAATGGCCGCCGACGATGCCCACTTCGTATAGCGCCTACCCGTGATCTCTAGGCTTTCTGCAAGTCGGCGGTCTACTACGAACCCCTGTTTTGCCAGCTCTATTGCGGGCTGCGCCACCTCTGCGAAGCTCATGGTGCCAAACTCACGAAGGGCCCGAATCCAACCCGCGGGAGCCCCTGGAACTATGGCCGGGGCACCCTCCAGCGGCAAATTGCCACCGTAACGCTCGAGGAGCTGATCAAGAGATGCCGACCGGCTCCAGCGGCCAATGCCGGCAACCGAATAGGCAACCTCGGAATTTGCGGGGCGAACCAAAATGGGAGCAATCCCGCCAAAATTGGACATGTCCACCTGCACGACATTGCTGGCTATTCCGGCAGCAACGCCAGCATCGACGGCATTGCCGCCCGCTTCGAAAATCTTTGCCGCCACCTGAGCTGTTTGAGGATGGCCGGCAACGACTGACCAAGATTCACCCACGAGGGTGGGCCTCATTGCCTCAGGGCTTGGGTAGCTGCCAGGAACCAGGCCGCCGCCCATCCCGCCTCGCTCAGTGCTCGAACTCATAAGTTAGCTCCAGGATGAATGCTCTACTATAGCAACATGTCCAACTGGTCATACCAAGCGCTGCGCGACGTCGGGCTCGGCCTGTTAGTGGGTATGTTGTCTGGGCTCTTTGGAATAGGTGGGGGCATAGTTCTGGTCCCAATCTTGGTCTTGTTTTTCAAGGTCGTGCAAAAGAAGGCACAGGCTACCTCTTTGGTTGTTGTCGCCTTTTCAGCGGTATTAGGCGCGATTACATATGCAGTCGGTGGGTCAATCTTTTGGCAGGCTGTTCCGCTTTTGATCGCAGGTGGCCTTGTTGGAACATGGTTTGGATCTAATCTGGTTAGGAAAACTCCAGACAGATTTTTGACCCTGGGCTTTGGAATCATTTTGATTCTGGTTGCGGTCCAGATTGGATTTGAAGCCTGGCAAATTTCGACGGTCGTCCCATTGGCAGTGAATTCGGCAACATCCCTTGGGTACCTAGCAGCCGGGCTTGCAATGGGCTTTTTCTCGGTGTTCTTTGGCGTTGGGGGAGGAGTCGTCGTTGTTCCGCTTCTAATTAGCGTCTTTGGCTTCACACAGCAGCTAGCCGCTGGAACATCTCTAGCGGTAATGATCCCTGTGACGCTCCTTGGCGCTCTTCGACTCACCTCCGGTGGTTTCACCAACTGGGGACAGGGAGTTCGAATCGGAAGCGTGGCCGCTTTCTCAGCCGTCGCGGGTGCATCACTTGCTCTTGCAACGGACCCTAGTGCATTGCAGACTGCATTTGCGGTAGTCCTAATCTTTGCAGGAGCACAAATGGTTTGGCGGTCAAGAAAATGAGCAAGATTCTGTCGTCAACAAATTGGCATCACACGGGCGTCTCGGTCCGTGACCTGTCCACTGCATTGACCTTCTACCGCAAGAGCTTTGGTTTTGAGCCGGTCTTTGAGGCGATGGATATGTCAGACCTAATTCAGAGCATCACAGGCATCCCAGGGCTAAGGGCAGATCTGGTGCAGTGCAGCTCGCCAATTTCTGAAACTGTTCTCGAACTTATTCAGTTTCGCAACATACCCCCCAACTATCAGGGTCAGGCACCCGTTGAGCCTGGTCGGTCTCATGTCGCATTTCTAGTCTCCAATCTGGACCAGGCGATTGCTGAGATCTTGGCTGCGGGAGGGAAGCTGGTTGGACAGGTCACAGAATTTTCGGAGGGAAGAGCCGCTTACCTATCCGACCCCGCGGGGTACGTAGTCGAATTAGAGGAGGCACAGCCCGATGGCAACACTTAGACAGCGGTACTCATACATGGTCTGGATGCGAGAGTTCGAACTTGCTTGCCTCGAGGGAGTAGCGACTCGCGAAATTCACGGTGAGCTTCACACCGCAATTGGTCAAGAGGCAATCGGTGCAGGCATGGCCGGATTCCTAAGGGCTGATGATGCTATGTGCAGTACCCATCGAAATCACCTTCATGCGATAGCCAAGGGCGTAGACATGCGCAAGATGTTGGCTGAGATTTTTGAGCGAGAGAGTGGTCTTTGCGGAGGCTTTGGTGGGCATATGCATCTAATGGACTCAAGCTTGAAATTCTCTGCAACGGGCATTGTCGGGGCCGGTATGCCGGTTGCTGCCGGCCACGCCTACGCCTCAAGGCTCAGGGGTTCAGACAGCGTTGCCGTTGCGGTTGTCGGCGATGGAGCCGTGAACACCGGAGCCTTCCACGAGGCGATGAACATTGCGGGCGTGCTGAAACTCCCTTTGGTTGTAGTTGTCGAGAACAACGAGTGGGCCATCTCGGTTCCATTCTCAGCCGCAAGCGCGACCGAAACCATCGCCGAAAGGGCACAGATGTGGGCTGCACAGGGAATGCGCGTAGACGGCAATGATGTCGAGGCTGTCGCGAGCGCCTTTGGAGAGGCGGTGGCGCGAGCTAGGCGTGGTGAGGGGCCCACAATTATCGAGGCAATGTGCTACCGATTCCGCGGCCATTTCGAGGGCGATGCGGATACCTACCGCACCGAGCAGGAGAAAGAGGACAGACGATCGGTTGACCCACTTGCAATTACCCGCAAAAAGGTTTTGGACTCTCAGCTTGCAACTCAGGCGGAGCTTGAGGCAGAAGAATCCTCGATAGCGCGGGAAGTAAAAAAGATGCTCGGTGAGGTGAGGCTGGACCCCAAGCCCTCTTCAGAAATGGCTCTCCAGCATGTGTTTGTGGGGGGCGAGTAATTATGGCAAGAAACTTAAATCTCTCCCAGTGCATAGCGGAATCACTCAAGCTTGAGATGGAGCGTGATGATTCTGTTGTAGTTCTCGGCGAGGACGTTGGCAAGCAAGGTGGAGTGTTTGGTTCCACCAGGGGTTTGCAGAAGAGCTTCGGCGCGACAAGGGTTCTTGACACGCCAATATCGGAGACGGCAATAACAGGCATGGGGGTCGGACTTGCAATGGAGGGCTACCGACCGATCCTGGAGATTATGTTCGTTGACTTCATGGGAGTGTGCCTGGACCAGATTTACAACGCTATTGCCAAGAACCATTACATGTCAGGCGGCAAGGTTCGGATGCCTATTGTGATTAAGACAGCCGGGGGCTGCATTGGTTCTGGTGCCCAGCACTCACAGTGCCTGTGGGGGACATTTGCCCACCTGCCGGGACTAAAGGTGGTTGCCCCCTCAAACCCGTTCGACGCTAAGGGACTTATGGCTGCGGCGATTGTCTCTGATGATCCGGTCGTCTTCATTGAGCACAAGAAGCTACTGCTAACTCGTGCCGAGGATTTTCCCTTCGGGTCTGATGTTCCGCAGGAGCGCTACGAGATTCCAATTGGCAAGGCAAGTGTTGTTCTCGAAGGGAGTGATCTGACAATTGCAACTCTGAGTGGGACCGTACTCTCGAGCTATGCAGCTGCAAAGAGATTAGAGAAAGAGGGCATTTCTGCAGAACTGATTGACCTTCGAAGCGTAGTTCCGTTGGATGTCGAGACCGTTTCCGCATCTGTTGCAAAGACCGGAAAGCTCTTGGTAGTTGATGAGGACTATCTAAGCTTTGGTCTTTCTGCCGAGCTAGTTACTCGAGTCTTGGAGTCGGGAATTGAGATGAAGAAGTTCGGTCGTCACGCCGTTCCCGATGTACCAATTCCGGGAGCTGTCACTCTCGAGGAGGCGGTGGTTCCGGGAGAGGAGTCAATATTTGTTGCGGCACAGCGATTGGTGAGAAGCGAATGACAGTTCTAGTAGTTGGGGCAGCAGGAACACTTGGAAGAGCGTGCGTTGAGTCGCTGATAGCCTCCGGTCAAGAGGTGGTGGGAGCGGATCGTGACGAGATAGAGCTTCCAGGGGCCAGAAATTTTGCTCTCGATGTCACCCAAAGCCGCGCAGTTGATGAGCTGGTTGCTGAGGTCGAGGCCAGCGGGCCAATCACCGGTGTTGTTTATGCGGCGGGTCTGAATCTCACGGGCTTTGTTTCCGATACCAATTGGGAGGAGTACGCCCGTCTAATGGCAGTAAACCTTCAGGGCGCTTTTCACACAGGCGCCGCAATTCAGCGTGCAGCGAGGTCAAATCCTCGAAGGTTCTCATGCGTCTTTATTTCCTCCACGGCTGGCCTAAAAGGCGAAGCAGGCGGGTCGGTTTATGTGGCCAGCAAATTTGCACTCATTGGCTTTATGCAGTCCTATGCAGCAGAAATTGCAGAACTTGGTGGTAGAGCAAATGCTGTTTGTCCGGGCAACGTTGCTAGCCCGATGCTTAAGACGTTAGCCGCCAAAATTGCTCAGCGCCAAGGCAAAACCGAGCGGGAGATATTGGAACTAATGGAGAACGAAACTAGCTACCGGAGGCTCATAGAACCCCAGGAGGTTGCCGCAACCTGCTCCTGGCTAATCTCACAAGAATCCAGCGGCATCAGCGGCCAAACCATTGTTGTGAACGGACCAGTGGCATGAGTTATCACGGGCCGGGGAGCAATTTTGAATTGCTTTG
Organism: Actinobacteria bacterium casp-actino2; assembly: GCA_001510335.1. GTDB lineage: Bacteria > Actinomycetota > Acidimicrobiia > Acidimicrobiales > Ilumatobacteraceae > Casp-actino8. The sequence continues at coordinate 7,707 of LFFB01000027.1, read as the reverse complement.
GGAAGCAGCGGCTGGTCTGGGTCGAGGGCTGCCTCAAGAACTGAGAGATATATATCGAGGTGAGTGGTTGGTACCAGATCCAATCGGGCGCCCCTACAGCTACTCAAACTTTGTTCTCTCCCACGATGGAAGGGTATCTTTCAGCACCCCGGGGCATGAAGGCGGGGGAGATGTGAGCGACTTCAATCCGCATGATCAGTGGGTAATGGCTCTTGCTCGAGCAAGAGCCGATGCTGTGGTTGTTGGAGCCAACACTCTCCGAACTGAATTCGAACATGAGTGGACAGCCGAGTTCATTTTTCCCTCGGACGCCGAAGCTTTTGCGGAGCTGAGGGCTCTCGAAAATCGGCAGCCAACTCCTTTGCAAGTAATCGTCACTGGCTCAGGAGTGCTAAATCCTGAAGCGACGATATTTTCTGACCCTAGGTTCCGGGTTCTGATAGCCACGACAGATTCGGGTTTGGAGGTTGCCAAAGCCTATGACCTGCCGAACTCAGAGATAGTCAGCTTTGGAAAAGAGGTTGACCTACTGCGGCTCTATCAGGCACTTTTCAACGAATATGGCTGCCAGACGGTTTTGTGTGAGGGCGGGCCAAGGCTTTACGCCTCTTTGATCGTTGCCAATCTCTTGGACGAAGAGTTTCTCACCCTCAGCCCAGTAATTGTGGGTTCCTCAGACTCTGAGCAGCGGCCAGGGCTGATTGAGGGACTTGCACTTGCACCGGGAAACGACAAGAGGGCGAATCTGACAAGTGTCAGGCGAGCAGGCAACCACCTGTTCTTGAGAACTACTTGGTCTTAGTGCTTCACCATGTAGCCACCGTCAACCAGGAGTGAGGTCCCGGTGACAAATGCGGCTTGGTCGGATAGCAACCACACTGCGGCATTGGCGACGTCGGTTGGCGTCGCCATTCGTCCGAGATAGTGCATTCTCCTCGCGGTCTCGACGAGTTCCTCAGGATTTTCCATTTGGCTCATTGCCTGGTGGGTGAATCCACCATCTACCCACCCGGGGGAAACTGCATTGACCCGAATTCCCCTGGGAGCCAGGTCACCGGCTACGGCGTAGGTGAAACTCAACACCGCACCCTTGGTAGTGGTGTAGGCAGCTCCCTCATCGGATCCGATGAACGCTGAGACGCTCCCCAAGGTCACGATTGCGCCTTTGGATTCGCTCAAATGTGGCACCGCAGCTTGAACTGCATGAAATGTCCCATCGACGTTTACTGACATGATGTCTCTCCAGCCCTGCTCGGACTGGTCGGCAACGGGACCAGTGCGAAGAACAGCAGCACCGGTGACAAGCCCAATCATTTCGCCCAGTTCTGCGACGGCTTTCTTCATGACCTCACCAACGTTATTGCGGTTTGTGACATCTATCTCATAAGCCAAGGCTGTGCCACCGATTGCCTCGATTTTTTCGCAGGTTGCCTTGGCCGCGTCGAGATTGAAGTCAGCCACCGCTACTTTCGCTCCGGCCCTAGCGGCCTCTACACAAATTGCGCCTCCAATTGAGCCGCCGCCTCCAGTGACAAAAACCATGCCTCGACTTAGATCAATTTGCTTCACTTTCTCTACCTAACCTGTCCGAGGGTGCATCCAGAGTCCACCGTCAAGACACTGCCAGTCATCGTCTTCGCTCCGCTAGAGGCCATGAACCTAACCGCAGATCCAATATCGCTTGCCTCCTGGAGCTCTCCCAGCGGAATGGCTGATGCAACCCGTTTTGCGTATGCGGGTTCAGTTTCTAGCTGATGCTTTGCAAGGCCGGCTTTCACAATTCCGGGTGCAATCGCGTTGGCACGGATTCCATCGGGAGCAAGCTCAAGAGCAAGCTGTCGCATGAGCTGCTCAACACCCGCTTTTGAGGCAGTGTAGGCAGTTATCTCTGGCCAAGGTCTCGATGCCACCCACGAGCTGATGAAAATCACATGGCCTTTTACGCCATTGGCCTTCATGCTCTTTGCCGCGGCCTGAGAGGCTATAAATGAACCTGTCAGATTCAGGTCAATCTGATTTTTCCAATGCTCTAATTCGATTTCCAAAAATGGCTGTGCCTTCACGGTGGCGGCGGTAATAACAACTAGCGACAGCCGGGGCATTGAATCAACCACAGCATTCATCTGCTCTGAGTTGCACTGATCTGCGACCCGGTAGTCGACCGATGCTCCAGTTGCAGCTGAAATCATTGACGCCTTGGCGCTGCCGACTTCCTGGTCTCGAACGTCTAGAAGCACCAGATCCCAGCCATCGCTCGCAAGTTCCATGGCTATTGCCGAACCAATATCACCGGCACCGCCGGTAATGATTGCCTGCCCCTGCCTCTTCTCAGCCATGCAGACCTCCTTGTGCGGATTTGGAACTAAATAGCCTGGCTACAGTTTGTTGTATCAGGTCAGGCAATTCTAGTGGTATTACCAATTTGACCAATTCCCGTATACTTAGCCGAGTGTTTCAGAAAGTACGCTGGAGTCTTCTATGGCAGATGTTGTCACCCTAGGTGAGACCATGGCGCTTTGGCGTATTGATGATGTTGGTACGCCCGTGAATGGCTCTAGAGGAACCCTAGGTTTTGGAGGCTCTGATTCAAATGTGGCAATCGCCCTTGCAAGGCTTAGCCACAGTTCAAAGTGGATAAGCGCACTGGGTGATGACGAGCTTGGGTCAATGATCGCAAGAGGTGTTCAATCCGAGGGTGTCGAGACCGCGGTTCGGTTTTCAAATTCCCACCCAACCGGCCTTATGGTGAAGAGCCCCTCGAAGTCAAAGGAGAGGTTTGTAAGCTTCTACAGGTCAGGCTCGGCTGCTAGCAACATGGGACCAGCAGATGTATCAGAAGCTGATTTTGAAGGGGCAAAGCTATTCCACTTTTCTGGAATCACACCAATGCTCTCCTCCTCTTGTGCAGAGCTGATGCGTAAGGCGGTTTCTACCTGCAAGAACAACGGAGCTCTAGTTAGCTTTGATGTAAACCACCGCTCTGCGCTCTGGGACGGGCTTGCTGCAAAAGCGACCTACTTGGAGTTTTGTCGTGAGGCTGATGTGGTGTTTGGAGATAGAGAAGAACTGTCCTTAATTGCCGGAGAGTCCCTAAATGATGCTGACCTACTGGACCGAGTTGCCCAGCTCGGTCCTAAGCATGTGGTCATGAAGCTGGGAGATGAGGGAGCTATTTCTCTCAGTGGTGGAGAGGTTATGGCAAGATCCGCTGTCGAGGTGGAAGTCGTTGACACTGTGGGTGCAGGCGACGCCTTTGTTGCTGGATACCTGAGTGCGTGTCTGGATGATGAGCCAGCTGAAGAGAGACTTTTTCGAGCAACATATTGTGGTGCGCAGGCCTGCACCAATCCTGGTGACTGGGAAGGGTCTGTCACTCGCGACCAGCTAAACGCGGCTAGAGGGGAGCTCGTGAGTTGAATTCATTTGAAACTGCCGAGGTGGACTCAGCCGGACTGAGAAAATTAGCCGAACTTCAGGCGCTCAGCGATACCACGGCAAAAATCGAGAGCATAAAGACGGTCAGGTCGCCTCTGCAACCAAACGTCACGCATGTACTAGTGACTGACAGCGATGGATTCACTGGATTAGGCGAAACCTTCTATGGGGCAAGTTCTGTGGAGGCTCACGTCCACGATGTCATTTATCCGACTCTGCAGGCTGAGAAACCCTATGCCTCCCCCGCACAGGTAACCGAGATGCTTCATGGTTACGTGGGCTACTCTGGTTCTGGAGCCGAGGTTCGGGCTAGGTCTGCAATCGACATCGCACTCTGGGACATCGCCGCAAAAAGAGCCAAGCAACCATTGGCAAAGTTTTTGAATCCAAGATCTGCAAACCAGATGGATACCTACAACACCTGCTCGGGTAACCGTTATGTCAGCGCTGAATCGAGGCAATCCTCCAGCAACTGGGGCATCTCAGGCGATGAGAGACCGCAGGGTGACTACGAAGACCTTTGGGCATTCCTTCACGAACCTGCCAGATTGGCCAGAGAGCTTCTAGACGCGGGCTACCGCGGCATGAAGGTTTGGCCCTTTGATCTCGCTGCCGAGGCGGCAAAAGGTGCCATAGATGCGGATCTCAGCTTTGGCATCTCCGTACTTGAGGCAATCAGGGAAGAGGTCGGCATGGAGATGGACCTCTATCTGGAACTGCATTCTTTGTGGCAGCCGGAGGCGGCTCACCGTTTGATTCAGGAACTCGAGAGATTCTCACTGGCCTGGATTGAAGATCCGATTCGTGCCGATCGTGCACCTGAACTCGCGAAGCTTAGGGATGCCTCCTCAATGCCCGTTGCCTGTGGGGAGAACCTCGGCTCGGGCTTCAACGGTTATCAGTTACTAATCGAGCAAAGGGCCGTTGACGTGATGATTATGGATTTGGGTTGGTGCGGTGGCCTGAGTGACGCGCTTTCACTTGTCCACGAGTCGAATAAGGCTGGCATGAGCGCTGCATTCCACGACTGCACTGGACCTGTGTCCCTGGCAGTTGCGACTCAGGTGTCGCTTGCAAGTCCAAACGTTAAGGTTCAAGAAGTGGCAAGGGCATTTTGGCACACCTGGTACGGACAGATGGCCACGGCCTACCCAAAATTGATTGGCGGTTCAATCCAAATCGACGAAACGGCCGGTCATGGCGCCGAACTCAGGGCCGAGTTTCTCAACGATGCAGCTACTTCAGTTCGAGTGAGTGATCAGAAGTAAGTGTCAGCTAACACAAACCCTTGGACTGGCTCTCGCATAGTGCCTCTTGTCGTAATCGAAGAGACCAGTCAAACAGAACCGCTTTTAGATGCGCTCTTGGCGGCTGGGTTGAATCTGGTAGAGATTGCACTGCGTACCCCCAGTGCCATGGAGTCACTTGAGATAGCTGCAAAACGGGGGGACATGACAGTTGCTGCCGGCACTGTGCTAACAGCCGAGCAGTTCAGTCAGGTGATCCAGGCGGGCGCAGACTTTGCCATTTCACCTTCTTTTACCGCGGAGCTTTCAGAGGCGGCCTCTGAAAGTGGCTTCCCATGGATTCCCGGTGTCGCCTCGGCCTCGGAGGCTCTGGCCGCAAGAAGTAAAGGCTTTAGCAGCCTCAAAATATACCCAGCGGACCTGCTTGGAGGTCCACGTTTTGTTCAGTCAATGGGCGCTGTCTTCCAGGATTTGAGCTTTATGCCAAGTGGCGGGGTATCTCAGGACAACTACCTGGAGTACCTCTCCCAGCCCAATGTTTTCGCTGTTTCTGGCAGCTGGATTGCGCCAAAGGATCTCATAGCTCAGGGAGAGTTTGCGGAGATTACAAGGCGCGCAAGAGCGGCAAAGGAGTCCGCCAAATGACACACTTTGTTGCGAAGCCAACCGGAGCCCACTCATTTGAACTTGGCGAGGGACCGGTTTGGAATCCAGTAACCAAGCAGCTGTCTACCGTTGACATCTTTCATAGACGCGTTCACCTATTTGACCTTGAAAACTCAACTCCGATCCACCGATCATCCTTCGATACCGAGGGAGATGTAGGTGCGGCACTGCCGCTGCTGGGTGGCGAGTTTGTGCTCTGTGAAAATAAAGAAATCGTGATTCGGTACCCGGACGGGACTCGCGAAAAGATAACCGATGTCCCGTTACAGGGAAAGAATCTCAGAAGCAACGATGCAAAGATCGGTCCCGACGGAGCGCTTTGGGTCGGAGTCATGGATTACGACGCCGTCGACGGGGCCGGGAGCCTTTGGAGAGTCTCGAGATCGGGGGATTGTCAGAAGCTACTTTCTAATTTGACCATTCCAAACGGCCTTGATTGGTGGGGAAATGAGTTCTGGTTTGTCGATGGCCCAGTTGAGGAGATTCGTTGCTATAACTTCGGCTACTCAGGCTTGGAGGCAACCGATAGGCGCTTCACCACAAACGGCACCCCCGATGGCTTAACTTTTGATGCAAATGGAGAGATTTGGCTGGCGCTCTGGGGGCAGGCCAGAGTTGACCACTTCAACAAACACGGCGAGGTCGTGGATTCGGTCGAGGTAGCTTCTCCGCACTCGACAAGCCTCTGTTTTGCGGGGGATGATCTAAACATCCTTGTCTGCACCTCTGCCCTCTTCGCAATGGACGAGGCGACCATGGGCCAATACCCGAATCGCGGGGATATCTTCTCGGTTGACTTAGGAGTTTCTGGAAGGCCAGCAAACTCCCTTTTCACCTAGTTCGGACAGTTTCATCAATTGCCTTTGAGCGCAGCGTCTCCTGAGGACTGTTCGTTACCCTTGGAATCATGAGCCTTGAGTTTCAGCCCGATAGAAACCTTGCGATGGAGCTGGTCCGGGCGACTGAGGCAGCAGCGATTAGGTCCTTTCCCTTCATCGGTCGCGGCGACAAAAATGGTGCTGATGGCGCTGCTGTGGATGCAATGCGCGCATTCTTAGGAACCGTTCACTTTGAGGGCAAAGTTGTAATTGGTGAGGGCGAAAAGGACAACGCCCCAATGCTTTTTAATGGTGAAATCCTGGGAACAGGCAGCGGTCCAAGGGTTGATATCGCAGTAGACCCAATTGATGGCACCTCCCTCACGGCTGCGGGGCGCATGAATGCAATCTCAGTTATTGCCGTTTCAGACCGGGGCACGATGCTGGATGCATCATCGGTTTTCAAGATGAACAAACTTGTGGTCGGCAAGCCCGGGGTTGGCGTTTGCGACTTAACCATGTCTATTGCTGAAAACATTAGGGAATATTCCAAGAGCGCAGGTAAGCCGGTTGATGAGGTTCTGGTCGCGGTATTAGATCGGGATTACAACCAAGGAGTTGTTGATGAGGTGCGCAGTGCTGGTGCCGCTACAAGGTTGCTTAGAGATGGCGATGTTGCAGCTGGCATTCAAGCAGCTCGCTCGGAGTCGCGAATCGACATTGCCCTCGGAGTCGGAGGCTCGCCCGAGGGTGTAATTACAGCGGCTGGAGTAAGGGCGCTGGGTGGTCAGATGCAGGGAATTCTCCACCCTTTGAGCGAGGAGGAGAGGTTGAGGGGCGGTGAGGCTGGACTGAGGTTTGACCACGTGTATCAAATGAATGAAATGGTTAGCTCTGACAATACTTTCTTTGTTGCGACCGGTGTCACAGACGGACCCTTGGTTTCGGGGGTGCGAAAGCGAGGCGAAGTTATTTTCGCTGAGTCGATTGTTGTGCGGGGCAAATCCGGGACCGTCCGCAAGGTCTTTGCAGAGTACCAAGCCTCCCGGTGGTTGTAATTACTCGTTAGGTAGTTCCTTCGCAGCAGTTTAAGGCGTAGCCTGAGAAAGAACTAAGGGGGCCAAATTGGCTAAGAAACAAAGAACACAGGATGAATACATCGCAAGATTGCGCAGCTACAACGTAGTTGCCGGATTCCTCCACCTCGCTCAGGCAGCTGGCCTCAGCTTTGTCCTAACTCTGTTGGACAACCAAATCCTTTTCCCAGTAACGATTGAATACCCGACAGGCCCTCCGGGGGTTCCACTTCCACCAGAGCGGGTTGAGCTCTTCGACATCAACATCGGTGCTGGAGTTATCGGCTTTCTGCTGCTCTCCGCTTTCTTCCACTTCTTGATTTCTTCGCCCTGGTTCTTCTCTCGCTACAAGGGCGGACTAAAGCAAAACCGCAACTACTTCCGTTGGGTTGAGTATTCGCTCTCCTCCTCGGTGATGATCTGGTTGATTGCGCAGCTTACGGGCGTATCGGGCTTTGCTGCCCT
>LFFB01000026.1 GCA_001510335.1 Actinobacteria bacterium casp-actino2 | reverse complement strand
GACTCCAGTGGTGGCCAACATTCCCATACCGCACAAGGCGACGAGGTAGAAGCTGAAGGTGAGGTTGCCGCCACCGAGGCCGATGGCTGCACCGATAGCAATCGCAATTGCGACGACGGCGTACACCGAGCTCTCAAGACCGTAAGCGGTACCCGAAAGAACGACGGTGGCAGGACCAGTTTGGGATGACTCAGCAATTTCTTGCACGGGTCGGTAGTGCGTGCTGGTGTAGTACTCGGTGAGTCGTGAGACCAACTGGGCCAAGATCAAACCAATGGCAACTGCACCAAAGACGCGCCAACCAGCGTCACTCAAGAGGACAGCGGTGCCATTTTCGTTCTGGGTTCCCTTGCTGTTGCCCACGTATCCGAGGGCCAAGGCCAGTGTTCCGACCAGAGTCAAAAGACCAGCCACCAAGAAGCCCCGGTTGATGGGCTTCAAAGCATCGGTTTCGTCATCTTTGGCCTTCACGGCGAAAACGCCAGCGATTGAGGCGATGACACCAATGGCACGAGCGGCCAAGGGGAACACCAACCCTAGGGCGGGGTTGAGACCAATCGAGTTGAACGCAGCCACACCGAGAATGATCGAGGCCACCAAGGTGACTTCGTAACTCTCGAAAAGGTCGGCGGCCATACCGGCGCAGTCACCCACGTTGTCGCCCACGTTGTCGGCGATGGTTGCGGGGTTGCGGGGATCGTCTTCAGGAATGCCTGCTTCAACCTTGCCGACCAAGTCGGCGCCGACGTCGGCGGCCTTGGTGAAGATTCCTCCGCCAACTCGAAGGAACAACGCCAACAGCGAGCCACCGAAGCCGAAGCCCACGAGGATCACTGAGGAGGTGTTCTGGAAGGCCATGATGATGGCGGTTGCTCCGAGAAGGCCAAGACCTACCGTGAACATGCCGGCAACGCCGCCCGTGCGGAATGCAACGGTGAGGGCCTTAGGCATGCTGCCACTGAGTGCGGCAGCTGCGGTACGAACGTTGCCCTGGGTGGCCAAGGTCATGCCGATGTAACCAGTCAAACCCGATGCCACACAGCCCAAAACAAAGGCAACCGTTCGCCACAGTCCAGCCTGAGCGAAGGACAGGGCGACCGTGTCGTCGGGCTTCAAGATCTTGGTCGAGGTGACAAAGACGATGATCGCCAAGGGAATCAGGATGACTGCGATGGTCTTGAACTGGCGCTTGAGATAAGCCAAAGCGCCAAACTGAATGGCCTGAGCGATTTCGCGCATCTTGGGCGAACCCTGATCTTCAGCCAGGACTTTACGGACCAAGAAGAATCCAACTCCGAGGGCGAGAAGCGCGGATGCTACGGATAACCAGAGAACCGCCCATTCACCACCTTTGAGAGTGAAAGTCTGCCATCCGCCTTCTGCGGCAAATAGTGAGAACACCAGCTAACTCCTTGGAACACGATGGGGGTAGCCCAGATGGCTACCCAATAGGGGCGGAAGAAGTGTAGGGAATTCGTAGCCGTGAGTGCGGCATGACACGCCAGTACTGAAGGGGAACTTTGAGATTCTTCTCAGAGGGGCGTTGTGACGGTTGGCTAAAGTCCGAGTTTTTCGCTCGTTGATTTCAGGGTCAAGGGCGTGGTCGGGGTAGCGTCTCAGCAGGCTCATCGTGCGATGAACCGCATCCGTTTTTGAAAGGCGCAGGTCACGATGGCGCAGGCAGTGATGAAGAGGGGTCCGGTCTCCGGAACCGCAGTCGAACGAGTTGCTCGCAAGCGCAAGCCGTTTTTGATCGACCTATATGGCACAGCCGTCGGCAAGAAATACGTCATGGCCATTACAGGAATCGGCCTGTTGGGCTTTGTGTTCTTTCACATGATCGGCAACTTGAAGATGTACATGGGTCAAAGCGACCTCAATCAGTATGCGCACTTCCTAGAGAAGTTGTTGTATCCAATTCTTCCTGAAAAGGCCATGTTGTGGATTTTTCGCGGTGGTCTTCTTGCCATGGCCGTGTTGCACATTCACGCCGCTTATTCATTGACGGTGCTCAACAAACAAGCGCGGCCAGTGAAGTACCAAAGCGATCGTGATTATCAAGTCGCAAGTTTTGCGAGTCGAACGATGCGGTATAGCGGTGTCATTGTTCTTTTGTTCATTATTTGGCACCTGCTAGACCTCACCTTTGGTGCAGGCGCAATCAACACGTACGTTGGCACGAAAGATGCAGAAGGTCTCAAGGACGTTTATGGCGCAGTGGCGTTCAGCCTTGAACGAGTTCCGGTGGCGATCTTTTATGTTTTGGCCAACATTGCACTTGGTACTCACTTGTTCCATGGTGTGTGGAGTTTGTTCCAGTCACTTGGTTGGAACAATCCGCGATTCAATAAATGGCGTCGCGCCGTTGCAACAGCCTTTGCCTCGATCATCGTCGTTGGCAACGTTTCGTTCCCCATTGCAGTTCTCGCCGGCGTTGTCGGCTGACCGGTACGTACGGAATTACTAGGAGATATTCAAAATGACGATCACACTCAATTCCAAAATCCCCGCTGGATCGATTAACGACAAGTGGAATACCTACAAAGAAGATGCCAAGTTGGTGGCGCCTGGTAACAAGCGCAAGTTCAAAGTCATCGTTGTTGGCTCGGGACTCGCCGGCGCATCGGCTGCCGCAACCATGGCCGAACTTGGTTACCAAGTAGACGTTTTCACTTTCCACGACTCGCCCCGTCGTGCGCACTCGATTGCTGCACAAGGTGGAATCAACGCGGCCAAGAACTACCAAGGTGACGGCGACAGCGTTCATCGTTTGTTCTACGACACCATCAAGGGTGGAGACTTCCGTTCACGCGAGGCCAATGTGCATCGTTTGGCTGAAGTGTCGGTCAACATCATTGACCAAATGGTCTCGCAGGGCGTTCCATTCGCCCGTGAATACGGCGGAATGCTTGACAACCGTTCATTCGGTGGCGCACAAGTAAGTCGAACGTTCTATGCCCGTGGTCAGACCGGTCAGCAATTGTTGCTCGGTGCTTATCAGCAACTTGCTCGCCAGATTGGTCTTGGCAATGTGCGCATGTTCAACCGCACCGAACTCGTTGACGTCGTCACTATTGAAGGTCGTTGCGCCGGTATTGTGACTCGCGACTTGGTGAATGGTGAAGTTGTTTCTCACTCGGCACACGCTGTTGTGATGGCAACGGGTGGATACGGAAACGTGTTCTACTTGTCAACTAACGCAATGGCGTGCAACGTCACTGCTGCCTGGCGCGCTCACCGCAATGGTGCCACATTTGCGAACCCGTGCTACACGCAGATTCACCCAACCTGTATTCCACAGAGCGATCCGACGCAGTCAAAGTTGACACTTATGTCAGAGTCGTTGCGTAACGACGGTCGGGTATGGGTTCCGCAGAATCCCGATGAGACCCGTCCCGCGTCACAGGTTCCTGAAGCAGAGCGTGACTACATCCTCGAGCGTCTATACCCGAGCTATGGCAACTTGGCTCCACGTGACATTTCGTCACGCGCTGCAAAGCGTTCAGTTGACTCGGGTCGTGGTGTTGGTCCATTGAAGAACGGTGTGTACCTCGACTTCAGTGATGCTATTAATCGTCTTGGCAAAGATGTTGTTGAAGAGCGCTACGGCAACTTGTTCGAAATGTACGAACGCATTGCTGGTGAGAATCCGTACGACATGCCGATGCGTATCTACCCGGCATCGCATTACACCATGGGTGGTTTGTGGGTCGACTACGAGCTCATGACCAACATTCCTGGTTTGTATGCTGCGGGCGAAGCCAACTTCTCCGATCACGGAGCAAACCGTTTGGGTGCTTCGGCGCTGATGCAAGGTTTGGCCGACGGGTACTTCGTGTTGCCGTACACAATTGGCAACTATCTAGCACCGATGTTGAATAAGCCAATTCCGGGTACCGATCATCCGGCATTCAAGGCGGCCGAGTTGGCGGCTCAAGCCCGTTATCAGGGCTACGTCGATATCAAGGGAACTCGTTCGCCCGATTACTTCCACCGCGAAGTCGGGCGCATCATTTGGGATTACTGCGGTATGGAGCGCACGCAACAAGGTCTTGAAAAGGCTTTGTCAGAACTGCCTGCTTTATATGAAGAATTCCAAAAGGATCTACGCGTCACTGGTGATACCGAAAGCATGAACCAGACGCTTGAAAAAGCTGGTCGTGTTGATGACTTCTTCCAGTTGGGCATGTTGATGTGCCGTGATGCTCTTGAGCGCGAAGAAAGTTGTGGCGGTCACTTCCGAGCCGAGTACCAGACCGACGAAGGCGAAGCCACGCGTGACGACGAAAAGTTCGCTCACGTGGCCGCTTGGGAATGGACTGGCGACCCGACCAAGTCGATCCGCCATAAAGAAGAACTCAACTTTGAAGCAATTCACCTAGCGACACGGAGCTACAAGTGAGCAACCATCTCAAGGATCTCAAACTCAAAATCTGGCGACAGTCGGGTCCGGCCGCAAAGGGTCACTTCGAGGATCACATCATGCCCGAGATCAGCGATGAAGCGTCGTTCCTCGAAATGCTCGATGTGCTTAACGAAGGACTCATCGGCGAGAACAAGTTGCCAGTCGTGTTCGACCATGACTGTCGTGAAGGAATCTGTGGAACTTGTTCATTGATGATCAATGGCCAGGCCCACGGACCAGAGCGCAGTACCGCAACTTGTCAGTTGCACATGCGTAAGTTCAAGAGTGGCGATGAAATCGTGATTGAGCCGTGGCGTGCCTCGGCATTCCCAATCATCAAAGACTTGATGGTTGATCGTTCGGCGTTTGACCGCATCATCGAATCAGGTGGATTCATTTCGGCAAACACCGGTGGTGCTCCCGATGCGAACCTCATTCCAATTCCGAAGAGCGTTGCTGATGCCGCGATGGATTCGGCGCAATGCATCGGTTGTGGTGCGTGCGTGGCGGCTTGCCCGAATGGCGCAGCCAACTTGTTTACTGCTGCCAAGATCGCTCACCTCAACTTGTTGCCACAGGGTCAGGCCGAGCGTTATAAGCGCACCGAAGCCATGGTTGAGACAATGGACGAGTACTTCGGTTCATGCACCAACCACGGTGAATGTGAAGCCGCATGCCCGAAAGAAATTTCGATTGATGTCATTGCGTTGATGAACAAGGACTATCGCAAGTCCAAACTCAAGAACCGCAAAGAAATCTCCCGCAGCTAATTCTTGGGCGCGACAACACCCCGTTTTCGGTGGTTATTTTGCCCAACTAGGTGCTAATTCGCGATGACGTTGGTGTGGTAGCGATTCGTCGCAACCACATCGCCGCTCACGAGAGTCAAATCAAGCATCACCGGTCCCTCAGCGAAGGGTGCAGTGATGAGGATGTGGCCAACCAGGGTGCAATTATCACTGGCAATGGCGCCTTCGAATTGCCAGACCTGAGGATCGCCCGTTGACTCAACAGTTGCGGTCACTGTGGCGTCGTCAAGTTCGCGATGTAGATCGTTGACAACATGAAGTGCAATGCGGACTTGATCTCCAGGGCGCATTGATTGTGGCAGGCGATCAGCCGTCACAATGACTGGACGACAGGCTTCAGCCAAAGCGGTGTATCCCAACTTTGGAACTCGATTGTGATCAAGAACGCTCCAAGAAACCATGGGCATGGCGTCGTTGAGCGCAAACATGCAAAAGCCACCAGTAGGCCGGTACTTCAATCGACGAAGAGTTTCAATGTGATAGCGAATGACGTCTGCTTGATACACCTGAGTGGCAACCCGCCAATCATCAAAACTGTCAAATATTAAAGCGGGGCAGTGATTTTCAAAATTCCCGCGTTGCATACCGAACTTGTTTTCTAGATTTTCCCAATCTAAAACTGGCCACTCAGATGTATCTATGAACTCTGTTGATTCAGGAATGGCTTGCGCGCCAAATTCACTGACGAAGCGCATGAGTCGGGGAATCTTCGCAGCAAAACCAGGAAGGTCACGTTCGTTGCCGTGATACCAACCGAAATACAAGTGACTATCAGTACCGTCAAGTGTGGGTAAGTGCGGCAACACTCCGCTGTGCGCAATGACTGGTCGCGTGACATCAGCTTTTTCAAATGAACGTTTCACCCAACGGTCAAGGACACTTTTATTCCATGTGGGCAATTGATGGCCGGCAAGAAAAGGAACGACCATCTTTTTCAAGTCGAAAGATTCTCCGGGAGAGACATTGAATGTAAATGGCTCATTGTGCGCGCACCAGGTCATGATTGATGGGTGGTGTCCAAGAAGATTGACTGCTTCTTCGGCTTGGCGAACTGCTTGGCGGCGAATTTGTCGGGCGTATCCCCATTGCAATGGGAAGTCTTGCCAAATCAACATTCCGAGTTCGTCGGCAGCGTCATACAACTCGGTGCGAGAGATATGCCCATGCACACGAACCAAATCAAGACCGGCCTCGCGGGCTAATTCAACGTCGCGACGTAATTCAGTTTCGGTGGCATCGCCTAGCATGGCTCGCGTTGGCGCGAGATTCGCACCCTTCAAAAAGATGCGTTCACCGTTGATTGAATACACCCAATCTTGAACAGCCACTTCGCGTAAACCAGTTCGACGAGTGGTTGAGTGGCTAAGTGTGTTGTCGTGTATGACTTCAACTCGAATATCGGTCAGATTTTGCTCACCCAACGACCATGGCCACCACAACTTGGGTTCATCAATATCGATATCCCAGTCGAGAGTGTTAATACCAGTCGCCAGCGATTTCTCAATTTCTTCAACGACCTGATTATTGACGTAAGTAACAATGCGAACCGCAAGTTCATTGTTGCTATCAAGCCGTGCGCTGAGACGAACGTTCGCTCTCGCTTCGTTGGCATCACGACACAAAACTCGTAGCGCATCAATGCGTACTGGTCCTGAGCGCTCAATGCGCACTCCACGCCAAATGCCACCAGGATTGAAATAGGGGTCGATGCAATCCCAATGTTGAAAGACTCCAGTGATATTGCGTTTGGCTTTTTTGTCCCGCTGCGGGCTGCACGTGGCGCCGACAGCCAAGACGTGTTCGGTGTCGAGTGAAGCTAGGGCGGTGATGTCGTACGCATGAGGAATGAAGTAACCCTCAGGGTCGCCTAGGTAGGCGCCATCGAGCCACACATCACCTTGATAAAAGAGTCCGTCAACCACGATGAAACGACGCTCGCCTTCACTTGGTACGTCAAGTTCAAAATCTTTGCGGTACAAAAGCGGTCCATTTTCGGTGGCGAAAAGGGGATGTGACTGCCAATGGCTCGGCACCTGAATTGTGGCCCACTCTTCATCATCGGTATCAAGTCCAACGCTCGTGCGAAGGGCGTCGTCAGTGGCTTTGGTGACCCGCCACTGGCCAGAGAGATCAAGAGAAGTCCAGTTCTCGTTCTCATGCTCGGTCGATGTTGTCACACCTCAAACGGTAGTTGAGAAAGGGCACGATCATTGCGTTTCAATGATGGGGGATTACTCTCAAGATATGTCTTCTACTCCGGCGCCCTCAGCGGCCACTATTCGTGAACTCAAAGCATCTGGATGGGTATCACGTCCCGTCAAAGAAGAAATGCGTCGCAATGCAGTTGCGCGCATTATGGCGAAGCAGCCATTATTCGAAGGAGTCCTCGGTTACGAAGACACCGTCATGCCACAGCTCGAGAATGCAATCTTGGCCGGTCACGATGTGATTTTTTTAGGAGAGCGCGGACAGGCCAAAACCCGCATGATCCGTAGTTTGACGGGATTGCTTGACGAGTGGTTGCCGATTATTGCAGGCAGCGAGATTAATGACGATCCGTATAATCCCGTCTCAAAGCAAGCGCGTGATCTCGTTGAACAAAAAGGCGACAAAGCCCCCATCACATGGATCCATCGAGATGTTCGCTTCGGTGAAAAGCTAGCAACTCCCGATACATCAATTGCTGACCTCATCGGTGAAGTTGACCCCATCAAAGTTGCTGAAGGTCGTTACCTCAGTGATGAACTCACGCTGCACTACGGGCTCGTGCCGCGTACGAATCGTGGTATTTTTGCCATTAACGAATTACCCGACTTGTCGGAACGTATTCAGGTTGGTCTATTGAACATTCTTGAAGAGCGCGATGTTCAAGTTCGCGGTTACAAAATTCGCTTACCAATCGACGTGTTGCTTGTGGCTTCAGCAAACCCCGAGGACTACACCAATCGTGGTCGCATTATCACTCCACTGAAAGATCGTTTCGGTAGTCAGATTCGTACGCACTATCCACTTGAAGCAACGACTGAAGTACAGATCATTCGTCAAGAAGCCCGTCCACCAAGTGTCGGTGATGTCAAGGTAACTGTTCCGGCCTACATGGAACTTGTCGTTGCAATATTTAGCCAGTTGGCACGCAACAGCAGTCAGGTCAATCAGCGCAGTGGTGTCAGTGTGCGTTTGAGTGTGAGTAACTATGAAGTGATGGCAGCAAATGCTTTGCGTCGTGGATTGCGATTAGGCGAAACCAATGTGGTTCCTCGCGTATGCGACCTTGATGCATTTGCGGCATCAACTGGTGGGAAGATTGAAATTGAAGCGCTTGAAGAGGGTCGCGAGGGACAAGTACTTCGCGACCTCATTAAGGCTTCAGTTCTGACCGTGTATCGCCAGGTTGTGCAACCAGAATTAACCGGAGCCGTGCTTACTGCTTTTGAAGAGGGAGCAATCGTTCACACCGGTGAAGACGTCCCTTCTGAAGAGCAGGCAATGCTCATTGGCGATATTCCTTCGTTGCGTCCGATTGTTGATGCACTGATTGATGGTGATGACAGTGCAGCCAGTGTTGCTGCGGCAGTTGAATTCATCCTTGAAGGAATGCACTTGTCGAAGCGTCTCAACAAAGACACCAGCGGACTCGGCGGCGGGACCTACCGCGCTCGTTGATTTCTACTTATTGAGTTTTGCTTCAATATCGCCGAGTGCTTTGATGACGCGGTCAGTTTCACTGCGATGTTCGTGAACGAGACGCACCAGCCAAAAACGCATGAAGCGGGCAATTGAGTAGCGGATGAATAGCGCTGCACCAGCGATGACAAGCGCGAGTCCGATCAGTGTGCCAGTTGCCAAAAAGGCAATTTGGTCACCAAGGATTGTGGTACCGCTCGCTTGAAAACCACCAAAGACTGCTAAGCCAACTCCGGCGATCAATCCGAGCCCACCCAAAATTAAGAGCCAGCGTTCGCGATCTGCGCGCGCGCCACGCAATTTCAATTCACCGATTTCTTCGGCGAAGGTTTGGATTCGATCTTCATTCATTGTCGTGTCCGTTTCTTTCAGTAAGAGAATTTATGAACCTAGATATGCGCCGGCAAGAACATCTTCGCCGATTTCAGATGCTTTACCTGAGACTTGAACTTTTCCGTGAGCCAGTAACACTGCTTGATCAGCAACACCGAGCACTGTACGGGCAAACTGTTCGACGACTAAAACTGAAACGCCTTCGGCGGCGATTGCGGCCACTTGCTGATAGAGCTCGGCAACGATCAATGGGGCGAGTCCCATTGATAATTCGTCGAGCAACAAAATCACGGGATTGGTTGCGAGCGCTCGGGCTAGTGACAACATCTGCTGTTCGCCACCCGACAAGGTTCCGGCCAGTTGCGTACGACGTTCGCTGAGTCGAGGAAACCGCGTGTATGTGCTCTCCTCAATATCTGACAATTTGTGGCCGCTGTATGTCGCCATCAACAGGTTCTCGCGAACAGTGAGGTTGGGGAAAATGCCGCGCCCTTCAGGGATCGTGCACAACCCAGTTCGAGCAAGTGCATTTGCTGCGGCTCCGGTGACGTCGCGACCACCAACAACAAGTTGACCAGATGTGGGTCGCAAGAGACCGCTAACAACTTTGATCATGGTGCTCTTGCCCGCACCATTTGGACCAAGGAGGGCGACAACTTCTCCGCGGCCGATCGAAAGATTGACTCCGTGAAGTACTTCAATTGATCCGTACGAGGCGCGAATATTGCGTAGTTCGAGAATCGGATTTGTCATGATGGCGCTCCGAGATATGCCTGAAGCACCTTGGGGTCATGTTGAATTTCCGTTGGTGTTCCGTTGGCGATAATGAGTCCGAGATCGAGCACAAAAATTTGATCGCATACATGCATGACCAAACTCATGTCGTGCTCGACAAGTAAAACACCAAGTCCATCGGCGGTGAGTTGTCGCAATAAAACACCAAGGCGTTCGCTTTCTGCTTCATCAAGACCAGAAGCTGGCTCATCAAGAAGAAGTAAATGCGGACCAGTTGCGAGAGCACGGGCTATCTCAACGAGGCGTGCTGATCCGGTAGGAAGATCGCCCGCTGTTTGTTCGGCTAAATCACTGACTCCGACTTTTTGAAGCAGATTGTCAACTGTCTCATCGATGTTTGTGAGCGCCGCAAGTTCGGCGGCAACGCGCACATTGTCACGTACGGTCAGCGAACTAAACAATTCGAGGCGTTGGAAGGTTCGAGCAAGACCGCGCTTGGCTCGACGGTGCGGGGCTTCGTTCGTCACGTCAACGCCACTGACATGCACCGAACCAGCAGTCGGCTCTTGCATTCCGCTGATGACGTTAAACAGGGTGGTCTTGCCAGCACCGTTAGGACCGATCAGACCAGTGACTTCGCCAGCTTGAACATCAAGGTCGACGCCGCCAATGGCCATGACTCCACCAAAGCGAACCATGACGCCGCGAATTTCAAGAAGTGACATCAGAGCACCACACCTAACTCGCGCTCGGCATGATCAAGTTCTTCGTCGGTGAAATCTTTTGTTAGACCGATCACGTCAGGCGACGAGCGATGGATTCGCGGCGCATTCTCGGCGACTCGTTGTGCCCCAACACCAAACAAAGCAATAAGCAGAATGAGTGCGATGAGACGTTTGCCCGTTGAGTCAACTGCGTTATCCCAGTCAATTGAAATTGAGACAATGACGCCGATGCCGAGATAGATGCTCGCAATGATTCGACGAGTTCTTGTCGCTTGCATAATGCCGACCAGGTTAGGGGTGACGGCAAGTATCCAGAAGACTCCAGCAATAAAGAACGCCCAGTGAGAAATCACGTATTGCGCATCAAGAATCCAGATGACAATTGCGCCTGCCGCGGCAAATGCAAGCAGGCTCCAACGATTGGTGAGTGAGCGATAAGCATCAGCAATCTGATTGGCTGCTCCACTCGGATTGCGGCCGAGAGTGACGCCGATTGTGCCAGGAAGAATCTTGGTGACGTTCTTGAGTGTTGGTACAACGGTTGCGAGGACTGAGTTGCCACCAAGCATTAGGCCACCAAACAATGCGCCTCCGACAGTTCCGACTCCGCCGACGACCGTGAGCAACACGATGGGCAGGCTTTGAGTGAAGTCATATTGCTGCGGACTGACTTTGTCGCCGGCTAGTGCGCCTGCACAGGCTGCGATGCCAGCCGAAATAGCAAAGGCTGCCAACTTGGTGCGGGTCAGGCTCATACCTAACGTTGCTGCTGCAGCCGGAGAGTCTTTCAGCGCTATGAGACGACGTCCAAGGCGGCTGCGGCGAATTGCCACGACTCCGAGACCTAAGACTGAGAATGCGATTGATGCCAAAATGAGGCGGCCACGCGGTGTATTGATTTCAAGGAACGGGATATCCAGCACTGGCACCGAGATATTGCCACTCATGAAAGTTTGCTTCTGATTGAAAATAAGTTTTGTCACCAACACTGCAAACGCTGCTGTTGATAGTGCCAAGTAAATTCCAGAGAGTCGAATGGCGGGGAGTGCAACAAGTGCACCGACGAGCGCAACGATGACAACCGCCGCAATTAATGTCAGCAAGTTGCCGTCGCCCGGAAGTTTTGACATCGCAATTGCACCAAGACCAGCGAAGGTCAACGGCGCAAGCGACATTTGGCCGGCGTATCCAGTAAGAGGGACAAGCGATAATGCCACGATGGCAAAGGTGAATCCGTTGAGCAACAAAAGAGTGTTTGAGCGTGTGAGCATGCCGGATATGGCAACCACGACAGCAATGAGCGAAACCGCGCCTAACAATGATGTGTTCCAGGCTGGCATCTTATTCTGTTCGCGAATACGCACGACACCCGCGCGCAGTCGACTTTGTGGAAGGGCGAGAAGTGCGATGAAAAGAACGATCGTGGGAATTGACGCTCGCATCCCAGAAATTCCGAATCCCATAATTGATTGTGGGAACCAAGACTTGTCAGAGAACTGAAGGTAGTACGCGTCCAGCAAACCAAGAACTGCGGCTCCAGCAAACGTCATCGGCAAATTCTTCAAGCGACCGATGATGGCCGCGGCGTATGCATTGATAACCAAAAAAACGAGCGGCTCAATGTTGAGTTGCTGTTCGCCAGCGAGCAAGATTCCGGCGAGGCCAGCAAGCATTGCGCTGAGCGCCCACGCGAATATGGCCACGCGATCAGGGCGACCACCATTGAGTTCGGTCAGTGCGCGATCGTCAACAACTGCCCGCATCGCAACGCCCATGCGAGTGCGGAACAACAAGAGACGCAAAACAATGGCGACCAAGATTGCGCAACCGAAGGTGATGAGTTTGTGCCAGCTGATATTGATGCCAAAAATTGAAACCTTGTTTCCTTCATAGAACTTTAAGAAGGCCTCACGGCTTGAATCGCTCGGCCAAATCCAGTTAGCGATTCCGATCATGAATGCAAACAACGCAACTGTCACCGACAGTTTGACGACCTCGGAGGTGCCCTGTAAGCCGCGCATAACGAATCGTTCAGTAACCAGTCCAAAGATCGGACATAAAACGAACAGCGTGATGAAGAGCGCTATTGGGGCGGGCAGATTCCAGTCAAATCGCAATTGCCAATACGTAAATGCAGCCAGCATTCCGGTCGCCCCGTGAGCAAGGTTGAATATGCCAGATGTTGTGTACGTGACTACCAAGCCACTGGCGACTACTGCATAGATAGCGCCCGTGGACAGACCAATGATGGTGAACGTCAAAAGTTCTTGCATCAGAGATCAGATCGATTCATCACATTGAAGCCGACTCAGTTTGGCCGAGTTGGATCAACACCAGATGTCACATCGCCGAAGTCGCCCACAATTTCGACTGCTCCGTTTTCATCACAATGCCAACCGCCACCATTGTCATCGGCTGAACCCACCTCTGGATAGATACGCGCCCATTTGCCATCTTTGATGCCCATGATGAGCCCACACTTAGGTGCAGTCTTAGCAGCCGGATTGGTTTCGCTGTGCAGACCTCCACCAGTCCAAGAAGTGATCTTCATACCTTCTGCTAATACGCATTCACGCTCGAGAACGTTGTTGTTGCTATCAAGACATGCGTTAGCAGAGGTGACAAACATCAGCAAGGCGGAAGTTGCTTGCAATCCAAGACCGGCGATACGTCCCTCTCGGTTGTGCGTCGCCATCATGGCTAAGTACGAGGCCATACCTGGGAAATCTTCGGCTTCTTCAAAAGGTGCGTACATCGTTCGGGCTAAGAAGCCTTCGTTGGAGGCGGCGTTACCTTCGGCGACCATCATGGACGAATAGAAGTTGGCATCGTTCAGTACGACGTCTGGTACATAACCAACTTCGCGCATTGCTTTGTAGAGCAAGACTAAGTTTGAGTCAGTTCCAACGAACGACATGAATGTGATGCCAGCGGATTTCAATTTTTGTGCAAAAGGAGTCCAGTTAGCTTCGCCAGCGGGGTTATAAGTAATCATTGACGGCTCGCCGAATCCACCGACAACCTTCATCGTTGCTGCTAATTGATCGGCGACATTCTTGGTTGTTAAAAAGTCACCGTAGATAAGCGCAGCTTTTTTGATTGCTTCGGGATAGGTGTCCCTAGCCCAGTTCAGCCATTGAGCTGGCTTTTCATTGGGTGGGTTGGGAATCGGCTGAATCTTTCCATTGGCCATGGACGCTGTTGCGCTCACGGCATAGCCCGAGAATGAGATCATTCCGCATTCGTGGAATCGGGGGTACATCTGGTCGTCAAAGACCCAGCCACCACCAGCCATTGCGAACACTTCGCTACATGCTTGTTCCATCGAGGGAGGAACCGAGAACAATTTGCCGTCAAGGTCGACGATCTCGATCGGGAGTCCGCGCACGCCACCTTGGGCGTTGCACCAACCAGCGAAGGCCTTGGCAGCATCAAGCATTTCAAGAGTGGTACCTGGGGCGCCTTCGTAGCCATGGTCATTGGCAGTGCCAAGCTTGATCGTGTCGCCACCGTTTTGACCATCGGCGATCGTAGGAACTCCAGCTTCAGTGGCTGGACCACAGGGGCTCGCCATTGTTCCAAACATTGGACCAGTAGGTGCATCGGTCGTGACGGGTGCGTCAGTGGCGCTCGGAGCGTCGGTTGCTGTTGGTGCGGCGGTGGCAGGTGCTTGAGTCGTAGCCGTGTCATCACTGTTGCGATTCGAGCAACCGACTGTTGCAAGTGCAATCAAAGAAACTGCTGCGCATGTACGAACAAATTTCATTGACCCGAATTTCAACGAACGAGACATGTCTTCCCCCTACCTAGCCAAGATCCCCATGACCTGACACTGTGACACTAGCAACAAAGGCCCAACGTAGGTATAGGCGAGTCGGGAAGAGTAAGGCGAGAGAAGTGTTTTGTAATGAGTCCTGCAAGCCGCTGGCGTGATAAGAAATTATTTGTGTCTGGAACAACATCTCACGCCATGGTCGGCGACGTTTTTGTAGCGCCGCTCGAAGTCTCGTACCCGTACAAAAGAACCGTGGGAACATTGCTGTCACGGTTCTTCACGTCGTTATCCGAATGTCGACTTGAAGGGACTAGCGGAAGCGACGGACGGGTGTATTTCCCTCCGGCCGAGTTCGACCCACTGACCGGCGAACAATTAAGTGAATGGGTATCACTATCTGATATGGGAACGGTGACCACGTGGGCGTGGCAATCCACCCCAGTTGAAGGTCAACCTCTGGCTCATCCTTTCGCCTGGGCTCTGATCACGATTGACGGGGCCGATGTGCCGATGTTGCACGCAGTTGATGCGGGTTCGCCCGAGAACATTGCAGTTGGCACCAAAGTGAAGGTTCGTTGGGCGCAGGATCGACCCGGCGGCGTCACCGACATTGCCTGTTTTGATGTTGTGGGAGGTGTGTCATGAGTGAAGCCGATGGATTGGTACGACTTCGTCAACCAATTGGCGTGACCTACAACTGGTCAGCTGGTCCTAATGCGACAAGCCACCTCGCAGGTCTCATGAATGGCAAGTTTGTCGGCAAACGTTGTCCGAGTTGTGCTCTGGTGTATTTCCCTCCGCGCAATGGTGTGTGTCCGAAGTGCGCCAAAATTTTGGCTGGCGATGTTGAAGTAGGACCGAAGGGAACGATCACAACTTTTTGCATCGTCAACGTTCCGTTCTTAGGACAAAAAATTAAATTACCGTATGTGGCTGCGCAAATTTTGCTTGACGGTGCTGACATCTCCATGCAGCACCTCATTCAAGAATGTGAAGCAGAAGATGTGCGCATTGGTATGCGGGTTGAACCAGTGTGGAAAGACAAATCTGAATGGGGTCCGTCGTTGGAAAACATTCAACACTTTCGTCCCACTGGTGAGCCAGATCGTGTGATGGGCACAGAATCGGGAGCAAGCTGATGGCGCTACGAGATATTGCAATCGTCGGAACTGTGCAGCGTCCGAGTGAAGTCAACAGCACTTTTACATCGGTAGAAATTTTGTTACCAGTTATTCAACAGTTGCTGGACAAAGTCGGAATTGAACGAAGCGACATTGGCTTTTGGTGTCACGGTTCGTGCGACTACATGAGCGGTCAGCCGTTCAGTTTTGTTGCAGCGGTAGATGCAATTGGTGCGTGGCCGCCGATTATCGAAAGCCATGTTGAAGCAGATGGTGCCCTTGCTCTTTACGAAGCATGGGTCAAGATTCAAACTGGTGAGGTCGACGTCGCTCTTGTCTTCTCAAATGGGAAAACAACCTCTGGGCCAATTGATCAAATCCTTAGTTTGCAAACCGATCCTTACATGGTTGCACCGCTGAAGCCCGGGTTTGACGCACTTGCTGCATTACAAGCTCGCGCCTGCCTCGATGCTGGTGTTATGACCGAACGACAGATGGCTGAAGTTGCATCGCGTAGTCGTCGTGATGCGAACAACAACGCGATTGCGTTCACTAAAGGCAATGAATCAGTTGAAGAACTATTAGCGATGCCGTACACCATGAATCCGCTGCGTGCACACGACTGTGCGACTCCTGTTGACGGCTGTAACGCAGTTATTTTGGCGGCCGGTGATATCGCTCGTCGATTAGCAGAGCGGCCGGCTTGGATTCGAGGAATCGATCACCGCATTGATACGCAGCGTTTGGGCGCTCGTTCAATGATTGAGAGTTCGTCGGCTGCGATTGCTGCACAAAAAGCCGGAGTAGGTAATGACCGCATTGATGTTGCCGAGATTCACGCTCCGTACACGCATCAAGAGCTGCTGCTGCGAAACGCGATGGGCTTAGGCGAATCAACGCATATCAATCCAAGTGGAGGTGCATTGGTGGCGAACCCATTAATGGCCGCGGGCTTGGCACGATTTGCCGAAGCTGCTGAAAGTATTTTTGCCGCTTCGGCTGATCGAGTTTTGGCTCACTGCACAAGTGGGCCGATGTTGCAACAAAATCTGGTATGCGTCATGGAGGGTGAGTGACATGGCTGAACTTTGTGCGGTCGTCGGAGTAGGACAAACAAAGCACGCGGCTTGTCGCGCCGATGTTTCAATTGCTGGTTTGGTGCGCGAGGCAGTTGATCGTGCGTTGGCTGATGCCAACATCACGATTGCTGATGTTGATGCGATTGTGATCGGTAAGGCGCCGGACTCTCTTGAAGGTGTGGCAATGCCAGAACTGTGGCTGGCTGATGCGTTAGCCGCTCACGGCAAACCAGTCTTCCGCGTTCACACCGCGGGTTCAGTGGGTGGATCGACAGCGATTGTTGCGGCGCAACATGTGATGGCGGGAATTCACGGAACAGTTTTGACAATCGGCTTTGAAAAGCAAAGTGACGGCAACGCGATGTGGGCTTTAAGTGTGCCGATTCCGTTTGGTATGCCCGTGCACGCCGGTGCTGGTGGATACTTCTCGCCGATCGTGCGTGGATATATCGCTCGTTCTGGTGCGCCGTCACATATTGGTGCAATGGTTGCAGTGAAAGATCGAACAAATGCGTGCAAGAACCCGTACGCGCATTTGCATGAACCCGATTGGACGCTTGAAAAAGCACTCGAGACCCCAATGTTGTGGGACCCGATTCGCTTTATTGAAACCTGCCCGTCAAGCGATGGTGCGATGGCGTTGGTGTTGATGAGCGAAGAGCGCGCCGACAAGCACGCCGGACCAAAAGCATGGGTTCACGCAACGTCGATGCGTAGCGAGCCAACTGCATTTGCCGGCCGTGAACAAGTGAGCCCGGTTGCCGGAGAAATGTGCGCGGCTGATTTGTGGCGTAAAGGCGGAATTAAGAATCCAGCTGAAGAAATTGACGTCGTTGAGATGTACGTGCCGTTCGCTTGGTTCGAGCCGATGTGGCTGGAGAACTTGGGATTCGCACCGCGCAACGAAGGGTGGCGTTGGGTTGAAGATGGCATCACTGAAATGGGCGGCTCGCTGCCGGTCAACCCGTCAGGTGGCGTGCTCTCAAGTAATCCGATCGGTGCGTCCGGAATGCTGCGATTTGGTGAAGCGGCGATGCAGGTGATGGGCAAGGCTGGCGAGCATCAGATTGAAGGGGCGAAGAAGGCCATAGGACATGCGTATGGCGGCGGTAGCCAGTTCTTTGCAATGTGGCTCGTCTCGTCCACCAAACCCTAAAAATCGCCACTTTGGAATTCGGCTGCCGCCTAGCGGTAACTATCTTCCAAAGTGGGTAAAAACAGCCACTCTGTACTTTGGGTTTCGACTGGTGGAACTCAAAGTACAGAGTGGCTGATTAGTTCCGGGTCAGGTGCGGGTCCAGTTGGGGGAGCGCTTCTCAGCGAATGCCCTCGGACCCTCTTTTGAATCATTCGTCGAGAAAATCGGCCAGCCAATTTCGAACTCAAGCTTGAGGGCCTCGGCCTCGGGCAACGCTGCTGTTTCTTGGACCGACTTCAAGATCGCCTCAACTGCGAGCGGACCGTTCGCACAAATCATTTCGGCCAATTCCAAGGATTTCGTCAAAGCTTGACCATCGGGCACCACATGTCCGATGAGGCCGATTTCCTTGGCCTCAGCAGCGGTGTATCCCCGTGCCGTCAACAACATTTCGAGAGCATTCGTGTACCCAATCTGACGTTGCAGTCGAACCGTACTTCCGCCCACCGGAAAAAGACCACGCTTGGCTTCAAACACTCCGAACGTTGCGCTTTCGCCGGCCACGCGTAAGTGAGTTGCTTGCAAGATTTCAGTCCCGCCGGCAACAGCGAATCCTTCAACCGCAGCGATGAGCGGTTTGCGTAATCGGTAGTGACGCAGCAGTGCCTTCCAATGAAGGTCCGGGTCGGCCGCCCAACGCTCTTGGTAGGGGTTTGGGCCGGCATCGTCATTGGCGCGGGCCTTGAGATCCATGCCGGTGCAGAAAGACCCGCCAGAGCCAGTCAAAATCGCGCATCGAATGTCGTCGTCCTCGTTGAGTCGAACCCAAGCATCGGCCAAGCCCACGATCATTGCGGGGCTGAGGGCGTTCTTGGCTTCGGGCCGGTTCATGGTGACCACCAATGTGTGTCCCACCACTTCGGTCAACAGATGCTCGGTGCCAGACATGATTTCTCCTTAGTAGATGTCAAATTGCTTCCTTATCTTCTACTACGCAACGCGGTGGTTCGGCTTCATCGACCGCGATGTGCTATCACACACATATGCCAGCAACGACTTATAACCTCGCCGACCTCTTTGAAGCAGCCGCAGATGAATGGCCAGACCGCGATTACATCGTGGATGAACGCACC
>LFFB01000025.1 GCA_001510335.1 Actinobacteria bacterium casp-actino2 | reverse complement strand
TCATTCGCTGGATTCTTTTTCGCAGTCTGCTGACCCTTGCCTTTGCGCTGATTATTGGGACGCGGCCCGCCGGCACGAGTTCCGCCAGGCATGGTGACACCCGACGGAGTCGAGCTTAAAGGTGGAGTTGCTGGCACTGAGCTAGCCCGAGTATCGCCAATCTTGGGTCGCGGAACTAATGCTTCGGTCGCAGCGTCAACATCGGCACGCCCTTCGCTCATACGTTCTGGCAATTCAAAATCGTCTTGGACTCCGGCGATTGGCGTTGTTACATGCTCTGGTTCGTCGTACGACTCATCACCATCGTCACCGTTATCGTCAACGTCATCAACGTCGTCGCCGTTGTCGTCATCGTCGAAATCATCATCGTTTTCAGGGTCACCCGTGGCTCCCTGGGGACGAGGGCGATTACGTCCGCCCCGTGAACCGCGACGACGCTTCTTGTAGGCGTTGCTCGCCGCAGTTTCAGATTCGTCGGCGCTGCTCTCGTTAACGTTCTCGCTGACCATCTCTGGCTCGTCGGCAGGATCCGTAAATAGGGGTTCGTTCATGATGATGTTCCTTTCTCATGCGCTCACCGAAGTGTGCGCAGCGCGGCCAGTGAGCACGTCAACGCGCTCACCGTCTCGCTCAATCCATTGGTTGATACGAAGTACCCGATTGAGGTGATCCCAGGGATTAATGGGCGGATCACTGTCAGGTACCAAAACTTCGACTAACTCAGTGGGTCGAATCCCGCGACCCGAAGTGGTGAGAGTTGCAACAATTGCGTGGCCGGCGGATTCACCAATCCAGTCAGCCGGTAACGATGACATCAGTTCGGCGTCAGCCGAACGGAGTTCCAAAATTCCTGGACGGATATCGTCCAGGTGTTTTTCTCCCTTGCGTTCACGGGTCAGCAGAACCTCGGCACTGCTGATCACGCGCTCGATTGCCGTTGCAATATCGGGTCCATTTTCTGGTTCTGCGACCAACATGACCCATGTCGTTGCAACGACGCCTTCTTGCAAAGAAACTTCAGTGCCAGCACATTCACGAATGCCCGTCACACTCATGCCCACCGGCAAGCTCGTCGAGAGCCGATCGGCAATCGAGTCAAGATCATCGACAGTCACTCCCGAAACTGGATCAAGAGTGATATCAATCAGTTCAATCAATGATTCAGCGCCCGTTGGAAGCGCTAAACCAAAGGCCATTTTTGGCCGAGGCGTAAACCCAACCGACATCGCGACGGCAATCCCGGCTTTACGCAACGTGCGCTCCCACATATGGGCAACGTCCCGATGACCGGTGAACCTAATCTTGCCCAATTTTGCGTACGTCACCCGAATTTTCACGTTGCACCCACACTTGATTTGCTGCGCAAGGTGACAGGAGTAATTCCGCCGCGCGACAAGTCTTGACCAGTCCCCTGGCTTCCGCCCGCCGGCGGTATCGGTGATGCAACGATGTGCTCGAGACCGTCGCCGGTACACACACCGCAGTCGTAACACGGCGTCCAACGACAATCTTCAAGTCCGAATTCATTCAGCGATGCGCGCCAGTCTTGCCACAAGAAATCTTGATGTAGACCTGCCGACAAGTGATGCCACGGCAAGATTTCCTTTTCGTCGCGATGTCGCGTGATATAGAAATCGGGAGACAATCCTTCGGCTGCCATCGCATCGAGCCAACGATCAAGTTTGAAATACTCTGACCATTCTTGGAATACGCCACCATCACGCCACACGCGCTCGATGACTGCTCCGATACGTCGATCGCCACGACTTGCTAAACCTTCAGCCAACGACGCTGACGGATCGTGCCACTTCACATTGACACCCTTGGTTTTCGTCGCTGCATCGCGAACTAATCCAATTTTGCGGCGCAATTCCGGAACGCTGTTTTGCCCAAACCATTGAAACGGAGTGTGTGATTTAGGAACAAATCCACCAATACTTACTGTCACATTGGCTCGACCGGTATGACGCTTACCGACAGCAACACAGCCAGCTGCCAAATCAATAATGCCTTGCGTGTCAATATCGGTTTCGGTAGGTAACCCGGTGAGGAAGTACAACTTGGCTCGCGACCAACCCGAAGCGAATGCTGATTCAACCGCGCCGTACAAATCTTCTTCGGTGATCAGTTTGTTGATCACTGTGCGCAGACGCCAGGTTCCAGCTTCGGGAGCAAACGTCAATCCGCTCCGGCGTCCACCAGCAACCTTGGCAGCGAGACCAACGGTAAAGGCATCAACGCGCAACGACGGCAAACTCACAGTTGGTGCACCGCAGGCAGTGGGGTCAGGCACGATTGAGGTGATGACTGATTCAATTCCACTGAAATCAGCCGTTGATAACGATGTGAGGCTGACTTCGTTGTAACCCGTCCGTTGCAATCCATCGACAATCATGGAGCGGACTTGTTCGGCGGGACGTTCGCGAACCGGTCGCGTAATCATGCCTGCTTGGCAAAAACGACATCCGCGAGTGCAGCCTCGAAAAACTTCGACCGCTAATCGGTCGTGCACGACTTCAGTCAACGGGGCAAGCGGACGACGCGGGTAATCCCAATCACCAAGATCAGACACAGTGCGCTTCATGACTCGCTCGGGAATACCGGCATACAGGGGCTTGATTTCTCGAATGTGATCCCCGTCGTATTCAACGCCGTAGAGCGACGGAACATACACCCCGGGGATCTGCGCAAGTGCCTTCAGAACCGCCAAGCGGGAACCTTCGGTACGGCCCGAGACCTTCCATTCTCGAACAACTTCAGTGATCTCACCGATCACTTCCTCGCCTTCACCGAGTACCGCGACATCAATAAAATCGGCCATGGGTTCGGGGTTGAAGGCGGCATGACCACCGATCATCACTAACGGGTCGGTCGGCGAACGCAACTCAGCTCGCACAGGCACCCCGGCCAAATCAACCATATTGAGCAGATTGGTGAAAACCAGTTCAGAGGACAAGTTGAAAGCCAAGATGTCAAAATCCTCGGCAGCGCGATGAGAATCCACCGAAAATAGTGGAATCCCACGCTCACGCATGAGCGCCTCAAGATCTACCCAGGGCGCGTAGGTACGCTCGGCAACGGCGTCGGGGCGCTCATTCAGGATCTCGTACAGGATCTGCAGCCCTTGGTTGGGCAGGCCGACCTCGTACACATCGGGGTAAGCGAGGAGCCAAGCCACCTTTCCGTGGCCGTGCTGAGGAACTATCGCTCCATCTTCGCACCCGATATAGCGGGCTGGTTTGCGCACCCGAGCAAGAAGCGGTTCTAGCCGAGACCACAGGGATGTCATGATTTGCGAATTGTACCGTCAGCCTGACACGACGGGTCACTTATCGCCACACCCGACCTGTGGATAAGTCTGCCTAGCGGTCGTTGTTGCCTGCTTCATACATTGAGTTAGCGCATCCGGCGCATGTGGATACTCTCGACCAAACCAATCATGATGGCAAAGGCCACAAGCGACGAACCCCCGTAACTCACAAAGGGCAAAGGCACACCAGTGACCGGCATGATTCCCATAGTCATCCCGATGTTTTGAAAAACATGCCACAAGATGACCCCAAAAATGCCGGCACAGATGTACGAGCCAAAGAGATCTTTACTGAGGTGCCCCACCCGCCAGATCCGGAAGAGCAACAGTCCGAACAAGCCAAGAACGACTCCCCCACCAATCATTCCGAATTGCTCGGCAATCGCCGAAAAGATGAAGTCACTTTGCTGCACTGGGATGAACTTGCCGTTGGTCAACGGAGCATCAAGATACCCCTTGCCAAACCAGCCACCAGTTGCCACCGCCCGCTTAGCGTAACGAACTTGGAAGACGTAACGCTCGAGGTCTCTATCCGTTGAGTTTTGATTGATGAATGCGGTAATGCGCTTGAGTTGATATCGGTCAACGATGCCAGCCACGACCGCAGCGGCCACCGTGGCAATTGTCAACATACTGATCAACGCCAAATACCGCAGCCTCGCCCCGGCCATCACCAGAATTGCCAACGCGCCAACGATCAGTACAAAGGCTGAGCCAAGGTCGGGTTGCACGATGATCAATGTCGTCGGGATTCCGACGAGCACCAAACCACCTACGAACTTTGAGTAGCCCATCACTTCTTCGCGGGACTCACTAAAGTACGCCGCTAAGGCCACGAGAACTGCTGGTTTAGCAAACTCGGCAGGCTGAAATGACACTGGACCAAAGTCAAAAGAAAGTCGAGCCCCACCCTTCAACGCACCGACCGACAGCACCATCAATAACGCGATGATTGAGCACCCATATAAAAAATAGGCCCGCTCGCGAAGGACTTGGTAGTCAAAGGCCATCACAATGACCAGCACAACTGCCGAAGCAATCAAGAAGGTGACTTGACGCACCGTGAACCAATACGGATCTGAATCAACCTTCCAAAAGGTTGCGCTATAAATCGCAAACGCTCCAATAATGCCCAAAAGAACTACTGGTATCAACATCGTCCAGTCGATGTTTCGACTCGGGTCTCCGGGACCTGAACGAATATTGCCAAATCGATTCTGGCTTCGACTTTGATTGCGCCGATTCAATACCGGATAAACCATCAGTCACGCCCACCGTAAGTGGCGCCACCCAGACACCGATTACTTGGCAAAGACCGCTCGGGAGCGGCGACCGTCGCGGCGATATCAAGTGGGTTTGACGGCAGCACTTCAGCTTTTGTTGCTGCGCCGATCGTCGCCATGAACATACATTTAACAACGGGCGCCGCCGCCTTTGATCCGTAACCAGATTTCTCCAAATAGGCCGTCACGACATATGGCTGAGCCGAGTCAAGACTGAAAGCACCAAAGGCCGACGAATCATTCCATGGAAGGCTAGCCGCACCCTGAGCAGTGCCCGTTTTTCCAGCAATGGGTAAATCGTCATAGGGATAACTCGCAAATAATCTTTCGCCCGTCG
Organism: Actinobacteria bacterium casp-actino2; assembly: GCA_001510335.1. Taxonomy (GTDB): domain Bacteria; phylum Actinomycetota; class Acidimicrobiia; order Acidimicrobiales; family Ilumatobacteraceae; genus Casp-actino8. The sequence continues at coordinate 14,299 of LFFB01000025.1, read as the reverse complement.
TTGAGTGGTAGAAATCATAAAAAACGCCTGGTCCCGTAATCACGCGGGTCAAACCACGAATAATCGGATCGCGAATTTCGGGGGGAATATTTAAGCGTCGAGTCGTGTCGGTCGTTCCAAGATTGACCGCCACGGTTGATTGAGTCAGATCAGCAATTCCGACCTGATCAGAGTTCGGGGTGCCCGGCTCGAGTAACGCGAGGGCGATCAATGGGCGGTTCACGTCTCCACCATTCGCAAGCGTTCCATAGGCTTGGGCCAATTGGAGCGGCGACGCTGCCAAGAGACCTTGTCCGACGGACAACTGAACGTTGTCTCCCACCAGATAGTTCGGACTTTCGCCTTCCATCAAAACGCCATTGTCGACCAGTTTCTTTTTGCTTTCTTTGTCAGGTACTCGGCCGGCTGTTTCAAAAGGAAGTTCAATCCCGGTCTGACTTCCAAAACCAAATTTACGAACTTCTTCTTGCAAAATCGGTTGACCACCACGCTCAGAGAAAATCTCTTCACCAATTTTGTAAAAGAAAGTGTCCGACGAAATTGCCAATGCTTCTTCAACATTGACCCTGCCGTAACGACAGGCGTAGTTGCCGCCACCGCACAGAGCATTTCGGAAAATGCACTTGATGATCTGACAGGTTTCTTCATCAATACTCACCAATTGATATTGACCTTGGTCGAGATAACGGTATTCAGCACCACCAGGCAATTGGCCCGTATCCAATGCTGCGTAAGCCACGAAGGGTTTGAAACTTGAACCCAAGTTGTACTGGCCCTGAATTGCCCGGTTAACCAAAAGTGATTTATCAGGATCATCAGTCTTTGGGAAGATCTCTGAAAACTTGTCCCCAGAAATTCCCGAGTTAAACCAGCGATTATCAAAAGTTGGATAACTCGCAAGAGCAATCACTTCACCGGTCAGGTAGTTCATCATCACAACTGAACCAGCCGGGGCCTTCAGGTTAGAACAGTCGGGGAATCGCGGCTTCACTGATTGACGTTTCGCGTCCTTGGCCTGACAAGTTTCCACGAACCGGCGCAGACGCAGTTGAGTTTCTAAAGCCTGTTCGGCAAATTGTTGGAGACTGAGGTCAATCGAAAGGTGCAAGTCATTACCGGCTACGGGTTCGACCCGTTCAAGCACCTGCAAGATTGCCCCACGAGAATCAACCTCATACTTCACATATCCAGGTGTTCCACGCAAATAGCGCTCGTACACTTTTTCGACTCCGAATTGACCAACTCGTTCATTCAGGTTGTAACCCAAATCAAGATATTGCCCGCTGTCATTCTCGGTGATCGCACCGAGATACCCAAGGATGTGCGCGGCAACCGGAGCGTATGGGTAGGCGCGCTTCCATTCAGCCGTTACGTCAATTCCTGGAAAGTCTTCGCTCCGCTCAAGCAAATACATCGCGGTGTCTTCGCCCACGTCTTCTTTAATAGGCAACGGAAGAAGAGGACTGTATTTTGAACCCCTTGGTTTGCCGTCAGAGCCAAGGGGGCCGGCATAACGTGTTTCTAAGTCAGTGACATTCGTTTGTAAAATTGGGGCTAAGCGTCCAAACAGTTCAAGTCGGTCGGCTTGATCACGAAGTGCCTCCCACGAGAGTGTCACCGTCAACATCTTTTCGTTATCAGCCATAATGTGGCCAAAGCGATCAAAAATTCGCCCTCGCTCGGGCAACAATTTTTGCGTGCGCGTTTTATTCGATTGCACTTTTTGTTCAAGGGCTGGCGCGTCAACAACTTGTAAGAACCACATGCGCATACCCATGGCCCCGAAAAGCAGCATGGCAATGACTCCGATTGCTGCCAAACGACTTGAACGCTTGTCAGATGCCATTGATATAGCCTGACATACGATCACAAACGATTGGCATCACCATCACAAGAACACCTCGGATGGTGGCGCAAGTCGTTGATTACGTCGAATTACGAGCGACCAGCGGGCGATGGGCACCGCGATAATGCTGAAAAGAGCATTCGTCAGCGCAACAACGATTATGACCTTAGTCAAACGTGGTGAGAGCCAACCTTCAACGCCGATCCAGTTGGCGACAACAGGTAAAACAAAAGTGGCGAGACCGCTCATCAGACCAACGACCAATGCGTTCAACCACCTAGGATTTTCCAGCGCGCGTGAATGCAAATACCCAGCAGCCCAACCAGCGGCCCCAAAAACTAAAGCCGATAAGCCAAGCGGGCTGGTTAACACCAAATCAAACATCAAACCATAAACGAATCCAGCAAGTGCGCCGTTTTCGGAACCACCCGCTAAACCCGCCGCTATTGATAGTGCCAACATAATTTGTAGCACCACACCAAAGAGCTTTACTTCGGCAAAGAAAGTTGTTTGAAGGGCCAAAGCCAGTAGTCCAACTAAGAACAATCGCAACAGTGGCCTATTCACGAAATCAATCATGGGATACCTGTGGCAACTGGCTGATACAGCAAAACGCGAACAAAATTAAGTGCAGTCAATTTGGCGGTCAAACGAACTTCAAGTACCGCACCTGATGTTCCCGTTCGCTCAACAATTTTGATCACACGACCAACCACAATGCCTCGAGGAGCCAAACTTTGCGAACCACCAGAGGTGATCACTAATGCACCGACTTGAACTTCACCAAATCGTGAGTTTTGATCAATGAACTCAACAACTGGAGCATTGTCGATACCTCGACCTCGAAAAATTCCAGTCTCAGCAACCGGCAAATCATCCAAGTTGATCGTTGTCGTCGGACCACCCGCCGTTGTTCCCGGAGCGATAGTCACAATGTTGCCCGTGGTGGTTGGGGCTAAGGCATCAAAGTCAATCCCCGAAAAAACAAAAGGCGTTGACGTACTAGTAGATGACGACGACGTCGCAGCATTTGGATCAACGACAGTCGTTACTAGCGGACTTGCTGGCGCCAGCGATGGACTTGTCGTAGTCGTTGTTGAAGTAGTGGTTGTTGATGTCGTGGTAGTTGATGTCGTGGTCGTCGTCGCAGGTACAAGATCTGGCTGATTGACCACCTGGACTGGGATTGCGTACAACGAATCGTTGGCCAACAAAACTAATGATCGGTCATTATCAACCCAAGTGACTCGCCCAACAAGGCCAGCCGCATTGATGACCGGCATACCCACGCGCAGACCACGGTCGCTTCCTTGGTTGATTTCTAACGTTTGTGAAAAATTAGAGGGAGTCCCACCGATGACTTGCGCCGTTACCGATGAGGTGTCGGCGAGGTTGTCGATGCCGTTCAGTGCCAACAACTCTTGGGCATCACGAACAGTTGCAAGAGCGGCAATAAACGCTCCTTCTTGTTGATCGAGTTGATCTTGCAAACGGGCGTTCTCAGATTCGAGTTCACCGTAATCCGTGATCCCCTGCCAAGCATTTTCAAGGGGTCTCGTAATCACGCGCGCCGAACTCTGCACTGGTTGAAATATTGTGCCGAAGATTCCCCGAAATCCCCGTACCGCTGAGTTCCCCTGAATATCGAGAGTGATCAGCAAAATTGATGACAGAGCCAAAAGAGCAATAGCCCGACGACGACTCACCGAATAAACCGGCATGACTCGACCTCGACCTAGTCGTCGCTCTGCGACAAGAGACCGCGCATCAACTCAATATTTTCTAATGCTCGACCTGATCCAATCACGACTGAATACAAGGGATCATTAGCGATATTGATGGGCATCCCAGTCTCATGCGCCAAACGACGATCAATTCCGACGAGCAAAGCACCACCGCCCGTGATCGTGATTCCTTGATGCATAATGTCGGCTGCTAATTCGGGCGGGGTCTTATCGAGCGTTGTTCGTACTGCATCAACAATGGCCGCTACTGGCTCGGCGATTGCCTCACGCACTTGATCAGTTGATAAAGAAATTGTTCGGGGCAAACCGCTGATCAGATCACGCCCACGAATATCGGCGGTCATCTCTTCTTCAAATGGCCACGCTGAGCCCATTTGAATTTTGATTTCTTCAGCGGTGCGTTCGCCCACTGCCAGTGAGAACTCTTTCTTCAGATATGCCAACAACGCTTCGTCAAGTTCATCACCAGCAATACGTAATGACTGGGCGGTCACGATTCCGCCGAGAGAAATAACTGCGACTTCGGTCGTTCCGCCACCGATATCAACGATCATGTTGCCGCTCGGCTCATGGACCGCAAGATCGGCACCAATAGCCGCGGCCATTGGTTCTTCAATAATGTGCACCGGCTTACGGGCTCCGGCATATTCAGCCGCATCTTGTACTGCACGCTGCTCAACACCCGTGATACCAGAGGGCACGCAGATCACCATGCGCGGCTTGCTCCAGCGGCTGCTATGAACCTTTTGAATGAAATAACGCAACATTTTTTCGCAGACATCAAAGTCGGCAATCACTCCGTCTTTCAGCGGACGCACGGCCCGAATGTGGCCTGGAGTACGTCCCATCATGCGCTTGGCCTCGTGCCCGACGGCGACTGGCTTGCCGTCAGAAACGTCAAGGGCAACTACCGACGGCTCGTTCAAGACAACGCCTTGACCGCGCACATAGATCAGCGTGTTGGCTGTTCCTAGGTCGATCGCTATATCTCGCCCGAGGGCCAGCGGGTTACTGCGGGCCATGGCCAGAGCCTCCTACGACGTGTGGTCCCTGCCAGAAAGCAGGAGTCCCCGAAATGTTACAGATTGGGGAAGAAAATACTGATCTCGCGCTCGGCCGAGGCCAAGGAATCGCTGCCGTGGACCAAGTTCTCGGTGAACAAGATGCCAAGGTCGCCGCGAATAGTTCCGGGGGCGGCATTGCGGGGATTGGTTACGCCCATCATGTTGCGCACCACTTCCCAGGTGTTTTCGGGGCTTTCAAGCACCAACGCAACAACCGGACCACGCGACATAAAGGCCACAAGTTCACCATAAAAGCCCTTGCCAACATGCTCTTCATAGTGACGAGCGAGGGTGTCGGCATCGAGTTGGCGCAACTCCAAGGCCACAACAGTGAGACCTTTGGCTTCAAATCGAGACAAAACGGACCCGATGAGGCCGCGTTCAACGGTGTCGGGCTTGAGAAGGACGAGAGTACGGTCAGACATGGACCCCTACCCTACCGCCCAGTTCTCCTCCTACCTGTTCAGGCCGGTGGTTCGCGTCACGGCAGCAATCGGCGAAGATATGGCCGAGCGGCACCGACCACATAGAGCGAACCAGTGATGAGCAAGGCATCGTCGGGACCGACTTCTTGCAACGCTCGATCAATCGCTGCTTCAACGCTGTTGACAGTGGCAACCTCGTCGCACCCCAACCGATTTGCGGCTTCGGCGACTTCTTGAGCAGGCAAACCCCGTGGTGAGGGCGCGGTACAACACACCACCAGGTCAAATTCATCGGCTCGTAGAGCCGACAACATGTCGTACGGATCGCGCCCACGCAAACAACCAATGACCAGAAGTCGACGCCCTGCAGGATCGAAATCTTCAAAGAAGACCGAAGCACACACGTCAGCACCCGCTGGGTTATGAGCCCCGTCAAGAATCACCAAGGGTTGGTGCCCCATCACTTCAAATCGGCCCGGCATCGAGACTTTGGAAAATGCCTCATCAATGACATCGGCGGCTAAGGGTCGCGCAAAGAATGCTTCGACGGCAGTGATTGCCACGATTGCATTCTCGGCTTGGTGCCGACCATGCAGCGGAACGAGGACTTCGGGATAAATCGTGGTCGGAGTTCGAACATTGATCATGCGTCCACCGAGCGCAAGTTGATTGGAATCAATTTCAAAATCTCGTTTGCGAACCAACAACGAGGCTCCCCCCGCATTGGCGAAGATCTGCACGATTTCATCGTCGGTGTCACCGCAGACCACGGCACTTTGAGGCTTAATGATTCCAGCTTTTTCACGAGCGATATCAGCACGAGTTGGCCCAGCAAACTCCATGTGGTCGAGACCAATGTTGGTGATGACCGCAACTTGAGCCTCAACCACATTGGTGGCATCCCAACGACCCAACAGACCAACTTCAATCACCATCACGTCAACAGCCTCATCGGCGAACCAACGAAATGCGGCGGCGGTACAAATATCAAAGTAACCAGGCCGCTCACCAGTGAGCATTTCTAAATCAGCAATCGCCGCAATCTGCTCAGCAAAGGCATCATCGGGAATTGGTTCGCAATCAATAGTAAAACGTTCATTAACTCGCTCAAGGTGCGGACTGGTGTACGTGCCAACGCGCAGACCACTCGCCATCAAGAGATGAGTAATCATTTGTGCTGTTGATCCTTTGCCGTTGGTTCCAGTGATATGAATGACCGGCGCACAATGTTGGGGTTCGCCCATGAGTTCGCACAGTCGCGAAATCGTGTCAAGGGACGGCGAATCAATACGACCAGTTTTCTGGTAACCAGCATGATCGTCGAGATACGCCAGGGCCTGCTGGTATGTCATGGCCTCAACCTTACGACTGAAATCAACTAGCGGCGCGGCGCGGACGAGCGACTCGGGTTGCTGAACGCATCACCAAAGTGGGTGGCGACTTCAGTTTGACCGTGTCAACATCGATAACGACCTTGGCCACATCAGCGCGACCGGGCAAGTCGTACATCACGTTCAACAGGGTCTCTTCGAGGATTGCTCGTAGACCTCGTGCGCCAGTGCCACGACCAAGAGCCTGCTCTGCAATGGCGTCAAGAGCTTGGTCAGTGAGTTCAAGTTCAACATCTTCAAACTCAAAGAACTTTTGGAACTGCTTCAGCAAAGCGTTTTTGGGTTCAATCAAGATCTTGATCAACGCAGGCTTGTCAAGACTGTGCACTGCGCCGACCATTGGCAGTCGTCCAACAAACTCGGGTATCAAACCAAACGACAACAAGTCTTCTGGCAACACCTGAGCAAATAAATCGCCCGCATCTTTTTCGGCTTTGTTTTTTACCGTGGCGTGAAAGCCGACTCCCTTGTGACCAATGCGCTGCTCAATGATTTTGTCAAGACCAGCGAATGCTCCACCACATATGAACAACACATTCGTGGTATCAATCTGAATGAATTCTTGATGAGGGTGCTTGCGTCCACCTTGTGGTGGAACCGAGGCAACAGTGCCTTCAAGAATTTTCAACAGTGCCTGCTGCACACCTTCACCCGAGACATCGCGAGTAATCGAAGGGTTCTCGCTCTTGCGTGCCACCTTGTCGATTTCGTCAATGTAGATAATGCCGGTTTCGGCTTTCTTCACATCAAAGTCAGCAGCCTGAATGAGCTTCAACAAAATGTTTTCCACGTCTTCACCGACGTATCCTGCCTCGGTGAGCGCAGTTGCATCAGCGATAGCAAACGGCACATTGAGCATGCGTGCCAATGTTTGTGCGAGGTGGGTCTTGCCACATCCAGTTGGACCAAGTAACAAAATGTTGCTCTTCGCTAACTCAACCTCATCACGACGCGAAATACCGGTTTCTTTTTGGTACTGCAGTCGGCGATAGTGGTTATACACCGCAACAGATAAAACCTTTTTCGCCTGATCTTGTCCAACGACATAGTCATCAAGGAACGAGGAAATTTCGCGGGGCTTAGGTAACTCTTCAAGTCGAAGATCAGCGGCTTCGCCGACTTCTTCTTCAATGATTTCATTACAGAGGTCGATGCACTCATCGCAGATATACACGCCAGGTCCGGCAATAACCTTCTTGACCTGCTTTTGCGACTTACCGCAAAACGAGCACTTAACGATCTCGCCTGTGTCACCAAACTTTGCCACGACTACCCAACCTTTCGCCTCACAGCCTTACACATTTGGGGACTTCAGTGGTTGGATGCCCACTGGATATGTGCCACAGCGGCAAAGACGGGAATTCAGCGAATGGGACCAGTGCGGTCAACGGCCGATCGTGATGAGATGACATCATCGATGATTCCGTAGGCCAAAGCCTCGTTTGCTTCCATCACAAAGTCACGATCGGTGTCTGCGTGAATACGTTCACGAGGCTGACCAGTGTGCTCCGACAATATTTCTTCCAGGATGTCACGCATCCGGAATATTTCTTTGGCGGCGATCTCAAGGTCTGTCACTTGGCCGTAGCCGACTTGACCATACGGCTGGTGCAACAACACTCGGCTGTGTGGCAGTGCTAGGCGCTTGCCCTTCGTACCAGCAGCCAACAAAACAGCAGCGGCACTGGCGGCTTGACCTAAGCAGATCGTGGCGATGTCATTCTTGATGAACTGCATAGTGTCGTAAATCGCGAACAATGCCGTGATGTCTCCACCAGGGCTATTGATGTAGATGTTGATGTCCTTATCGGGGTTTTCGCTCTCAAGGTGAATCAATTGAGCACACACCAAGTTGGCAATGGTGTCATCAATGGGAGTGCCAATGAAAAGAATGTTTTCCTTCAGCAAACGGCTGTACAAGTCGTAGGCACGCTCGCCGCGACTCGTCTGTTCGACAACCGTCGGAACGTAATAGTTGAAGGCCTCGAGGTTCATGTTGTTCCTATTCAGTCGTTTTCAGAAAGGTCGTTGTCTGAGTGATCGTTGTCTAAATGATCATGCTCTGAATCATCGTGCTCTGCATGATCGTGGTCATGATTGTGGTCGGCTTCGGAGCGACCGATGACGACATCATTGTCAAGAGTCTTGCCACTGGGATCAACGTATTCAACGCGGTGAACCAACCAGTCGAGAGCCTTCGACTTGCTAATTTCTGCGGCTAAATCAACGATTGCATCATTGGCTTGATAAGCCGCGCGAACCTGGTCGACGCTAATAAAGCGAATCTTCTTGTTCTTGGGCGAACCTGCCATCTGGTGTTCACGCACTGCTTGCTCATTGGTGCGATCGGCCATTGATTCGAATTCGCGTTCGATTTCGTCTTCGGATGCGTCAAGCGCCTCGGCCTTCACAACGGCGCGCAATGCGAGATCGACCTTAACAGCCTTTTGGCTTTGCGGGCGGAGACCTTCAACAAATGACTGCGCATCTTGACCAGTTGCCTGCATCCACTGATCGATGTTGATGCCTTGCGACTGGAACTGACGAATGGTGTTCTCGACGCGGCGCTGCAAATCGGCAGCCACCATGGCTTCCGGTGTTTCAATTTCGGCAAGAGCAACCAACGCATCAGTCACTTTTTCAACGACAACATTGCGCACCTGATTGAGGCGGTTTGTCGTCAGGCGCTCAACCACTGATTCGCGCCATTCGGTGACAGTGGTGAAACCATCAATGTTTTCGTTGACCCATGCATCATCAAGATCAGCGACGACGAGTTCTTGAACTGAATTCACAGTGACTGCGAAGTCGGCTTCTTCTTGAGTACCTGAAGGAGTGTCGGAGAATGTGAACGACTCTCCAGCTGACTTGCCAATGAGTTGTTCGTCGAACGACGGGGCAACCCACTTTTTGCCAATTTCATATGACCAGTCATCAACAGCAAGACCCACTACTGGTTCACCATCGCGTGACCCAACCAGGTCAACGACAACAAAGTCGCCTTCTTCGGCCGCCCGCTCAATCGTGGTCAACTTGCCCAAACGACGGCGCTCGGCGTCAAGAACATCATCAACTTCTTGATCGGCAACATCAATCGCGGGTACTTCAACGCGCAAGCCGCCGTAGCCAGGCAGGGTGATGACTGGACGAACTTCACAAGTTGCATCAAACGACACAGGACCAGATTCTTGGCCACCCACAATGTCAATTTCGGGGGTTGCGATGATGTCCACGTTGTGCTCACGCACGGCGCGACCTAAGTACTGCGGCACTGCATCGCGCAATGCCTGCTCGCGAGCGGCAGCAATTCCGATTCGGGCCTCCAAAACCTTGCGAGGGGCCTTACCTGCACGGAAGCCCGGCAAGCGGACCTCTTGAGCGATCTTGGCAAAAGCGGCGTCTATGTCAGTGGCAAAATCAGCCTCATCCACAAGGACCGAGAGCTTGACTTTGTTGCCTTCAAGGGGTTCACATGTCGTCTTCACAGAGTGCCGAGTGTATCGGCGAGGTGGCAGAGAGGACCTACGAAGGGACAGGATTGATGTATGTTGGAAAACACACTCCAGTGAAGTCAGGATAAAGTCATGAAGTCGCCGTTTAAGCCCATCTGGAAGCCCCACGCTTTGGCCACGCCCCATGCTGAGCAGATTTCGCTACGTATTAAGGACAAGGTAGTCGCCACCACCGATTTGGCTGACGTCCCCGCTGGTACCGAGGGCAAAGTTCTTCTCGCTAACGGCTTCAACTGGCAGCGCTACCGCATTCTTTTCAACAACGGTATTGAACTTGGCGATCTTGATGCTCGCCACATCGCCCCCATCGGCCGGGCTGCGAAGCGCGTTGCCAAGATTGACCAGTCTCAGTGACCCCGCCCCTGACTACGGGAAAGTGGCAGTTAACCGCCACTTTCCCCTAGTCTGAACGCATGTCACTGACTTCAAGCGCTGCCACGACCATCTCTCTTGACGGGCGACGCGAACGCGGGGCTCGTAATAAAGAGGCGGTGGTCTCAGCGCTGCTCGAGCTCTACAGCCAAGGTGAAGTTCAACCTCCAGCCGCTCGCATCGCCGAAATGGCAGGAGTCTCCGAGCGTTCGGTGTTCCGCTATTTCGACGATATGGAAGACCTTGCAAGTTGTGCGATCGCGGTCCAATGGGATCGAATTCGCGAGTTAAACGAGACTCTCGATAGCTCCGGCGATCTCACCAAGAGAATCAACTCGACCGTTGACCACCGACTGAAGATGTACGACAAAGTCGGCGGCGTCATGCGTGTTGCCGTCGTAGCCGCAAACAAGTCTCCGGTCGTCGCGATGGCCGTGAAAGAACGCCGACAAATGATGGGTCGACGTGCCCTACAACAGTTTGAAAATGAATTGAAGTCAACGAGCGATGTTGAAAACAAAGAACGAATCCTCGACTACACGCTGTCACTCGAAAACATCATCTATCTCAAAGAAGCCCTTGGGCTATCGCACAGCAAAGTTCGCGAGACGTTAACCGCGGCTATTACATCTCTATTCGCGAACTAAGCCAGGCCCAATCGTTTACGAGAGATATTCAAACTTGCGACGCCAGTCGTCGAGAGCAACATCTAGTTGAACCGGCGCTACTGGTGGCGAAATGAGATACCCCTGGGCCGCATCGCAGCCCAGATCGCGCACCATACGGAATTGATCAACTGATTCGACGCCTTCAGCGACCACCTGCAGTTGCAAGGAGTGGCCGACATCAATTCCAGATCGCACCATCGGGTCAGGCTCATCGGCGTTGATATCGAGACGATTGACCATCGCTCGATCAATCTTTAATTCAGTAAATGGCGCGACCAACAATCGTTCATAATTGCTCGTGCCGGTTCCGAAGTCGTCAACCGACAGCTTGAAACCGGCAATTCGTAAACGAGTCAAGATTGATAAGGCTGGGGCCACGTCGGTGATTGGCGCAGTTTCGGTGACTTCAAATGTCCATCGTTCGGCCGGCGCCACTTCGAGCAAAATCTTCTGAGCCCGACGCGGCAATTCTTCGTCATCTAAATCTAAGACAGAGATGTTGATGGAGATATCCGGCATTGATGCCAACGCTCGATAGCGCTTACGATCACGCGCCGCCATTGACATCACGATGTCAAGCAGTTCACCTGTTCGTCCATCTTGCTCAATCAGTGCAACAAAGATTGCCGGTGACACATCACCATGCTCAGGGTGGCGCCAACGAACCAATGCTTCAACACCCAATGCGTCTCCACTATGGATTGAAACCTTGGGCTGATAGGCCAATTGCAAGAAGTCGGGCTGCAATAATAAGTTGGCATCGATGATGACTTTGGGACCGGTTGGGTCGACACCCATTTCCGAAACTTGTGACAGTTCGAGCATGGCAGTTTTCAAAACATCTAATGAGAAAGGTTTGGCAAAAGTTCCGAGAACTCGAAGCTTATGCATTTCAGCAATTCGACCTGCCGTGTCTAACAACGATTGGTCAGCACCACTCACCAAGATCACAGGCATTCCCCGATGTGTTGCCCCGAGTTTGCTCATCACCTCAATGCCATCCATTTCGCCTAGTGACAAATCAAGAACGACAAGATCAAAGCGCCCGATAATCGCGGCTTCAATCTCGTTTGGGCTACTAGCCGACGTCGCATCAAACCCTGCAGACTCAGCGACTGCGACAATCAATTCACAAATTGCTTCTTCGTCATCAATGACAAGAACTTTTGGCGTATCACTCATGACTATTCACCACCCTCAATATCCTCGCCATCACGGACTTCGGCAATCAATGGCGACAAGGCGCTATACAAGTCTTCACGCGAGAATGGCTTGGCCAAAGTTCGCTCGCCTTGTTCTTGTAATTCTTTCATACTCGCCGAATAGCCAGTCATAAAGATCACCGCAAGATCGGGCACGATGGCTACCGCCAAACGAGCCAACTGAATTCCGTCCATCTCTTCACCGAAGTTTGCGTCCGAAACCAACACGTCTGGTTCAAAAGTTTCGATGAGTTCAAGCGCAGCCTTAGGTGAGGTTTCAAAACGAGCATCGACGCCCATATCAATCAACCACGATGCAACCATTTCGGCCAGCGATTGTTCATCATCGGCAACGACTACGCGGCGACCCGATCGTCGTTGCACCGCTCGCTCGTCGGCCTTGACCAATCCCGTGTGAATTGGCAAACTTAAAGTCACAGTCGTGCCCACTCCGAGACGACTCTCTAAGTACGCCGTGCCGCCACTCTGTTTAGCGAATGCATACACCGTGGCGAGACCAAGACCGGTTCCACTGCCGGCCCGTTTCGTTGTGAAGAACGGTTCAAAAGCGCGAGCAACTACATCTGCTGGCATACCTTTGCCATCGTCGGCCACTGAGAGTTCTAACGTTTGAGTTTCAGGCACCTGTCGTGCCGAGATCTTCAAGGTTCCCGTCGGACCCATTGCATCACGTGAGTTGAACGTGAGATTCAAAATGCAACTTGACAGGCGACCCGCATCAACCATGAGCTGCACGTTGGGATCTGGAATATCAACTTCAACTTGTCGTCCCGCGCCAAGTGCTTGCCGCATGAGTGGCAAAAGTCCTTTCACCAAATCGGACAAGGTCACCGCGCTCTCTTCAAGCGGCTGACTTCGTGCCACTGCAAGTAACGACTTCGTGATTTCGGCTCCACGTTCAACCGCCGACATTGAGCGCGAGACAAACTTTGACAATTTCTCATCGTTCGCAACCGTCTCGTTCATTGCCATCAACTGCAGGTTTCCGAGCGTCACGAAAAGCAAGTTGTTGAAGTCATGGGCCAGTCCACCTGCCAAAGCACCCAGTGACTCCATCCGTTCAGATTGTGAAGAACGCATCGCCAAACTGCGACGTTCAGTCGAATCGGTTGCGTGCAAAAAGCCCACGCGGTCATTTGACATTCCGTGAATGGGGTACGCCTCAATCTCAACAATGCGCATTGAACTATCGAGATCGTCTTCGCCTAGTTCGGCACGGGCAACTTCGCCGTCAAGCGCTTGTTGCAATGCATCAATGACAAGGCGTGCCCTACCCGAATCGGGAGTTAGCCCAAAGATCGCGGTCACATCAAGTCCAGGAATTGCACCTGGGAATTCATCACGAACTTCTTGATTGGCCGCGAGCACCTTGAGCGATTCATCGAAGACAACAGATTTTCCAGGCGTGGCATCGAGCGCTGCTTCGAGCAACAACTCTCGCCGACGACGTTCGAGGAATAGCCGATACTGAGCGTTCGCCCCTTGCAAGAGAACTATGAGCATCGCCAAGCCGAAGAGAATTTCAATACCCAACACCAGAACAATCGAGCGAGTCTCTACGCCGAAATTAGCCTTAGGACTTGCGGTAAAACGTAAGCGCAGGTCACTGATCACACCATCGCTTGAAGAAGTCTGCGAAGGTTCTGACTTGTTGTCGCCTTCAACCCAGAGCGATGTTGAAATCTCGTTGTTTGCGATGTCAGCAATTTCAATTTGCACATCGTCAACGAGTCCACTGAACGCGGCTATTCCCGATTGCAAGAGTTCGGGGATTGAATACGACACGACGACGAATTGTTGAGATGGAGATTCTTTTACCAGAAGGGCAAAGTAGATATTCGGCTCAAAGGCTGAAGCCGACAACGCAATATCTCTAATACCGAGTAACTGCACTTCGTTGTTTTGTGTTGAATCAAGTATCGCCGCATCAAATTTACCGACGGCAGTTTTGAACGAGTTCACACTTGGCGCTTCAAGCCGACTCAACGACTGGTCGACTGACAAGAAACCATTTTCTTCAACGCTGACAAGCGCGGCAACCGAGATTTCTTCT
>LFFB01000024.1 GCA_001510335.1 Actinobacteria bacterium casp-actino2 | reverse complement strand
CGCTGAGATCAGGTTGTTTACCTAACCGTCACCATTCCTGACCTGCAGGGCAGGCCTCTGCCCCGTTAGCCTTCCCCAACTATGGGAACTGCAAAACGTGAACGTAAGAAAATGAACCGCGAGATGGGCCGTCAGGCTCAAGAGACCGCTGCCAAGCGCCAGAAAACCACCAAGACGACGATCCGCATTGTCGGAGCCATTGTCATCATCTTGGCCTTGTTCTTCGGCATCGCATTTTTGACCGACGATGATGAGAAGTCAACCGACACCGCCGCTCCAGTGTCGACTGCAGTGGACGCATATGCAAGCACCACAGTTGCTGGCAACGCGACGAACACAGTGCCAGGCGACACCACCACACCTTCAGATTTCGTGTACGGAACCACTGAGTGCCCGCCAGTCGAAGGCACTGCCACACAAACCCAAGAGTTCGGTGATTCATTTGCACTATGTATCGACCCTGCCAAGACCTACACCGCAGTCGTGACAACCAACATGGGCACGTACTCGGCAGTGCTCGACGCAGCCAAGGCTCCTGGCGCCGTCAATAACTTTGTGAGCCTTGCTCGCAACAAGTACTTCAATGGCACCACGTGTCACCGCGCCATCCCTGGCTTCATGATTCAGTGTGGTGACCCCACTGCAACTGGTTCAGGTGGACCTGGTTACAAGTTTGCTGATGAACTGCCAGCCACTGGCGAATACAAGATTGGCTCACTGGCCATGGCTAACTCGGGTGCAAATACCAACGGCAGTCAGTTCTTTGTGATCAGTGGCGATCAGGGTGTTTCATTGCCGCCGAATTACACCTTGTTCGGTCAGGTCACTGAGGGTCTTGACACCACCGTTGTTGCACTTGATGCTGCTGGCAATGATGATCCTTCATCAAATGGTGTTCCGCCGCTCACAGAGATCACAATTGAATCAATCACCGTTACCGAGAGCTGAATAAGCACTTCTTCTTGGTACTGAATTCTAGATACCAAAAATCCCCCCGAGTTTCTGGTGAGGATTCTTCTTCATTATGAAGAATTATCCTCACCAGTTTCCCAGGGGGATTTTGTTGTAACTACTGCGTTATTTAGCTGAAGTAGCCCGCTGCGTCCACCTTGAGTCCAATTGGCGATCACTATTTCCCAGGTGCATGGATCTTTGATCCGGACTTTACGCCCGCGTCCCCTGACGAATGATCAATGAGCCCAACGAATCATCAATGAGGTAGCTCACCGAATTTTTCGTTAGGACCAACTTCTTCCCATTCGTGTCCGCGTCGAATCAGAGCAGATGACGACGGCAAGAACACCAACGGCACATTGGCCAGTTTTTTTGCTCGGGCATGACGATCAACGGTGACCGTTTCAGATTGGGCAACTATCGCCATTCCAGTCAACAGTCCGAGACCAAGCGCAAGTGCGCCACCGCGCGGGTCAATCATCGGATCACAAAAGGCCGAGGCTGAAGCACCGACGCCAACAACCAAGCCGCCTTCTTTCAATACGTGTTGCACTGCTTCCCACACCGCAGTTTCCTTCAGAACACTGCGCATGTGAATGGGGTTATCGCCGACAAACCACACAGCATCGGCCTTGCGAACGATTTTGATGGCGTCTTTGTCTTCTGCCTCGTTACGACGCATCACCATCAAGGCTTCAACTTCAACACCCAATCGTGCAGCCCAGGCATTGGCAGCACTCACCAACACCTCTGGCTGCTCAAATGCATCGGCGGTCGGCAAAACGACAACTTTCTTCGCTTTCACTTCTTTCAACAAGCGCGCGTCGAGTTCGTCGTGAAGGCTAAATGCGCCTCCACCTTGCAGTGCAATAATTCCGGTCATGTCACGAGCGTACGCCGTAACGACGTCTCACTAGAGCGCTTTAGGCCGTTTCGAGCAAATGTTCTTCAAGCGCCAACCAATGTTGATCTTCAACACCAATCGTTGAGCAGTAGTCACGAATCGTTCCGTGGGTTTCACGAATGTCAGCCAAAAGTTCCTTGATCGAATCTGGGTGGGCCGACATCAGAACTGGCGGCATGGTGGCAAAACGTTCTGCAAACTCCGGAGAAACAACTTTGGCCCACTCACGAGTCTTTTCACCTGCAAGTTCACTCATCGCATAATCGGCGTACACAATTTCGTCGGGCACTCCGAGGCCCGTTAGCAAGAGTGCTGCGAGCAGTCCGGTGCGATCTTTGCCGGCAGCGCAATGAAAAACCACCGGCCCATTTTCTTGATCACTCAAGATGCGCAAAGCCTCACCTAAATAGTGACCACCTTGCTGCAACATCAAGTGATATTTCGCACGCAAGAATTCGGCTTGCTCGCCCTTCCAGTCGTGCGCCTCGTTCATATCCCACGTGCGATCAATGATCGATAGATGGTGAAACTCAACGTCGTATCGATCGACCGGAAACGTGCCGCGTTCAGATAACTCTTCGGTGGTGCGTAGATCGATCACCGTTCGTAAGCCCAACGGTCGCAACACTTCAACATCTTCTGGAGTCAATCGATACAGACCATCAGCACGAAATACCTTGCGCCACACAGTGCGGCGGCCATCGATTGTGGGGTAACCGCCCACGTCACGAAAGTTATGAACGGCGAACAATTCAATGAGGCGATCGGGGTGGTCGAGAAGTTCAGCAATGGCAGCAGGCGTTGGAGTCACGGCTAAAGAGTACTTGCCCTAGGTGAACCCTTGGCTTTGCGATAGTTACCAATTGGTAACTATGCTTTCCCAATCATCTTGGCCATTTGGCCCGTCTTAGGAGAATTCACATGGCTATTCAGACTGTTGGAGTTGTCGGATCAGGAATCATGGGCTCCGGCCTTGCCGAAGTCATTGCCCGCGGTGGCATGAATGTGATCGTTCGCTCACGCAGTCAAGCCACTGCCGATGCGATGGTTGCATCTGTTGCCAAGGGTCTTGCTAAGCAAGTTGAAAAGGGTCGCCTCACTGAAGATGACAAAGCGGCCATTCTTGGACGCATTACTGCAGTCTCTGAACTCAGTGCCCTCGCCGATTGCGATCTCGTCATTGAAAGCGTTGTTGAAGATCTCGACACCAAGAAGTCTTTGTTCGTCGATCTTGATCGCATTGTGAAGCCCACTGCAATCATCGCCACCAACACATCAACGTTGCCCGTCATTGAACTCGCAATGAGTACCTCACGTCCCGAGTTGGTGTGCGGTATTCACTTCTTTAATCCAGCAACCGCAATGCCTCTCGTTGAAATCGTGCGCCCGTTGTCAGCAAGTGATGCCACCATTGACACTGCTACCGCATTCGCCGAGACCTGTGGCAAGCAGCCAGTACAAGTAAAGGACCGCGCTGGTTTCATTGTCAACGCATTGCTCTTCCCGTATCTCAACAACGCCATTCGCATGCTCGAACAGGGCACTGCAAATATGGAAGACATCGACACCGCCATGAAGGGTGGTTGCAACTTCCCCATGGGACCGTTTGCATTGCTCGACCTCGTCGGCCTTGACACATCGCTATCAATCCTTGATGCTCTGTACAACGAGTTTCGCGACCCCAACTACGCCGCTATGCCAACGCTGCGTCGCATGGTTGCTGCGGGCAAATTAGGTCGCAAGTCGAAGGCTGGCTTCTACAGTTACTGATGTGCGAGCCGCTGATGTCATGCCTTGGGTGTTGACGCCCGACAACATCGGAGCGTTCACTCGCCCACAAATTGCATTTCCTGAATCGCAATACGACTTCAGCACTGTTCCAATGGGTGACGATGACCTTGTGGCCATTGGCGCCGATCTTGAACCATCAACTTTGATCAACGCGTACTCACATGGGCTATTTCCGATGCCGATGAGTGCCAAGAAAATTGGTTGGTGGTGCCCAGTCACGCGCGGCATCATTCCGCTTGACGGACTACATGTCTCGCGTTCATTACAGAAACATCTCAAGCGATTCAGCATTCGAGTTGATTCATGTTTCGCGCAGGTGATGAAAGCATGTGGTGATCCCAAACGACCGCACGGTTGGATCAATCTTGAATTCATTCGTGCGTATTCATATCTGCACGCCATGGGTTGGGCCCACAGCGTTGAGGTGTTTCAAGACGATCAACTCGTCGGTGGCCTTTACGGCGTGCGAGTCGGAAACTTATTTGCCGGCGAAAGCATGTTCCATACCGAGACCGACGCTTCGAAAGCAGCCCTGGTTGCACTCGTGGCGTTATTGGAAGCCACTGGTATCACACTTTTTGACGTCCAGTGGACGACCCCCCACCTGACTTCGCTTGGCGCTATTGATATCCCCCGAAACGACTATCTGGCTTTGCTCGCTCAGGCGCAAAATCGCGACTCGCCCGACAGACTATGAACTATGGCTGAATCAGCAGACAAGGCAATCCGTCGCGACGAACCGTGGTTGATGCGCACCTACTCGGGGCACTCAACTGCAAAGGCGTCAAACGAGCTCTACCGCACCAACTTGGCCAAAGGTCAAACCGGACTCTCGATCGCTTTCGACCTTCCCACCCAAACTGGTTACGACCCCGACTCCCTGATGGCTACCGGCGAAGTCGGCAAAGTTGGAGTACCTGTTTCTCATCTTGGTCACATGCGCACCTTGCTCGACGGAATTCCGCCAGGTCAAATGAATACATCGATGACGATCAATGCACCGGCCGCTTGGATGCTTGCGCTGTACGTTGCCAATGCTGAAGAGCAAGGTGTGGTACGCGGTGCACTGCGCGGCACTACGCAGAACGACATCCTGAAGGAATATCTCTCGCGCGGTACTTACATTTTCCCGCCAGTGCCTTCACGTCGACTCATTGTTGACATGGTCGCATGGTGTGCAAACAATGCGCCGAAGTGGAACCCCATGAATGTGTGCTCGTACCACTTGCAAGAAGTTGGCGCAACACCAGTCCAAGAGATTGCATTCTCATTGGCCAACGCCGTTGGCATCCTTGACGCTGTTCGTGATTCTGGTCAAGTGCCACCCGAACAGTTCAGTCAAGTCTTCGGAAGCATTTCATTTTTCGTCAACGCTGGCATTCGCTTCATTGAAGAGATCTGCAAGATGCGCGCATTCACCGAACTGTGGGACCGTATTGGTCTTGAACGTTACGGAGTTACCGATGAAAAGGCACGTCGTTTCCGCTACGGAGTTCAAGTCAACTCACTTGGCCTCACCGAAGCACAACCCGAAAACAATGTTCAGCGAATTGTGCTTGAAATGCTTTCAGTATCGTTGTCGAAGAATGCGCGTGCACGTTCGATTCAGTTGCCCGCATGGAACGAAGCTCTCGGATTGCCACGACCGTGGGATCAACAGTGGAGCCTGCGCATGCAACAAGTTTTGGCTTTTGAAACTGACTTGCTTGAATATGCTGACATCTTCGACGGTTCAACCGTGATTGAAAAGAAGACAGCCGATCTACGCGATGCGGCATGGGCCGAGTACGAAGAAATCTTGGCACTGGGTGGCGCATTTGAATCGGTTGACACCCTGAAAGGTCGACTCGTGAAGTCGATGGCCGAACGTACCCGCCGCATTGAAAGTAGCGAGCAAATCGTTGTGGGCGTTAACAGTTACACCGAGTTCGAAGAATCACCACTTGGTGGCGAAGGCAACATCGTCAAGGTTGATCACGACGTTGAGCGTCAGATGATTGAAGATGTTGTGGCCTGGCGGGCCAAGCGCGATGAAGCCGCAGTGCAGGCAGCCCTCGCCGAATTGCGCGTTGCTGCTCAAGGTAGTGACAACATCATGGAGCCCTCCATTGCGTTGGCGAAAGCCGGCGGAACAACCGGTGAATGGTCTGGCGCATTGCGTGAAGTGTTCGGTGAATTCCGCGCACCAACGGGTGTTGCGGCAGCAGTTGGCAAGCGACCAGGTGAACTCGCTGAAGTGGCCGCTTACGTACGCACAATTCCTGGTGGTCCGCCAAAACTTCTCGTCGCAAAGCCTGGTCTTGACGGTCACTCAAGTGGCGCAGAACAAATCGCCGTTGCGGCGCGCGACGCGGGCATGGAAGTTGTCTACTCAGGTATCCGTCTCACCCCTGAACAAATCGCGGCAAGTGCTCGCGATGAAGATCCCGACGTCATTGGCTTGTCAATTCTGTCCGGTTCACATATGGCGCTTGTGCCTGCAGTGATTGCAGAACTGAAAAAAGAAGGCGTTGACATTCCGGTTGTTGTTGGTGGAATCATTCCCGAAGAAGATCGACCAGTGTTGTTAGCCGCTGGTGTGACTGCGGTCTACACACCAAAAGATTTTCGGATAAGCGACATCATGCGCGACATTGCCGAAATTGCTGCGGCCAACCGCAAGTAATTACTTCAGTTTTCAGACAGCCGCAGGTGATTGCGAGTCAATCCAAAGTTCAAGTGTCGGGCCGCTCTCGAAACTCGTGATGAGCGCATAGCGCGAATGGTTGTGATTGTGCACCACGACATGCCAGAGGCGTTGTGTGTCAACTACGAAACGTGAACCTCGATGTAGAGGCACTCGGCGTTCGGTTGAACGATCAGGTAAACCGTTAGCATCATTGTCCATCAAGAGCATGTAGCTATCGGGTTGATCGGTGAGTTCGATCCATGAACGCACAACCCAACCTTCGTTGTCGGGGTTGAATCGATTGTTGTCATCACGGTGGAACGAACGAATCGCGACATCATGATCTTGTGGTTCGAGTTTGATGATGCGCACTCGCCCAAAGTTGGCGCCCACACCATCAATATATTTCTTAATCGTCGGAGCCTTGGCTGCATTTGAAGTCCAGAGGGCGTCCTTGTCGGTTTTACCCTTATCCCAAAAACCGCGGCAATCAAGTTCGCCATCGGCTGATGCGAGCGGTGCGAAGTTGGTGTCGCCACCACTTTTCCAATCCATGTACTCAAGCGATTCCCACTCGTTGCTCGGAATGTTGACGTCCATCGGTTGCAAGATAACGAAGCCCTCTTTTTCCAGCGCGGGCATGCGGTAGTGCGGCGTGTGGAGTGGAATCGCAACCGACCAATGTTCTTTGTTCGGCCAGAAGGGGGTAGTGCTGTCCGTGGTCATGGTTTCAGTCTACGAAGCGCCACGAAAGCATTCAGGGCACTACGTCATAACCCCGCAGGGTCAGGGTGCCATTGTTGTTGATGAGCCATTTGTCGCGGCGGTCGTTGCGACAGCGGCGGTCGTTGCCGACGCAGTTCCGTTACCAGGAATGGCCAACTTTTGTCCGGCCTGGATGGCGTCGGCGTTTGGTAAACCATTGGCGGCCACGATGTCGGCAACCGTGACACCGAACGATGCGGCGATAGCTGACAAAGTGTCGCCTCGCTGAATTGTATAGAACTCTGGGTTCGCGGCAAGGGTGCTCGTCGTTTCAAGCGGAATCGTCGTGGTTGATTCGGCAACCATCATGGGCAGCGTCTCAACAACTTTGGCCTCGTCAGAGCATGCGCTGACCATCGAAATCAAACCTGAAAGGGCAACCACACTGACAACTCGACGACTGTTCACAAGTTCACAGCGTATTGGGATTCTGGTGAGAAATCATCCTCATTTTCGCAGAGCTTGTCGCTCTCACCGATTGACGTCGCCGATACAGAGCGTTGTATTCAAATCGGCCTGAATTAAATCAAAGCCAATTCGCGGACAGCGTCGCGCTCTTCGGCAAGTTCGGCCGTTGAGGCGTCAATCTTTCCACGGCTGTACGCGTCAATGTCGAGACCCTGAACGATTTCGTACTTGCCGTCCTTGCACACGCACGGGAAGCTAGAGATCAAACCTGCGGGCACGCCGTAGCTGCCATCGCTCGGGATAGCCATTGATACCCAGTCGCCCGGTGCAGTTCCAAGAGCCCAACTACGCACGTGATCAATTGCTGCGTTTGCTGCTGAAGCAGCCGACGATGCACCACGGGCTTCGATGATTGCCGCGCCACGCTTGGCAACAGTTGGGATGAAAGTTGTGTCAACCCAAGCGTGATCATTCACTGCCTGGTAGGCGTTCTTGCCGCCAACTTCGCAATGGAACAAGTCGGGGTACTGAGTTGTTGAGTGATTACCCCAAATGGTCATTTTTTTGACATCGGCAACGGTCGAGCCGAGTTTCTGAGCGATCTGGCTGACGGCACGGTTGTGATCGAGGCGAGTCATCGCAGTGAAGCGGCCCGGATCAAGATCTTTGGCGTTCTGCTGAGCAATCAAAGCATTAGTGTTGGCGGGGTTGCCGACAACGAGCACCTTGATGTCGCGCTTGGCCGAACGTGACAACGCTTCACCTTGCGGCTTGAAAATGCCACCGTTCGCGCTCAAGAGGTCGGCACGCTCCATGCCGGCCTTGCGGGGCATCGCACCCACGAGCAAGGCGACATCGGCGTCACCAAAAGCAACGTCGGCGTCATCGGTTCCGACGACGCCGGCGAGCAATGGGAATGCACAGTCGTCGAGTTCCATCTTCACACCTTCAAGAGCCTTGAGGGCCGGGGTGATTTCAAGAAGCTGCAAGATGACCGGAGTATCGGGTCCGAGCATGGCTCCTGAAGCAATACGGAAGAGGAGGCTGTAACCAATTTGGCCGGCAGCACCGGTCACGGCAACACGTACGGGGGTTTTGGAAGTCATGGGCTAGATCGTAGGTCGCCCGGACCCGAATCCTGAAAATTCAGCAGAAAAATGAGCCGTATGGGCGCGGAAAGTGCCTAATTTGACACGATTTCGCGCCCAAGGGCTTTCCAGATTTCTTCGGCGTAATAGGTGATGCCCTTGCGCTCAAGGTGAATACCGTCTGCGGTTAGACAACTGCCAGGACACAGCGTTGCGACCAACTGCCAATCAAGCACAATCACATTCGAATACGTCGCTGGTAAGGCCCGAATCTTTTCGTTATTCGCTTCGGTCCAGTCGCGATAAGCCTTGCCTGTCAACATGACTACCTGAGGAACATCGCTCAACGCTTGCATCATGGTGTCGAGAGTTTCTTGGCTCATCGGACCATTTGTCCCCAAGTGCACGACTACTGCGTCCATCGTGACGCCAAGTTCTTTCAGCTGCACAAAAATATCGGCGCCCATTTTTCCTTGGCGATCTTGCACCGCGTCAACAACAACGCCTAAGCCAACCAACGCCGGCGCCGCACCCTTCATGACCGAATCTCCAAGTGCAAATACGTCGTAATGCGGAGGCACAAACGTCGTGGTCGTCGTGGGGGCTGAGGTCGTTGTCGGAGCATCACTTGCTATTGGCGCCGCCGTTGTTTCAGGCACTGGAGATGGTGTTGTTGATGAAATTAATGCGCCAAGCACATCAGTCACCGAGCCTTCACCGGCGTCCAGCGAAGCCTGAACATCATTCGCCTTATATTCGGCGGTTACCAAACTGAACGCGGCGAAAACTGGCAAAGCAATTGAGCACGAAATGATCACACCGAATGATCCACGTCGACGTAACGCGCCTGGACCGCTGCGCAGCAAAGCTTGTACCGACTCTTTAAGTCGTCGTTCACGAATTGGCAACTCAACGTAGCGATACGAGAGCTCGGTAATCGCCGCAGTCACCAACATTGCTGCGATGAATTCATGCAGCTTCAGCGCAATACCTGTTTCGTGGCGCAACGCTTGAAAAACGGGCCAGTGATACAGGTACAAACCATATGAACGCTCACCAATGGTGCGTAGCACAACATTGCCAAGCACCCGACCTGTGAACGCTTTTTGGTGGGCGACTGCCGAGATCACCATCAATGTCGCAATACCCGTTAAGAACAGACCCCCACGGAACAACCACGGGTCGGCATGCAAACCATCTTCACCTACGAGGTGAACGATATGAACCCTCCACATCAAAAAGCCTAATAAAATCAAGCCAACAATGGCCACTGGGTCCATCATTGGACCTTTTCGTTTCATCGGACCACGCAGCAACGCGTACGGTCGCCACACAATTGCGAGCGCTGCACCGAGCAGCAGCCCAGTTGCCCGCGTAGGTGTTGACAAATACAGGAAATCAACCTTGCTGATACAACGATCGCCCAATTCCCAAAAAGCGTTTGGCGTCGTCGTGCAACTTTCGCCGATGCGACCAGTCGGCATCACAAGAGCCACGAAACCAGCGATGGCTGCCGCGATACCTATAAACCACATCGCAACGCGTGGCAATCGATCGCGACCAGCCCGCAAAATGATCAACATGATGATCGGCCACAACACATAGAACTGCTCTTCAACTGCGAGTGACCACAAATGACGCAACGGTGCAAAGTCATTGGCCGCGGTGTAACCAGCACCTATCCATACCTGGAACCAGTTCGAACCATAGAGAACGCCAGCAACAACATCGCCGCGCAACGCACCTAAAGAGTCACGTTCACGAATTGAGGTCCACATGATGAGCAGAACCAACATCGTGAACAATGCGGGCAACAGACGTCGCGCCCGACGCGCCCAGAATTCGCGCAAACTAATCGCACCCGTACGCTCTTCTTCGGCGACCAAAAGCAACGTAATGAGATAGCCACTGATGACAAAGAAAACTTCAACGCCCAAGTAGCCGCCAGGCAGCCACTTTGAGTTGGCGTGATAGATGATGACGGCGAGAACTGCCAAAGCCCGCAGACCGTCGAGGCCGGGTAAATACGGCACTCGACTGATCTGTTGTGATCGCGAGGTCTCGGTTGTCGGGGCCATTAGTCCCCAAGTCTGCCGTGAATCAGAGTTGCATTGACTTCACTTCGCAGAACTCTTCTAAGCCAAATTTTCCGGCTTCACGACCGAGTCCGCTCTGCTTGTAGCCACCAAAAGGTGCTGCTGGGTTAAATGAGCCGCCATTGACCTCAACCTGACCAGCCTTGAGGCGACGCGCCACCTGCTTGGCGCGTTCGGGAGTTGCGCTCCAGACGCCCGCGGCCAAACCATAGATTGAGTCATTAGCGATGCGAATCGCCTCTTCTTCAGAGTCGTACGGGATGATTGACAGCACTGGTCCGAAAATTTCTTCGCGGGCAATTGTCATGTCGGGGGTGACATTCGAAAAAATCGTAGGCTGCACAAAGAAGCCAGCAGTGAGCCCTTCAGGGCTGGCCGTTCCGCCCGTCACCAAAGTTGCGCCTTCGTCAATACCGGTCTGAATGAATCCACGCACACGATCACGCTGAACCGCTGAGACCAATGGTCCGAGGCGCGATGCGGGATCGAACGGATCGCCAACCGTGAACTTTGCCGCGGCAGCAGCGGCGATCTGCTCGGCCTGCGCCAAGCGAGCACGAGGAACCAACATGCGCGTCAAGGCGGTGCAGGTTTGACCCGAGTTCAAGAAGCACTTGCCAACACCAGCGGCGACTGCCTTAGTGAAACCTTCATCGTCGAGGTCGTCCAAAACCACATTGGGGCTCTTGCCACCAAGTTCGAGCGACACCTTCTTCACGTTCTGCGAAGCAACTTCAGCAACACGCTTTCCGGCACGAGTTGAACCAGTGAAGCTCACCATGTCGACGTCGGGGTGAGCAGCAATTGCTTCACCGACAACGGGGCCAACACCCGTGACCAAGTTGAATACACCAGCCGGCAAGCCAGCATCGTGAACAATTTCAGCCAAGATAAACGCGTTGATCGGCGCAACTTCAGAAGGCTTCACCACAACGGTGTTGCCAGCAGCAAGTGCTGGCGCAACCTTGAGTGCGATCTGGTGCAACGGATAGTTCCAGGGTGAAATACAGCCAACAACACCGAAGGGTTCGCGCACAACAATGGAGTTGCCAATTTCTTCTTCAAACTTATATGTACCCAAGAGACCAGCAGTGATAGCAAAGTTGCCCTTGGGCAAACCAACTTGAATCATGGTCGCCATACCGACGGGCATTCCGACTTCGCGAGCGACTGCTTCAGCGATCTCTTGTGTGCGAGCCTCAAGTCCGGCATGAATCTTCATCAAGTACTCGGCGCGCTTTTCGCTTGGCAATGCGCTCCAGCCCTCAAATGCGGCTTTCGCTGCGGCGACAGCCTTGTCAACGTCGCCAGTTGTTCCGTCGGGAATCGTGGCGATGATTTCTTCAGTTGCCGAATTAGTGACTTCGAGAACGCCCTTGCCTTCTGAAGGAACCCAAGCGCCGTTGATGTAAATCTTGTCGTAAGTGATCATGGCTACACGCTAGGCGCAAGTGAGGCGCTGTGCCTTAGCGAGTCGGCGACAAACCGAGATTTGCGTAAATTTCACTGGTGGCAGTGCTGCGATTCATGGTGTAAAAGTGCAAGCCTGGCGCCCCCGCATCAAGAAGGCCCTGACACAATTCAGTCGCAGTGTCAACACCGATACGGCGAATTTCTTCAGCATCATCGGTGCGATCAAGCCGTTCGGCCAGCCACGCAGGAAAGGCGGCCCCCGATAATTCGGCCATACGACGAATTTGACTCTTGTTAGTCACGGGCATGATTCCTGGCAAAATTGGCTTGGTGATGCCCAGGTCGGCAAGTTCATTGACCATCTGCACGTAGACATCAAGGTCAAAGAAGAATTGAGTAATTGCAAAATCTGCTCGCGACAGTTTTGCGGCAAGAAACTTGCGATCAGCTGCGCGATCTGGTGAACGTGGATGAAGTTCGGGGTGGGCGGCGATTCCAACTGAAAAACGACCGTCAGACAGAACATCTTCAAGCAGATCACTGGCGTAGGTATAATCGCTCGGCGCAGGTTCGCCATCGGCGGGCACGTCTCCCCCGAGAGCCAAGATGTTTTCAACACCATCAGCGGCATAGTCATTGAGAATCTCGCGAATCTCGGAGCGCACGTGACCTTGGCAAGTGAGGTGTGCCATTGGGGTCAAGGTTGTTTCTTTGCGCATCCACGACACGACCGCATGAGTACGTTGACGGGTGCTTCCGCCGGCACCATAGGTAACGCTGACAAAACTCGGAGCAAGCGGTTCAAGTTCGCCGATTGCTCGCCCAAGCGACAACTGTGCTCCGTCAGTCTTGGGTGGAAAGAACTCAAACGAGAACGTTCGGCCCGCGGCGAGAAGATCTGCAATTCGAGCCATGGAGCAAGTTTAGAGGCGAAAGTTGCTCAGTGCTTGAAGTGGCGCTCTGAAGTAAAGACCATCGCGATGCCATGCTCGTTGGCTGCAGCGATGACTTCTTCATCGCGCACACTTCCACCAGGCTGAATCACAGCCTTAATTCCCGCGGCCGCAGTGGCATCAAGGCCATCACGGAATGGGAAGAAGGCATCGCTTGCGCAGACCCCCCCATGTGCCCGACCAGCAGAACGCTCGGCCGCAATACGTGCTGAATCAAGACGATTTTGTTGACCCGCACCAATTCCGAATGCTTGTTGATCTTTGGCAAAAACAATGGCGTTAGAACTCACAATCGAACACACTTGCCACGCAAACGACAGGTCGGCCCATTGTTCGGCAGTCGGTTGAGTTTTGGTCACTACTTTCCACGTGCTGCGATCGAAGTTGACCGTGTCGGCATTTTGCACCAAAAAGCCACCATCAATTGAACGAATATCTAATTTGCGGGCCGATGGGGCGGCTGCCGAAATCACACGCAGATTTTTCTTTGCAAGCAACACATCAAGCGCATCAGCATCAAACGACGGCGCAACAACAACTTCGGTAAATACTGGGGCAAGTGCTTCGGCCATTGCACGAGTGACATTGCGATTCACTGCGACGATTCCACCGAACGCACTCACCGGATCACACGCATTGGCTAATGAATACGCCTCTGCTATCAAACCTTGCGCCGAAACTGCGACTCCGCACGGATTCGCATGCTTCACAATCACGCACGCCGCACCGGCAAATTGATTCACTAATCGCCACGCCGCTTCAGTGTCATACAAGTTGAGGTAGCTGAGTTCTTTGCCACCGTGTTGAACCGCAGAGTCCCACCAACTGCTTTCACCATCAAAGCGATAACGCGCACCGGACTGATGTGGGTTCTCGCCGTAACGCAATTCTTGAACTCGCGTCGCGCCAATCAACAAATGCTCAGGCAACAATTCTGGTGCTGCGTCTTGAGCAGTGATCCATTTAGCAATCGCAATGTCATAGTTCGCGATTTCAGTAAAAGCAATTGCTGCCAAGTCACGACGAGTTGCTGCCGAAATGGCGCTGTTCGCTTGTACTTCTGCGATGACTCGCGAGTAATCGTTTGGTCGAACAACAACCGCAACATGTGCATGATTCTTGGCCGCACCGCGCACGAGAGTTGGTCCACCGATATCGATGAGTTCAATACTCGGGTTGCTATCAAACGGATATAGGTTCACGACAACAAGACTGATCGGCGAGATGTTGTGAGCCTCAAGGTCGGCGACATGTGATGCGTCGTCGAGGTCGGCCAAAATGCCGGCGTGCACATTCGGATGAAGAGTGACCACCCGGTGCCCCAGCATTGCGGGGAAACCTGTGAGATCGGCGGCGTCGGTGACAGAAAGGCCTGCATCCTGGAGAGCATTTGCAGTGCCCCCACTGGAAATGATGTCCCATCCAGTTGCAGTCAAAACCTCGGCGAGTTCAACGATTCCGGTCTTATCAAAAACACTGAGTAAGGCGGTGGGCATACGTTGACCTTAGGCGGACAAACGAGATCTGAACAAGGTCATGACAACTATTGCCATACATCACCATTCAGATTTTGTAAGTTGCCTCACAGTTGGGTTGGCAAACAGACACCCGACATCATTCATCACTCACGAAATGGAGTAACTCATGGATTTTTCAAAGTTCAAAACACCAGATTGGTTAAAGGTCGGTGGCGCAGCAGTCTTTCTGGTTGCCGGTCTCTTTCTTGATTGGGCCAAAATTGAAATGTTCGGAATATCTGAGAGCGGTAACAATGTTTTCAGTTACCCATTTCGTGGGGTGATCTCAATGGTGTTAGTCGTCGGCATCGGAGTCGTCACCGTGCTCGGGCTTCAAGGTAAATCGGTCGGCAATGTGAAGTGGCCGCTCATCTCGGTTCTCGCGACGGGAATTGCCACAATCCTGATGTTGCTTTTGGTGATCCTCGGACCCGACGAGAGTGGATTTGATCTCAAACCAGCATTTGGTCTGTGGTTGGCCTTTGTCGCGACATTGGTATCTCTGGCTGGCTCGATCATGAGTTTCACCACTGGTGGTGGAAATTTGAAAGATCTGACCGACGTCAACAAGATCAAAGACGGTTTCGGCCAAGGCTGACGCAACCGTTTCTCAACACGTACCTAAAAGCAAATAGCCCGAGGCAATGCCTCGGGCTATTTCAATTCTCACTGAGTGATTCAGCTGATTGATTTGATGATTTCTGCCATCAAGTCGCCGGCTTCGGTTGGGTTGAGACCCACCTTCACACCAGCAGCACGCAATGCGTCCATCTTGCCCTGAGCAGTTCCTTTACCGCCCGAGACGATGGCACCAGCGTGGCCCATCTTCTTACCGGCCGGAGCAGTCACACCGGCGATGTACGCACTCATGGGCTTGGTGACATTGGCCTTGATGAACTCAGCGGCTTCTTCTTCGGCTGATCCACCAATTTCACCAATCATGATGATGGCGTCGGTTTCAGGGTCGTTCTGGAATTCACGCAAACAATCGATGAAGTTGGTGCCAGGTACGGGGTCGCCACCGATACCGACACACGTGCTCACGCCAATACCGCGCTGCTTGAGTTCGTACAGAGCCTGATAGGTCAGGGTTCCTGAGCGACTCACAATGCCAACGTTCTTCTTGCCAGCCTTGGGCAATTCAGCGATTTCGCCGGCGGTGATTCCGATGTTGCACTTACCTGGGCTGATGATGCCTGGACAGTTCGGGCCGAGCAAGCGAGTCTTGGGATAATCACGAATCAAGGTGTTGAACACTTTGGCTTCGTCTTGTGCGGGGATTCCTTCGGTGATGCACACGATGAAAGCAATGCCAGCAGCAGCGGCTTCCAAGATGGCAGCCGATGCAGCCTTGGGCGGCACCGCAATGAACGATGCATTTGCACCAGTTGCAGCAACCGCTTCAGCGACCGAGTTGAAAACTGGAACACCTTCAACATCGGTTCCGCCCTTGCCTGGTGTGACTCCACCGACAACTTGGGTTCCGTATGCCTGGTTACGTAGACCGTGGTATTTGCCTTGGCCTCCGGTGAGACCTTGCACGATGACCTTGGTGTCTTGATTCACGAAAATAGCCATGGATTCACTTCCCGTTCGAGATGGCGACAGCAGCGCGAGCTGCTTCGAGCATGGTGGGCTTTGAGATCAATGTGGACTCGGGGATTCCGGCGTCAGCCAAAATCTTGCGTCCTTCTTCGGCGTTTGTCCCGTCAAGACGAATCACGATCGGCGCCTTCAGCGTCACGCGTGACAATGCTTCAACAATTCCCTTAGCGACTTCTTCACCGCGAGTAATTCCGCCGAAAATGTTGATGAAGATTGACGTGACCTTGTCGTCAAAGTTGATCACTTCAAGAGCAGCAGCCATCACGTCAGCGTTGGCACCACCACCGATGTCTAAGAAGTTGGCAGCAGTTCCGCCGACTTGATTGACAACGTCGAGCGTGCTCATCGCCAGACCGGCACCGTTGGCGATGATGCCAACAGTTCCGTCGAGACCGATGTACTGCAAACCGTGTGTGCGGGCGAGTTGTTCGCGTGAATCAAGTTCTTCAGTCGCGCGATACTCGGCCCACTCGGGATGGCGGAAGTCGGCATTGTCGTCAAGGCTGACCTTGGCATCAAGTGCGTGCACTTCACCGGTGGGCTTCAGAATTAATGGATTGATTTCAGCTAAGTCGCAGTCGCCTTCGGTGAAGCAACGGTACAACTGCACCAAAATCTTGGCGACACCATCAAGTGCCTTTGCAGGAATCTTTGCGTCGACTGCAGCCTTATGTGCTGCGGCAGCTGACAATCCGTCAACGGGATCAATGTGCAATTTGATAATCGCATCAGGATCTTTTTCAGCGACTTCTTCAATTTCAACGCCACCTTGTGCCGACAACATCAAAAGATGCTTCTTCGCAGCACGGTCAAGCGTGAATGAGGCGTAGTACTCCTCTTCAATGTCGCTCGCGTGTTCAACCCACACGCGCTTCACGACATGACCCTTGATGTCCATACCCAAAATGTTGTTGGCATGAAAGCGAGTTTCTTCAGCGTTGTTCGCCAACTTGATGCCGCCGGCCTTGCCGCGTCCACCAACTTGAACTTGTGCCTTCACAACGACGGGGTAACCCGAAGCGTCAGCAACTTTCACTGCTTCATCAACAGTATCGGCAGCACCCCCTGGGCTCACGGGGATGTCGAAACGGGCGAAGTACTGCTTGCCCTGATATTCGAACAGATCCATTGATTACGTCCTCTCTCTAACTTGCGTCTTCTCGGGCGTCCAGCGCTATTTCAAGCCACTGAGCGATTGCTTTTAGCGACGAACCAGGTCCGAAGATTTCGGAGACACCTTGCTCACGCAAGGAGCGGGCATCGGCGTCGGGGATGACTCCCCCACCAAAAATCAAGACGTCCTCCATGGAACGATTCTTCAGTTCTTCCATTACTCGAGGGAACAACGTCAAATGCGCACCAGACAACAACGACAGTCCGACGGCGTCGACATCTTCTTGCAGTGCCGTTTCGGCAATCTGCTCGGGGGTCTGATGAAGACCCGTATAGATAACCTCGAACCCATGGTCGCGGAGTGCTCTAGTGATGGTCTTTGCGCCTCTGTCATGCCCGTCAAGTCCGGGCTTGGCAACGACGACTCGGTATGGCCGCTTCACAAGTGAGAAACCTTACGCCATCAGGGTGTCATCCACACATTCGCACGAGTTCGGGTGGGACTCTGAGACAAAATAATTAGGTCACATCGCAGAGTCGCTGACGCGAGAAAGCCCCGACTCGGCTCCGCCAAAACCGAATCGGGGCTCCCCCCGCCAGCGGATATGAAGTTGGGCTAGCTCAAACGACTTCGTTGTTATTGCGACGACGACTGGCGATCACTAACCAGCCAGCGGCTAGCAAACTTGCGGCTAGACCCAACAGGACCATCGCTGATGCTCCAGTCATTGGCAGGCTGCTGGAAGTTGATGGGGCAGTTTGCTGGGTGGCCTCTGCCTCAACGTTGCCAGAGATCAACGGATTAGTCGTTAGGTCACCAGCCACTTCGGGAACTTCAACAACAATCTGAGGCTGGATTGTCGCGGCCGGATTGTTTGATATTGGACTTGTTGATGTCGGGCTTGCAGAAATCGGTTCGATGGTCGGTGCGACTGCAGGGTTCGTCACTCGAAAATCAGACGGAGCGACAACGGCAGGAATCTCAAGCACGATCGCCGGGTTCTCAATGGTCGGCTCTGCAGTCGGTTCAGAGGTCGAAACTGTTGTATCTGGGCCCGAGTCGACGGGGTTGTCAGAAGCAGGCATCGTGACAACAGGGGCCGAATCATCATCAACTGAATCATCAACTGAATCGTCGCTGCTGTCTTCACTGCCGACTTCGTCATCAGAACTGTACTCGTGTGAGCCGTGTCCGAATCCCCAACCCTGACCATGAGATTCGTGACCACGTCCATGACCGTCATGGTCGTGATCGTCGTGACCGTGTTCCGAACCGCGCTCGTGCTCTGAACCTGATGTGTTGCGGTCACGGTGACTATCACTGGCTGAGACTCAAGCGACCCCTGCACCAAGTGCCATGGTCGAAGCGATTGCCGTGATGACTAATCCTTTGGCGAACAAGTTGGTGATTTTCATGGCGGACCTTTCGTTGTCAGCACCCCTCGCGCTGTCGGGGTACAAGAGCAATCACGGGTTCGGTCTTGACAAATATCCGGAAACTTTTGGAGAAATTTTCAGAAATCTTTCGGACGACTTCAAAAATGAAGTTCCTGCTAGGCAGACTCACCACGTGGCGCTCCCCGAATTTCGCTCCCCAATTGGTCGTGCCGTTGCTCCGGTGCTCGCAGGTCTCGGCTTTTTCTTGGTGCTTGGTCTCGTCATGTGGGGTATCGCTGCATTGATGGCCGGCGAACAAGCGCAAACCACAACCTTCACGCCAGATCGATTGCCCATCGGCAATGTTGACCAATGGGCCGAATCCATCAATACCGATGGGCCAGTTCTGTTTCCTGGACTCGGGACGACATCGGGTGAACGCACCATTGTTCTTGATCACAACGGTACCGATTCTGAACGCGGTTGGGTGGTGTACTACGCATTCCCCGCCGACCGCGATGTGAGCTGTGCGATCGAACAAATTGTTGGCACCGACACATTTACTGATTGCGATGGCCGCACCATCAGTGTTGAAGATCTTGCGCCTCCGACCAATGGCGAGTATCCGATCATTGAAGATCGCGTGGCTTTATTCATCGACCTCGGTGAACGCGCCAACGATGTCACCACAACCATCGCCGGTTGAGAAACTGAAAAGCGGTTAAAAGCGAAACCTCACCCTTCGTGACAGATTCGTACTAAAGATTGGAGGCGGAGCGAAAGTCTCCAGCCTTTTTGCGGCACCGCCAAAGATCTGCGCCAATTACGCGTTATTGCGGTTTCAGTTACGTGACCC
>LFFB01000023.1 GCA_001510335.1 Actinobacteria bacterium casp-actino2 | reverse complement strand
ACCAGATGAAGGTTGCTGACATCTCAATTCACTTGCTGGAAGCCATCGAAAATGGCGAACGGGAATTGGCTAATCCACCCGCACCACTCAAGGCCTGATTAAGCCTTGAGGTGACTGTTTACCAGTGAGCGAAGGTGTTCAATACCGACACCTTTACTCGCGCTCACCCACACAATGTCGCCTTGATCGAGCATGCATCCGGCAGCAAGATCTTTCTTGCGAGTTGCGCGCTTGGATGACTTCACTTTGTCGTGCTTCGTTGCGACAACGGTGTGCGGCACGCCGTTGGCACGCAACCATGTGAGCATCTGTACATCAAGTTTGGTTGGTCCAATTTCGCCATCAACCAAAACGTAAACGTTGACCAGTTCTTCGCGATCAAGTAGATAGCCCTCGATCATCTTTTGCCAGCCCTGCTTAATGCGTCCAGGCACTGCGGCGTAGCCATAACCAGGCAAGTCAACGAGTGTGCTGCCATTTGGCAAAGCAAACAAGTTGATCAATTGTGTGCGACCCGGCGTGTTTGACACACGTGCAAGTTGTTTGTGATTCGCCAAAGCGTTAATCAACGATGACTTACCGACATTTGATCGTCCGACGACTGCAACTTCAGCGGGCGACTCTGGGAGTGTGCTGATATCAACTGCCGATGTCACGAATGTCAGTTGTAATGGCCCAGTCATGACCTGCAGTGTACGGAATGAATCAGGGGAGATTGTCCTCTGCATCGGTCCCAGGGATATCAAAACGGGTGTACGAAATCTCTGATAGGTCTGACAATCGACTGACCTTGGTGCCCCCAGCACTGACCGTCACCAACTGATTCTGTGCAATCACGACTCGTCGAATCGGGAACCACTGGAACAAACGACCTTGTTCGGTCAATGTGGTGCCATCAAGTTTGAGCACGACCGCAGACTCGCAGCCTGTTCCACCAATCTCAGCGCACACCAGTTCTTTAGGCACAATAATCTGACCGGTCTCTGCCCACCACAAGAACGCGTGTGGATCCGAGGTGGCTTCACTCCATTGTGCGATCTCCGCCGTTGCCACCTGCAGAGGATTGCCTGGATCAGACACATCAAAGACCGACACTTGCACGCCCGTAATCTGTCCAGTTTCTGTACCCGCCATTCCAACCGTGATAATCCGATCGCCATCTATTGGTTTCAAATACGTCGAGTATCCCGGAACCTTCAATTCACCTACTAGTTCTGGTGCGGCCGGATCAGAGAGATCAAGTACATACAACGGATCAACTTGTCGGAAAGTTACGACGTAGCCACGTGGTCCATCAAAGCGAACTCCTTGGATAGTTTCGCCACGGCCCATGCTATTGACTGCACCGATTTCAACAAGTTCTGCATCTTTCACTTTCAAAATATGCACACCATTGTCTTGACCGCCACCAAAGTCGAAGTCGTAGGAAGTTGTCGCTACTCGCAATACGCCGTCGTATTCGGACATTGAATATGAATTCAGCAGAGTGCCCTCCACGCGACCAGATGCAACGTATGACAAATCAGAGGCCTCTGAGCTAAAGGCAAAGGCATGAATATCTGTGTACGGAGGTTCCTGTCGGCTTGAGACAAATTCTTCGTACACAGCGTCATCCCAACGCGTTGTCGAAATGTAGAGACTCTCAGTTGACGTATAGCTGCTTGTTGATTGAGCCAGAATTCCGATCGTCCCAACAGGAACTTCGGCTGAAGAATTCATGTTGATTGATGCAACCCAGGTCACTCCCCAACCACTGAATTCCGAAGGATGCCCCAGATTTACGCAGTCAAGCACTGGCGACTTAGATCCCCACGTACCCATAGGCCCTTCTTCAAAAGTACGAGGTACAAAATCTTCCACTTCCATATCGTTAACTACTTCAATATTTCTCTCCTCAGCAGCATCAAGTGAATCTTGTGATCCATCACGTGGTGAGACGAAATCAAGGCGATTCAGGAACGAACTATTGAGAACAATGTGCACCTGTCCATTGACCGCTCGCATTGAAACAAGTGAACCCTCAAGGTGGTCACGACGCCTTAACTCAAGCGAGCCATTGGTAATCGTAAAATTGGAAACAACTGTGTCAGCAACGCTTGTCCAGATCATGGTCGCAACGACAAGGTGATTACCAGCAAGCACCATCTGCGAATCACCTTGAGGCAAATCAATCTCACTCACTAGCGTCGCATTATTAATGTCCACACTGCGTACGCGACTATCAATGATGCTGTACACATATCGGCCATCAGTTTCAACTATGTCACCCTCATCAACATTTGCTTCTTGTGTGTTTGTTGTTGAGGTCCCGGGCATTGGGGCGAAATCTGCGCCTGAGGATTCATCTGACGCAGGAGCTTCGGTTGATGCGGCCATATCGCCTTCAAAACCACCTGATCTCCAACTCGCATACATATATGGGTAAGTCTCGAGCCCATAAGGCCCGACTCGTTTCAACATTTCAGCCTTGGTCCAATCAAGCACTGCGTCACAATCGTTGAACCCTGCGTAAGCGGAAATCTCAGACTTTGAAGAATTGGTGTTGGATGAGCCGCCAAGTGATGAATCAGATGACGACGAACCTGCCGCACAACCTACGAACAAAACACCAGCACACATACCAGCAAGAAAAACTGCGATTCTTTTTTTCATATCTTTCAGACGATAAAGAACCGCTGAAAAGTTCCGCTGAACTAAAGATTCTTAATTAAGTCCCAAAGCCTCTAGTTCGGCGCCGATTGTGGTGCTATCGCCATGACCCGTATGCACGATTGTCTCGGCTGGTAAACCGAACAACTTGCGACGAATGGATGCAACAATCGTGTCGTAGTCGCTAAAGCTTCGACCTGTTGCCCCAGGCCCTCCGCAAAAGAGTGTGTCGCCGCTAAAGATCGCATCGCCACCATCGCTGGTTGCTCCCACAACATGGAAACAACAACCTCCTGGCGAGTGGCCGGGTGTATGAATGACACCGATCTCAGTTGACGCAACTTTCAAAATTCCGCCATGCGTTAACGACCCGTCAGGTTGCGAATCTGGATAGACAACTTGCCACAACATGAGATCATCGGGGTGCAACAAGATCGGAGCATCAACAACATCTTGCAAGGCCATCGCAGCATTGATGTGATCGTTGTGTCCATGCGTCAAAGCGATCCCCTTGACGCGACGACCATTGATTGCTTCAACAATTGGCGCAGCATCGTGGGCGGCGTCAATCACAATCACTTCGCGATCATTACCGACCAACCAAATGTTGTTCGTTACTTCCCATTCGCCACCATCAAGCGCGAAAATTCCAGTGGTGTTTACTAACTCGATCAAAGCAAAACCACACTTCGCAAAACCTCGCCACGCTCCATACGATGAAACGCCTGTTCAATTTCGGACAGACCAATCGTCTCGGTCACGAAATCTTCTAGTGGCAAACGGCCTTGAAGATGCAAATCAACTAACAACGGGAAGTCCCGGCTTGGC
Source organism: Actinobacteria bacterium casp-actino2 (assembly GCA_001510335.1). Taxonomy (GTDB): domain Bacteria; phylum Actinomycetota; class Acidimicrobiia; order Acidimicrobiales; family Ilumatobacteraceae; genus Casp-actino8. The sequence continues at coordinate 16,378 of LFFB01000023.1, read as the reverse complement.
AAGCAATCGCCGTACCAACTTGGCTTCATCGCTCCACCACGACCAAAGAAATCAATCATCGGGATATTGGGCATCACCATGTCGGGAGTCGGCACGCCGACTTGTACAACAGTTCCGGCGAGGTCACGAGCATAAAAAGCCTGACGCAAAACTTCTGGATGACCGACCGCTTCAATACACACGTCGGCACCTAATCCATTGGTAGCTGCTTGAACTGCAGCAACTGGTTCGGTGTTGCGCGCATTGACAGTGTGTGTTGCACCAAATTGACGAGCCCATTCAAGTTTGCGATCATCAAGATCGACAGCAACAATCGTTGTTGCACCGGCAAGACGTGCCCCTGCGATTGCGGCGTTTCCAACTCCGCCACAACCAAAGACTGCAACACTGCTTCCACGCTGTACTTCACCCGTCAACATTGATGCGCCGATACCGGCCATGACACCACAGCCAAGTAGACCTGCGACTGCGGGAGATGCCAGAGGATTCACCAATGTGCATTGACCCGCAGCAACCAAGGTCATCTCAGCAAATGCTCCAATGCCTAATGCCGGAGCAAGCGGAGTTCCGTCAGTCAATGTCATCTTTTGCGTTGCGTTAAACGTGCTGAAACATAATTGCGGCTTGCCACGAAGACAAGATCGACAGTTTCCGCACACTGCGCGCCAGTTCAATACAACGAAGTCACCAGGCTTCACATTGGTGACATTGTCGCCAATTGATTCAACGACGCCAGCGGCCTCGTGTCCTAACAAGAACGGGAAGTCGTCGTTGATTCCGCCTTCGCGGTAATGAAGGTCGGTGTGGCACACACCGCACGCCTGCACTCGCACTCGTGCTTCACCTGGTCCTGGCTTGGGCACATTGATTTCAACGAGTTCAACTGGCGAACCCTTGCCACGGGCAATAACACCCTTCACTGTCTGAGGCATATTTTTTCCTTAATGTTTGGTTGAATTAATCGCGAAAGTTTTCAAAGTAACGGCTCGGCGTTGGTCCCCGTTGACCGTGATACTTCGATCCACGCGCACCCGAACCGTATGGATTGTCAGCAGGTGTTGTCATTTGCATGAAACTCACTTGACCGATCTTCATACCTGGATACAACGTGATGGGCAAGCTTGCGACATTGGCGAGCTCGAGCGTGACGTGGCCATCAAAGCCAGCATCGATAAATCCTGCAGTTGAGTGAATTAGTAAACCAAGGCGACCCAGTGAGCTCTTGCCTTCGATGCGTGCGACCAAATCGTTCGGAACAGCAATCCGCTCAAGGGTCGAACCCAAGACAAACTCGCCAGGATGCAACATAAACACACCATCTTCGGGAATCTCCACGAGTTCGGTGAGCGAGGTCATATCTTTCTTGACATCAATCACGCCAGCGGTGTGGTTACGAAATACTCGAAAGAGATGATGAAGTCGAACGTCAATTGAGGACGGTTGAATCAGAGCCTCATCGAGAGGATCAATGATGATACGGCCAGCATTCAAGGCCTCACGGAGCGAACGGTCAGACAAGATCACGTCTCCTACCGTAGTGGGTCACGCCCTATCGGGCAGAATGAAAGGGTGACTTCACGAGCCGATGCCGAGCTTTTTGACCAGCAAGATCCACTGGCGCCCTTTCGCAACGAATTCCTCATTCCTGACGAAGCGGTCGTGTACCTCGATGGCAACTCTCTTGGCCGCACCCCGCTGGCCACAGTTGCTCGCCTGAAGCAAGTCGTCGAAACCGAGTGGGCCGCCGATCTCATCAACAGTTGGGATCATTGGCTAGATATGCCGCGCAAAGTTGGCGACCGCATGAGCCTCATCATTGGCTCAAAGCCTGGCGAGGTCGCACTTCATGACAACACCACGCTCAATATCTACCAAGGCGTTCATATCGCACTTGGTTTGCGCCCCGACCGCAAAGTTGTGGTCGTTGCCACCGACGAGTTTCCGACCGACCGTTTTGTTGTTGAGGGAATTGCTCACGATCTTGGGCTCACTGTTCGCCCATTGACAGCCGATGTTGATCTGTCTGATGTCGCAGTCGTCGTGCGCAGCGTCATTGATTATCGCAGCGCCGAATTGTGCGATGTCGCTGGCTTCACCGCTCAGGCACGTGCCCAGGGTGCAATGGTTTTATGGGACCTCTCACATACAGCTGGAGCAATTGAATTTGATGTTCATGCACTCGGTGTAGAGCTTGCCGTCGGTTGCAGTTACAAATTTCTGAATGGTGGGCCTGGTGCTCCCGCGTGGACATTTGTCGCACAACACTTGCAATCACAAATTGAACAACCCATCAAAGGTTGGTTTGCACAAAAAGATCAGTTCGCAATGGAAAAGCCATTCGCTCCTCACGATGACATCCGACGCGTTTTACTTGGTACACCAAACATGTTGAGCTTGGTGGCCGCCGAAGAAGGCATTGCGCTGTCGGGTCGCGCTGGCATGCCAGCGATCGCCAAGAAGGGTCAAGCCCTCACGAAATTTGGGCTTGATGTCATTGATCATTTTGGATTGACGACATCAACACCACGCGATGCAACTAAGCGTGGTTGTCATTTGGCAGTGCATCATCCCAATGCGACACAACTCGTCAAAGATTTGGCTTCACAGTTCAAAGTGATTGCGGATGTTCGACCACCCGACATTGTGCGACTTGGTCTGAGCCCACTCACCACCCGGTTCACCGATGTTTGGGACGGCGTTGAACGCCTGAGCCAACTCATCAATCGCTGATACTGATGATTCCCTACGACGACAACTTGCGTCAGCGTATAGCCACAAATTTGGCCGTTCATGAACGTACGACTCAATCGCTGGAAGGCTTGCGCCATGCAGCAGTTGCCATCGTCATCATTGACAGTGAGCCCGACGACATTGATGATCCTTATGAACCCAGCGAGAATCCGATGCGGGGTGTCCCAGGTGATGTCAGCGGCTTAGACGGACGCATGCGAGGTGTCGCGGGTGGTGCTTCATTTTTGCTGTGTCGGCGTGCCGCCAAAATGAATCGACATGCCGGCCAGTGGGCGTTACCTGGCGGCAAGTTAGATCAAGGCGAAACCGTCATTGATGCAGCGTTGCGTGAGCTACATGAAGAACTAGGCCTTCAACTTTCTCACCAGTATGTGCTCGGACTCCTTGATGATTACACAACTCGATCTGGGTTTGTGATGACACCTGTTGTGGTGTGGGCCGGTGCTGATGCGGTCATCACTCCTGAGCCATCCGAAGTTGCGCATGCTTATCGCATCGGGTTGCACGAACTTTGTCGGGCTGACTCACCACGATTTGTATCTATTCCTGAAAGTGATCAGCCAGTCGTGCAACTTCCTCTGAGCGGAGATCTCATTCATGCTCCGACCGGTGCCGTCTTATTGCAGATGCGATGGGTCTGCATTGAGGGTCGCGTTAATGAACGGGTCCACCATCTTGAGCAGCCAGTTTTTGCTTGGAAATAGACACTTTCCTGCTGATTTCTTGAAGAAGTTTCGGCCACGAACGACCGAATATCTCTGAGTTTTAATCAGGGAGAAACGTCGTGTCTCGATATCAACGTCTCCTGCGAATATTCGCAGGTCTTTTATTACTCACAATCGGGTTCACCGTGATCACGAATCTTCTGATTATTGATCAACGCGCACTCCCCTTTTCAATTACCTTGCCTACGATTATCGCTGGTGCAACATTGAGTGGTCGACGAACCTCTTCGCTGGGTGTCACTCGCTCAGAGCGGCAGATACTTCTTTCGCCAGTAGGTCATTTCTTTTTCGCCGCCTCAATTCTTCTTCCACCATTCGCCTTACCGATCGTCGCACTGGTGGTATCAACAGAACGCGATTCGCCTGCAAGCGTGTTAATTCGATTCCAGCGCCTACTCACAATGAATAGTTCAAGTTTGGTTTTTTGGTTGCTCATTCAGAATCGTGAGATCAGTGGAGACTTATCAAACTATCACGTGTTTGCATTCCTTGCTGCGATAGCAACTCATGTATTCATTGATGCGCTCATCGTCACTGTAGTTATGGGCCTGGTAAGCCATCAATCAATTCTTAGTAATTCGCATTGGGCCCGAAATTCATTACTTCGAGAATGCGCCGAAGTCTCCATCGGTTGCATCGGCGCAATTTTCGCCCTTATCAATCCTTTATCGCTCTTGATCGTTGTTGCTCCGTGCTATCTAGCATTTGATCATCTTCGGGTTAATCGGTCGGCGCAACTCAGTAAGCGTGATACTCGAACAGGACTCTTGAACTCGCACGGCTTGATGGAATTTGTTGACCATGAATTTACCCGCGCACAGCGTCATGCAACCGATCTGTGTCTTGTGGTGTTAGATCTTGATTTTCTCCGTGATGTCAATAACAAGTACGGACACCAGATTGGCGATCTAGCAATCAGTGAAGTCGCTAAACAGTTGACGGCATTAACGCGATCAATTGACGGAACCGCTCGTATCGGAGGCGAGGAGTTCGTTGTTGTCTTACCAGACACCAATGTTGGTGGAGCGAAAGCAGTTGCCGAACGTATTCGACTTGGAATTGAAGCGTTGAGACTGCCCACCATTCAAGGCGATCTCTGCCTCACTGTTTCTGCTGGGGTTGCGGCTCGACTCTCTCATGAGTCGTATTCAGAACTGTTTGATCGAGCGGATACTGCGCTTTACACATCTAAGCGATTAGGTCGTAACCGAGTTTCGCTCGCCGAGGAATCAGTGAAGACTTTCCAAGCCAACCAAATAAACACAAACTGAAACGGAAGTCGGCCATACGCAACGATCTGTTTCGAGAATGGTTCATCACGCCAATCCCACACCATGTAAATGTTTCCCGGGTACACCGCAACAAAAAGCGCGATCGCAGCAATGGCTCCTTGCTTGCGATACTTGGGCCATAACAACATCGGTCCGACAATCAGTTCAGCGACGCCGCTCAGGTACGTCCAGAAACTTTCGTTTGGTGGCAACCACGGCGGAACGATGTCATTGAAGAATTTCGGGTTGACGAAGTGCATGACTCCGGCGAGCGTGATGAATGCTCCGATCGCAGTGGCGATTCTCCCGACAGTTTTGGAAGTCATCTGGACAGTTTGGTGGTCTCCAAACGTAGATCCTCTATCGTGCGCCCGGAGAGACTCGAACTCCCAACCGTCTGATCCGAAGTCAGATGCTCTATCCATTGAGCTACGAACGCATTTCGTAGGAAACTAGCGCCCACGAAAAGAAATGGCGCACTGGCAGGGACTCGAACCCCGAACCTTCTGATCCGTAGTCAGATGCTCTATCCATTGAGCTACCAGTGCAACGGCGGTCAGCCTAGAGGGCTATTGCGCAGGTAGAAACCTCAGACTGGACGGGATGTCAGGGAACGGGACACCAATTTCTGGTGCACCACGGGCGCCACGAGCCTGACCGCCGCCATGTTTCATAGGCCAACTTGGCGTTGATCTCGGGGTTCAGCAATTCAGAGGCATCGGTGATTCCAAAATTGCTCATCCATGACTTATGCGAATTCCAGTTCAATTGGAATAAGCCAATACAGCACGAATTGCGGGCGAGCGGATTCCATCTGCTTTCACGATTCACCACAAAAAACGCATCGGCTTCAAGTTCATCGGGCCACGCGTCGCGCACAAATTTTTCGAGTTCGGCACGAGTAAATGTCTTGGTTGGTACGTACTTGGGTGGTTGAGTCGTTGTAGGTGCCGCTGTTGACGGGGTTGCGGCACCCGAAGTGGTCACCGCACCTTGAGGTAAACATAACTCTTGACCGGGCAACAACGTAGAACGCGACGTTTTGCCATTGGCTGCAGTGAGTTCGGAAATCTTGACGGCAACTTTTTTGGCGATACCACTCCACGAATCACCTTTTTTCACTGTGTATTTACCCACACATACAATTTTCGGTGTTGTGGTAGTTGTGACAACATCGGGATTGATTGGTGCCGGCACTGTTGCACCTGGCGGCAAACAAATCTCTTGACCCACCATGAGTGGCGACTGAATCGTTTTGTTGTTGGTGCCTGCAATCAAACTGGCTTTCACGCCGGCGCGATCGGCAATACCAAACCACGAATCGCCCGCTTGCACGGTGTATTTCGACACACACACCCGCTTGGGCGCTTCTGTCGTCGCTGGTTCGACAACTATGGCTTCAGTCGTTGGCGCTGCGGTTTCGGGAACAGCCACAACAGCGTCAGAATCGGTAATGGCTGGAATGGTCGCAGGATCGACCGTAGGTGCATCAACAGTCGTGGTCACATCGCCGTTGGCATCAAACTGCACAATCGCTGCTGCGCCGCCGGTGCTGGTGACATCCACCGCATTGCCATCGCCCCGCAAGGCCCAAGCAATCGGCGCAATACACAGACCTACGACAAAAAGAGCGGCCAGTCGGCGCTTAAAGGGGTCTTGGGGTCCGCGAGGAAACTGCCCACCCGAACGTGGCCGACGCCGGCGTCCCGACCCGTTCGACCAGAACTGATCAGTCACCGAGGATTGCTGGTAGGTGCTCATGATGGTGGGTCGGTCAACACTCGTTGACCGACCCCATCAGTGTGGTCGTTTCGTCATACGATCGCAACGGAGCCCCCGTGGCATCTGACCACTATTGCGGTCTTATCCACAGGGACAATTGAGGTAGTGCCTGCGCACAGGCATCACCTAGTGCTTATCCACAAAAAGGGATTTTTGCCTGAAACCTCGGCTGTGATGTCAATTCAGTCGCAAAAAAGTCAATGCATGCGGTGCTATTGAGCACCATTCACGACGGCACCCTCATGGCGCTGAAGCAACTCAACCGAATAACCATCAGGGTCAAGAACAAAAGCCACCGTCACCGGCCAACGATCGAGACGTTGTGGAGCCATCGTTGAAGTGAAACCTGCGGCCACTGCCCGATCATGAACGTCTTGGCAATCGTCCACATTCATATAAATCTTCCACAGTGCAGTGCCGTGCTCAATTGGCCCCGAACGCTCCAACCACTTTGCTAATTGCAAACGACCACCACCGACATCGGCGGCAAGAACGATCTCATCAACCCCAGGAATCTGGGTGCGAGATTGAACTTTTAAACCAATGATCTCAGTGTAAAACCATTCGGACCGTTCCAAGTCGGTGACATTGATGCAGTACTGACCAACTGTTGAAGCCATGTTTTCCCCTTCACAAAATTGCCTATGGAATTAACGAAAAATCGTGTTCAGTTAGCCAGTGACGGCCAACTTCTTTCACCGGGGCCCAGCGATCGGTTAAACGCCTACCCGTGGGATCGGCATCGGTCACCTGTCCAAAATCGGATGGGCGAGGCGCCATACGGTCGGCATGAACTTTCAACTTTGCCAAATCAAAGCTAAACAATTCTGCTGCACTCAAACCAACCATCAATCGTGTTTCATCAATCGGGATGTCATGGAATGTTTTCGTCAACCATGCACGGGTATTAGGCCACGTACCTTCTGGATGTGGGAAGTCGTTGCCCCACATAATGTTGCCAACGCCAATCTCGTAACGCATTCCAAGTTCGCGACGCTTGGTGTTTGATGCCCCTATGTACACATTGCGATCGATGTACTCACTTGGCAACATTTTGATTGCACCCTTGAAAGGATCACCACCCAATTTTTCTGTGCCTTTTTGACCAAGAGCCAATCGATCCCAGAACCAAATTTGCGGCGGTAGCCACCAACAACCGGCTTCGGTGACACCAAAACGCAAACCAGGGAAGCGCTCAAACACCCCCGACCACAACATGAACCACAACGGTCGTGCTGGCCACCACACGACTTCAGTCACGTAGATACCAAGGTGGTTGTCGTATTCATCGCGAGACGCAGGACCAGAGTGAGTTGAAATTGGCATGTTGAGTTCTTCACACAAGGCCCACACTGGATCGTAATGACGATCGTGATACGGCAATTGATTCACCCACATTGCAGGAATCATCACTCCGGCCAATCCCGATTCCTTAGCACGACGAATCTCTGCCAAAACCCGAGTTAAGTCAGCAGTAATTGGAATCAATGCCATGCCCCGTCGACGTTCTGGACTCTCCGAACAAAGGTCAGCCAGCCAACGGTTATGGGCGATCGACCCTGCCAAACCTAATTCGGGATCCATGTCTCCTGAAAGACCAAGGCCTGCTCCGAACGGCACACATGTTCGACTTTCGACGGCATCGGCATCGGGAAAAATAATTTCGCCGGCAACACCATCACCGTCAAGTTCTTGGTCACGACGACCTGCTTCCCAGCCACTACGAAGAGCTTCTTCGTGCTCTTCAAACCATTTCTTCGCGTAATCCTCATTGCGCGTTCCAAGCTTTGTTGATTGTTCAAGCGCTTGTTCGCGTTCGGCTAAGAACTCGTCAAATTGCGGATGAAATTTTTTCTCTAAGTAGCCGCGATACTCGGACGTTGGAAGTCCAGCATGACTATCTGCCGAAACGATGATGTACGGATCATTCGCTGGGACATCAAGATACGGATCAATGTAGGGATTCGCTTCACGAGTCAATGGATTGTCGATTGCAGTCATAAAAATCTCCTTTGTAGTTATTTCAATTTCAGCCCGGTACTTGGCGCAAGTAATTCGGGTTTAAACGTGAACGCATTGATTCGTAACGCAGACTCATCGCGATGTCCCCGCGTTCGCTTGCGGGCATCATCCAAAACTGATTACTCAAAATACCATCTATAACAAACTCGGCTACTTCTTCAACGGGCGTATAGGCAATCTCGCGCCCTGCAGCCTTCATTTGCATTTCAAGTTGTTCAACAGTGGTATACGGAGTTTTACGCGGACGCTGTTTGGCGAACTCATCAGTACGAGAACGCCACGATTCGAACAAACCTGTACGCAGCATGTTTGGGCCAGGAAACAAAACCGAAACTCCAATTGCCGATTGGACTTCTTGTAACTGCGCGTACAGACATTCGGACGCTGTAACCACAGCGGCTTTCGTCGCGGCATATTGTGGTGTACCCGACAAAGGCGAAACTCCTCCGTTGCCCGACGAGGTGTTCACAATGTGTGCCTCTTCGCCGTGAGCCAACATCGCAGGAACAAACGAGTTGATTCCATGAATCACACCCATCACATTGACAGCAATCGCCCATTTCCAATCATTTAATTCGTGTTCCCACATTCGACCTTCGGCACCAGCACCAATACCTGCGTTGTTACATAAGACATGCACCGATCCATACGTCGACAAAGTGAAATCGCGCAATGCATCTACCGACGACTGATGAGTCACGTCGGTGACATGACCACTAATTTCTAAACCCTTGGCGCGACATTCTTCAACGGTTGCTTCTAAGAGTGGCCCTTGAACATCGGCAAGTACAACCTTCATACCCTCGGCGGCGAAACGTTCTCCCATGGCACGACCGAGTCCGCCACCACCGCCAGTAACGACCGCAACTTTTCCTACCAAAGTTTTCAAGGTAATCCCCTTTGACTACTGACGTTCACTCATCGGCCGTCAGACCGACAAAGGCCGGGCAACGTTGGGCTTCTTTCGGTACTCCACCCTTTGGCAACACCGTGGCTACCTCAGATACTTTGGGTCCGATGCGTGCAGCAATCGGCTTAAGTTTTTGAAGGTCAAAGCCGTACACACCCGCAGCATTGACGCTTAGCATCTGTTCAATTTCTTCGCGTTCGCACTCAGCAAAAGCCGCACGTAACGCTTCGGTGGTGTATGGGAAACTACTTTCTTTATGCGGGTAATCACTTCCCCACATAATACTGTCAACCCCAACTTTGTGTCGCGACGGCACCTCATGAGGGCGAATGAAACTAGATCCCGTGTAACACTGTCGCGCCCAATATTCACTGGGTTGGAGCGGCAATTTGGACATCACGGGTTCACCCCAAATGTGTTCTTGCGATCCCACTGCATGACGCATGCGATCAAAGAAATAATCAAGTCGCATCAATTCACTCGGCACCCATTCGGTGCCTTGTTCGGTGAACACACATTTCAATTCGGGGTGCTTTTCTAAAGCTCCTGAGACAATCAGGTGCGTCAACGCTCGGTGTGACCACCAAGTAATTTCCAACAAAAAAATTACTGGCGACTCAACTGCTTCGGTCATGGCCGGGCTTGCACTTCCACCATGGTGATTCACCGGCATTCCTAATTCTTCACAAACCGTCCACAATGGGTCGTAGTAATCGATGTCGTATAGCTCTGGTAATCCGACTCCTGGTGGCACGCCGGGCAACAAAATTCCGCCCGTTAATCCCGCCGACTTTGCCCATCGAATCTCGCGCACCGAGGCTTCAATGTCATACAAATTGATTTGACAAATACCAGCACGACGATTGGGGGTGCGGCCACAAAAATCAGCAAGCCAACGATTATGTGCCTGAAGGCCCGCCCATCGACGTTCGGCGTCTCCGATATTGGCAGCCGGTGGTTGATAGGTCAGCGAACTCTTTGGATAAAACGGCGGAACAGTGTTGGGAAAAATCACTTCGGCGACAATTCCGTCGGCTTCCATGTCGGCAAGTCGACGATCAGAATCCCAGTTGCGCGGACCATCGGGGCCCTTGAGGTCTTCGTAGGGAACCTCGTACGTGTCAACCCAGCCGTCAAACTCGGAGTGATACTTCGGATCAAGAAATGGTCGATAATCGACCAGATCGGCCCCGGCATGACAGTCGGCAGAGATCACCACATAACGGTCTTCGTCTATTGTCCCCACGATGCTGACAATAGTCTGAAAATTCACCAAAACTGAATTGGCGGAGAGGGTGGGATTTGAACCCACGGACCCCGTTTCGGGGGTCAACGTCTTAGCAGGACGTCCCATTCAACCGTGCTCTGGCACCTCTCCAAGGTGTAACGGGAGAAGCCTACAGGTAGGTCCCTGACAACATGTTTGTGACTACACAGGATTTCAATGACATGTCTCTCGCAACACTTTGAGCGGAACGGGAGGGATTCGAACCCCCGGGCCTTGTGAGCCTTCCGCTTTCAAGGCGGATGCATTTGTCCGCTCTGCCACCGTTCCGCCTGTGAGGCTAGCGACAAAAAGCCCGAGAGCGATCGGGAAATCGCGGATAGCTACTGGCCGATGGTGGCCCGCATCTGCTCAACCCAGTCATCGGCTTGCTGCCAACGCGAGTCGGCATGTTCTCGAGCCGTGTGCACATGCGACGAATGGGCCGGATACGAGCCCAAGAATTTGACCCCACCTTGTTTGGCATGAAGTGCCCGCAAAGCATCAGCGACGAGCTCATCGGCGATATGGCCTTCGAGATACATCACGAAGCAATAGTCGCCAAGACCGCCATCTTTGGTTGGACGCGACAACAAGTTAGTGATGTTGACTCGACGAGCCGCAAATTCTTGCAGAATCGAAATCAAACTTCCGGGTTCGTCAGCACGCTGAAAAACCACGATGCCAGTGATGTCGTGGCCCGTCGGTGCTGGAATACCAGACTTCGCCACCACAACGAAACGCGTCTGATTTCCTTCGTGATCGGCAATATCGGTTGCCAAAATATTTAGCCCATACAACGCAGCGGCATTACGTGGAGCAATGGCCGCCACTCCGGCAACGGCATTTGCTGCAACTGTCTTCGCCGCATCAGCCGTGCTATTTGCTGCATGAATTTCGGCGTTACCTACGTTTTCACGTAAGTAACGATGACACTGCGCAGTCGCGACCGGAATTGAAAGCACGCTTGTGATTTCGGCAATCAATGTTCCGGGCATCGCCATTAAGCAGTGCTCAATATTGAGAACCACTTCGCGCTGAATCAACAATTCATAATCAAATGACAAAGCATCTTGGGTGAAGTTGACTGTGCCTTCAATTGAGTTCTCAATTGGCACAACACCGAAATCAAGGTCGCCACTTGCGACCGCATCAAGAACGTCGGGGACCGACCTGAACGCCACCAGCTCGCCACGGTCGAGATCGGGTTGTGTGCGCACGGCTTGTTCGGTGAAGGTTCCGAAAGGTCCCAAAAACCCCACCCGCAGTGAGCGGCCGGTCGGTTGCTGAGAATCAATGGAAGTGTTCACAGTCGCCAAGGCTAGAGGCACGAGCGCTAAGTGGCAGGATGATTATGTGGATGTTGAAACCCTGCGCCAATTGATCGAGGGAGTTTCCTCTGGTTCCATCGCTCCCGATGACGCCGTCGAGCGTTTGAAGCGACTTCCCTTTAGCGATGTCGGCGACACGCTGGTCGATCATCACCGCCATTTACGCCAAGGCGCACCCGAAGCCGTGTATGGGCCCGGCAAAAGCCCTGAGCAGTGTGTTCTCATCGTGCGCGAACTTCTTGACCACGGCACCGGACCAGTTCTCGTCACCCGCACGACCGCCGAGCAACAACAAGCACTCGAAGCCAATTTTGGAGCGACCGAAACCGCCCACAGATCGATGCTGTGGCGGGCGCCTGAAACTTGGTACACCGGCAATGCGTTGGTAATTTCGGCGGGCACTGCCGATGTCCCCGTTGTTGACGAATGCATTTTGGCTTTGCGTGCTCATGGCATTGCCGCGAACCGCATCACCGACGTTGGGGTCGCCGGTTTGCATCGTCTGCTGAATCGTCTTGATGATGTGATGGCTGCTGATGTAATCGTTGTTGTCGCAGGTATGGAAGGTGCTCTTGCCAGCGTCATCGGCGGACTGAGTGGCAAGCCCGTGATTGCGGTACCAACAAACGTTGGTTACGGCGCCGGCCTTGAAGGCGTCTCTGCACTTTTAGCGATGCACGCAACATGTGCCAACGGCGTGACTGTTGTGGGTATTGATAATGGTTACGGTGCGGCTTGCGCGATAGCCCGCATTGTGCGTCCGCTACGCCCCAATCAAACACAGGCAAAGCAAGTATGAGCAAGGCTGCGTGGTTTCATTGCGGTGCCGGCACCGCTGGTGACATGACTCTGGCATCACTTGTTGATGCCGGCGCTGATTCATTGCAGGTCATCGAGATTCTTGGCGGGCTCGCACTTGATGACTACGCCCTAATGTTTGAGCGCACGCAACGTGCTGGCGTTGGTGCAACGCGAGCCATCGTTGCAGTACACGACCATGACGATCACGATCATGATGATCATCGAGCATGGCGCGATATCAAGCAGCTCTTACTTGATTCCGAATTACCCGCACGAGTGCGTGAACGAGCCCTCAAAGTTTTCGCCATACTTGCCGAAGTTGAAGCAAATATTCACGGCGTTGCTATTGATGACATCGAGTTTCACGAAGTCGGCAGTGTTGATGCAATTATCGACATTGTCGGAGTCTGTGCGGCGCTTGAGGTGCTCAAGATTGAACGCATCTTCTGCAGCAACATCGCAGTAGGTCATGGACACATCAAATCAGCACACGGAACTTTGCCTAACCCCGCTCCAGCCGTCACGGCACTTGCAGCATTACGCGGTGTCACTTTGGTTGGCCTTGACGACCACCGCGAACTTGCAACTCCGACTGGAGTTGCGCTCATGGTCGCTCTTGCAGATTCATTTGGCGCCATGTCACCAATCACTGTGAGCAGCGTTGGTTATGGTGCCGGAACAAACGACATTTCTGGCCGGGCCAATGTTGTCAAAGTTGTGATTGGTGAAACGTTAGAACAAACCGTTCTTTCGGGTGCTGGACAAGATGTTCAATTACTTGAGGCAAACGTTGATGACGTCACTGGCGAAGTGATCGCCCACACCATTGCCGAATTACTGACTGCTGGTGCGCATGATGCATGGGCGACTCCCATTGTCATGAAAAAGGGTCGACCCGCATTTACTGTTCATGCCCTATGCGATCTTGCCCTCACCGAGAAGATCTCTGCCGTGCTGGTGTCAGAGACAGGAACACTCGGTTTACGGGGTTCAGTCATTCAACGGTGGCCACAAACTCGCGAAGAAAAGTCAGTCACGGTTCACGGACACACCATCCGCATCAAAGTAGGTAGCGGACGAATCAAAGTTGAAAACGATGATGCAGTGACTGCATCGCGGGCATTGTCTTTGCCACTTCGCGAAGTTCTAGCCCTGGCTGAACAAGCAGCCCGCCAACTCAATTAGCGAGAGCAGCAGTCACGATCTGATTGATTCGATCAGTTCCAAGTTCGCCTGAGGCCCGTGCTTTTACTTTTCCATCTGCACCAACGATTGTGAAAAACGGGAAACCCGAAACTCCATATGCCTGCGTCGCATCCATTGCTTCAGAGTCGGCCATCACTGGCCACGGCCACGCTTTGTTCACAACCCATTGTGACGGCGGAAAGTTCGGTCGATCACTGGCAACTGCGGTGCTCACGGCAATCACTTGCAAATCTGTGGGTACAGCCCCCGACTCTTTCCATTCAATGAGACGCGGAACTTCATCATTGCAATGAGGGCACCAGTGAGCAAGAAACACGACCATGTAGGGCTTGCCGTTACCTGGCGTCACCGAAAGATTTGAACCATCAAAGGCATACCCATTCAAAGTTGGTGCCATCAACCCAATTGTTGAGTCATCGCCAGATTCGGGCAAGGGTTCGAGTACGTCGCCAACAACTTTTACTGGCTGGTTCTCACCAGCCGAAACCGTTCCATCACTATTTGGAACCTTTGTCGTATCTGAAGAGGCAGAATCGTTTGAGCCTCCAGCAACAATCGCGATCACAAATGCGATCACAATCGCCACAATGACGCCGCCGACAATCATCTTGCTGTTGTTCGACTTTTTGATTGGTTGCTTGGCCATTTTCTGGTTACCTCTCCGATGACTCGTCGCGTGACTTCTTCGGCTGAACAAAAAGTAGTGCAGCGATCGCGATGAAACCACTTAAGGCCATAAACGACAGGGTGACAAATCCCATCCGACGGAACCAGACATCGGTACACGATGGTCCAATTCCACAAGCACCGTCACCGAGCGACGGCTTCCATTCAATGAGGTAGTGATAACTCGAGAGACAAATACCAGCGATCAACAGCGGTAGCGCGTACCAGCGCACATTGCGATCTTTACGAATTGCGGCAATGAGCAAGATGCCAGCTAACGGGAACATGCAGATGCGTTGAAACCAGCACAAACGGCATGGCACATAGTCGGCGATTTCGCTGAAATACAGACTTCCTGCAGTTGCCCCAGCGGCAACAAACCAAGCCAACCACAACGACATTCGACGAATTTCAGGAACGATTGACGCATTCGGCGAGATCACCACTCCCAAAAGGGCGTACGAGACTCCCCCGACCAGTGCAATGAGCGCCAAAAGGGACGCAAAAAGTTCAACGGTTCTTACATCCATCATTGTCAGTATGCCTGCATCACAGGCAAGAATAGAAACCTTGAACGAGTTAGAGCCCAAAGTCCCAATCGTCATAACCGCCCACGAACTCGTCACTCTTGAGCGCACCGATGTCGTGATCGCTGATGTGCGTTGGTACCTCGACGGGCGCGATGGTCGCAAGGCTTACACCGACGGGCATATCCCAGGTGCGATCTTTGTTGACCTTGATCGTGACTTAGCCAGTTCAGATCATTCTGACGCCACGAGCGGTCGCCACCCCTTCCCCACGCCTTCGGCATTCGCCGGGGCAATGTCACGACTCGGCATCAACAATGACTCTTATGTCGTTGCCTACGACGACACCGGCGGCATGACAGCATCGCGACTTGTCGTGATGTTGCGCATGCTTGGCTGCAACGCATCGGTTCTTGATGGTGGTATCGCGGCTTGGCAACGAACCACTGAACAATCACTTGCCACCGGCAAACCCACAAATGTCAAAGCAGCATCTTTCGCGTTAGTTGAATGGCCAACCGAACAATGCATCACAAAGACTGATCTTGAAACAATTGTTGCCCAAGGCGCAGTTAATTCACGTCGCGTCATTCTTGATGCTCGATCAGGCGAACGCTTTCAAGGCGTTGTCACCGAAGCATCGGCAAAGCTCGACCCGCGTCCTGGTCACATTCCTGGCGCATTTAGTGCACCGTGGAACGCGTCCATTGATACCGAAACTTCATCCTTCAAGTCAGTTGAAGAATTACGTCGTCATTACGAATCACTTTGTGTTGATCTTGCTGATGAAGTGATTACGTATTGCGGGAGCGGTATCTCGGCTTGTGCCAATATCGTCGCGATCGAACACGCAGGCTTCGCAACTCCTCGATTGTTTGTTGCTTCGTGGTCAGGTTGGTCATCCGATTCCGAAACACCAGTTGACGTTGGAATTGTCACACCCGATCGCGATTCGTTCGCCACAAAAGTCACGGCAATCAGTTCAAATGCTGTTCGTGCTCTTCGACGTGCACGTCAGAAAAACCGACTCGCAGAAGTTGAATGGTTTGAAGCGTTGTATCGCGTGTACTTAGCCGCCTTTATTTTCGGTGGCGGAATTTTGTTTATCTCTGGACTCGTTCC
>LFFB01000022.1 GCA_001510335.1 Actinobacteria bacterium casp-actino2 | reverse complement strand
TCAATTCGTATCCAAGTCGGTGACCAATCTGCTGAAGTTCGTGCCAAAGTTCAAAGCGATCTGGCAACGCAAGCAGCCGTTGATATTAACGAGGTGTCAGTTAGTTCGGTCAGTTCTTCATGGGGACGTGCAATTACCGAAAAAGCCATTCGAGCCCTCATCGTTTTTATGGTTCTTGTCGGCATTTACATCGCTTGGCGATTTGAGTGGCGTATGGCTATCGCCGCTATTTTGGCCATGTTGCACGACGTTCTCATCAGCGTCGGTTTGTACTCAATCATTGGTTTTGAGGTCACGCCAGCGACTGTGGTGGCCTTCTTAACAATCCTGGGATTCTCGTTGTACGACACCATCGTGGTTTTTGACAGGATCAACGACAACATCGAAAAATTCGGTGTTGCTCGGACTTCAATGGCAAACATCACCAACGTTTCCATGAATCAAGTCCTGATGCGTTCCCTGAATACGTCTTTGGCCGCGGTTCTTCCTGTGCTGTCACTTTTGGTTTTGGGTTCGGGAGTTTTTGGGGCAATTTCATTGCGCGAGTTCGCCATCGCTCTTCTGGTCGGGTTACTCATCGGTTCGTACTCATCCATTTTCATTGCAACCCCACTTCTGTGTATTTTTAAGGAGCGCGAAACTCGCTACAAGAACCTCACCGGAGTTCACGCGACCGGAGCAGAACTCGCACATATGGTGACGTCAGGCGGGGCGACTGGAGCTAAGTCAGTTCGCCGCCAAACCGATGATGCTGAAGCGGTTGCGACAGTTCCCCAGACATCCCCAACATCAACGGCACTGTTAAACCATCCACCACGACCGCGTAAGAAGCGACGTCGATCGTCGTGAGTAGTGATTCAATGCAAGACTTCATCCGTTCCATCCCGGACTATCCGAATCCCGGAGTCACCTTTCGAGATATCACTCCACTACTCGGCGATGGGCCAGCATTTGGCGAAGCGATTTCAACGCTCGCCGACCGCTTTACTGGTGCAAATATTCAACGAGTCATCGGCGTTGAGGCCCGAGGATTTATTTTGGGCGCGCCAATCGCCCTTGCTCTTGGGGCGGGCTTTGTGCCCGTACGCAAGGCCGGCAAACTCCCTTGGGCCGTGGTACGCGAGGAGTACGACCTTGAATACGGCTCCGACAAGTTAGAGATTCACCGTGACGCCATTCATCCGGGCGAACGCATCTTGGTTGTCGACGACGTGCTGGCCACTGGTGGTACCGCCGCTGCTACGTGTCGCTTGGTGTCAGCCCTCGGGGGAGACATCGTGGCGTTGGCGGTGCTCATCGAACTTCCGTTCCTTGAAGGCCGAGCCAAACTTGCTGGAATCACCGTCGAGTCGCTTTTTACCTACTAGCCAAGTTTCCTGCGGGCTGACCAAAACCACCCGTTCATAGTTTCTTCCTGCGATACTTAGCACATGGCCACGGTGACTCGTCTTCTCCCTTGGCGACGCCACAATAGTTCGATCGATGACGAGATGGCCCCGGTTCTGCTTTCTTTCCGTCGCCGTCATCCCAAATCTTCGACGGCGTTAATGACTCAGGCTTTCGAAACAGCACGGGCGGCCCATTCTCAACAAATTCGAAAGAGCGGGGAAGGTTATATCAACCATCCTTTGGCAGTAGCCAAAATCGTGGCTGATATCGGACTCGACGAGACCACCGTCATCGCGGCCCTATTGCACGATGCGGTCGAGGACACCGATATCACCGTGGCTGCTGTTGAACGTGATTTTGGACCCGAAGTAGCCGCCATCGTTGACGGTGTCACCAAACTGGAACGAATTCAATTTGACTCAAAAGAAGAGCAGCAAGCGGCCACCATGCGCAAAATGCTGGTTGCTATGGCCAAAGATTTACGAGTCCTGATTATTAAGTTGGCTGATCGTCTACACAACATGCGCACCATCGCTGCCATGCCCGTAGAAAAGCAACAACGCATAGCCAGTGAAACCCTCGATATCTACGCTCCGCTTGCTCACCGTCTTGGCATGCAAGGTCTCAAACAACAACTTGAAGACTTGGCTTTCGCCTCCATGTACCCAAAGAGATACGCCGAACTTGACCACTTAGTCAGTAGTCGAAGTCCTGAACGCGATGTGTATCTAGCCAAAGCAATGTCTGATGTTCGCACCAAGTTGATCGGCCTCAACATTGATGCCGATGTCACTGGTCGTGGTAAACACTTGTGGAGCATCTACGAAAAGATGATTCAAAAAGGCAAGGACTTTGACGAGATCTTTGACATCTTCGCAATTCGTGTCGTTGTTGATTCAGTCAAGGATTGCTACGCGGCGTTGGGTTGCATTCATGGCACATGGAAGCCCATCGTTGGGCGATTCAAGGACTATGTGGCTATGCCGAAATTCAACTTGTATCAAAGTTTGCACACCACAGTCATTGGACCAGGCGGCAAACCTCTCGAAATTCAAATTCGAACCCGCGAAATGCACCAACGAGCTGAATGGGGAGTTGCCGCCCACTGGGCTTACAAAGATGATAACGAGACTCCAGACATTGATTGGTTAAACCGCATCATTGATTGGCAAAGCGACATTGCCGATCCAGCCCAGTTCATGGAAAGTTTGAAGACCGACCTTGACCAAGATGAAATCTTTGTGTTTACTCCAAAAGGTCGCGTGATCGCTTTACCGCTCGGTTCGTGCCCCGTTGACTTTGCGTACTCAGTTCACACGGCAATCGGTAATTCCTGCATCGGTGCTCGTGTCAATGGGCGACTTGTGCCTTTGACGCATCAGTTAAAATCTGGTGATACTTGCGAAATCTTTACCTCAAAAGTTGAATCTGCGAGTCCATCACGTGAGTGGCTTGAATTCATTTCTTCGCCTAAAGCCCGCAACAAAGTCAAGCAGTGGTTCTCGCGAGAGAAACGTGAAGACCTCATTGAAGCAGGTCGCGAAGATTTGTCGAAAGAACTTCGTCGGGTGCGACTACCCGTCAATCGAGTGATGGAGAGTTCTCATTTAACTTCCGAAATGGAATCGTTAAATTACCTCGACCTTGACACCTTGCTCGCGGCGATCGGCGAGGGACATGTTGAAGCTGCACAATTCGCACAAAGAATTGCTGCCCGTTTTGAAGACTCAGACTCTGAGGAACGCTTACCAGCATCGGTCCTACGACCAGACGATCTGCGACGACGCGGAAATAGCAATGTCGGAATTCATGTCGACGGCTTTGACGATGTGCTGGTGCGATTATCTAAATGTTGCACTCCCGTACCAGGCGACGAGATTTTAGGTTTCATTACTCGCGGACGCGGCGTAAGTATCCACCGTTCAGATTGTGCGAACGCTGGAACCTTCGCAGATGACCAATCGTCACGCCTTGTTGACGTTGAATGGGATGGCTCTTCAACCGGAACTGTCTTTCGTGCCAGCGTTGAAGTTGTCGCCCTTGATCGTTCTCGATTACTGCGCGATGTGGCTAATGAACTATCTGAACAACACGTCAATATCGTGGCTTGCAGTACCCATACCGGGGGAGACCGAGTCGCGAAAATGCGCTTTGAATTCGAACTCGCTGACCCCGGACACCTTGATTCGGTCCTCCGCACTATCAAGAAAATTGATGGCGTCTACGATGCCTATCGATCAGGCGCCGGCCGACCCCTTGATCACGACGACGAGTGACTCATTTTCCTTCGTTCACAACGATGGGTTGGGCCTAATCTCCCGAAGGCACGACCCATTGACCGCTAGCCTGAGTACTCGTGCCCGAGTTTCAAACCAGCCCAGGGATGCGCGACATCCTTCCTCCCGAATCCGCCCGTTGGCGGCGGTTCGTGGCGACATTCGCCGAGACGGTCACTGCGGCTGGTTATGGTCAAATCATTCCCCCGTTACTTGAAGATATTGGTGTCTTTCATCGGGTCGGCGAAGCAACCGACATCGTCACGAAAGAGATGTACGACTTCATCGATAAGGGCGAACGACATGTTGCCCTCCGACCAGAACAGACCGCGAGCGTGTGCCGTGCGTTTGTTCAGCACCGACCCGCGACACCCTGGAAAGTTTGGTACTCCGGACCGAACTTCCGATACGAACGTCCACAGCGTGGTCGTTACCGACAATTTGACCAAGTTGGCATTGAAGTCCTTGGAGCCAACGACCCGTATCTTGACGTTGAAGTCATCGCCCTCGGTTGGAACTTTTTCAAACGTCTTGGATTGCGGCAGGTGTATCTACACCTCAATAGCTTAGGCGAGCTCGAGAATCGCCAGCGATTCATGACCGCTTTGCAGGCCTACTTCACTGACAATATTGAACGTCTTTCTGATGCCAGTAGAACCACGCTCGCCAAGAATGCTCTTCGGGTACTTGACTCAAAGCGTCCTGAAGACGGCGAAGTAATTGCTGGCGCTCCAAAGATCTCTGAGTTTTATAGCGATGCCGCCCGTTTGCATTTTGAAACTGTTCAGTCAGGCTTGCAGGCACTCGACATTCCCTTCGTCGTGAATGAAAAATTGGTCCGAGGACTCGATTATTACCGCCACACAACTTTTGAATTTGTTGGCGGAACGCTCGACTCTGCACAGAATGCCATCGGTGGCGGTGGTCGTTATGACGGTCTCGTTGAAGATCTAGGTGGTCCGGCGACTGGCGGAATCGGATTCGCTCTCGGTCTTGATCGAACCCTCCTTGCCTGTGATGATGAAAGCGTCTTTGCTGCAACTCAGACGAGTGTTGATGTCTTCGTCGTTGACACTACGGGTGGCCTTGAAGCACTGGTGATTACTCAACAACTTCGAGAGGCCGGAATCTCGAGTGATCGCTCATTTGAGAATCGCAGCATGAAAAGCCAAATGAAAGCCGCTGACAAGAGTGGCGCCAAGATCGCCATCATCATTGGATCAGATGAAGTTGAAGCACAGTCTTTTATATTGCGACCCTTGAGATCTGAAGATCAGCAGTCGACTATTCCGCGTAATGAATTAATGACCTCGATAATGAAAGCACTCTCATGACAATTTCAACACGACAAACTTCAATGCGTACTCACATGTGTGGCGAAATCGGAACTAGCGACATCGGCCAGACTGTTACCGTCTGCGGATGGGTTGCGAAGCGACGTGAACATGGTGACAAGTTGGCTTTCGTTGACCTTCGTGACTATTCGGGAATCGTCCAATGCGTGATTGACAATGCTGTTGATGTGCGCAGTGAATACGTGGTCAAGATCACTGGCGTCGTGCGCCCCCGCCCAGAAGGAACTGTCAACGTCAACTTAAGTACCGGTGAAGTTGAAATCGGCGAATGCCTTGTTGAGGTTCTTCGTTCCGCCGAGCCACCACCGTTCCCGGTTGATGCACGAGCTGACGATGTTGATGAAAATGTCCGTTTGCAATACCGCTATATCGACATTCGTCGAGAGCGTATGCAAAAGAATCTCCGTACTCGCGCCAAAGTGAACTCTGCAGTTCGCACAGCGATGGAATCACAGGGTTTCGTTGAAGTAGAAACCCCCATGCTTGTACCGTCAACGCCAGAAGGCGCCCGTGAATTTTTAGTTCCTTCACGCAAAGAGCCCGGTTCTTTTTACGCTTTACCGCAAAGTCCACAGCTCTTCAAGCAACTACTGATGGTCGCTGGTATTGACCGCTATTACCAAATAGCCCGTTGTTTACGTGACGAGGACCTTCGTGCCGATCGTCAATATGAATTCATGCAGCTTGATGCTGAGATGAGTTTCGTCAATCAAGACGATGTTCTAGCGGCAATTAGCGCAGCCGTCATTGCTGCAGCCGAATCAGTGACTGGCGTCAAGCCCGACCCGATTCAGCAGATTACTTGGCGTGAAGCAATGGAACGCTTTGGGGTCGACAAACCAGACTTGCGTTTCGGTATGGAGTTAACAGAGTTGACTGCCATCTTTTCGAGCACTGAGTTCAAGGCCTTCGCTGGCGCCGAGTCCATCAAGGGCATCAGGGTCGAGGGGAAAGCTGAAGAGTTCGGACGTAACAAACTTGATGCATTGACTGATCGCGCCAAAAAAATGGGCGCTAAAGGTTTGGTGTGGCTCAAAGTCACAACCGACGGAACCCTTGAATCACCAGTCGTCAAGTTCCTATCAGCCAATGAACAGAGTCAGTTGATTTCCACTCTGCAAGCACAGGCTGGCGACTTACTTTTGATCGTGGCCGATAAATGGTCCATGACCTGTGAAGTTCTCGGAACATTGCGCAACGAGCTCGGCCGGCCGCCAGTGCACCAAGGGCCTTACCGCTACGTCTGGGTCACCGAATTCCCGTTGTTTGTCGGAGTTGACAAAGAGACTGGTCAGCCAAAACCAGGACATCACCCTTTCTGTCAGCCCCACCCCGATGATCTTGACAAGTTTTCAAGTGATCCAATGTCGGTGCGTTCATTGGCGTACGACCTTGTGCTCAACGGATGGGAATTGGGTTCAGGATCTATTCGAATCCACGAACCTGAAATGCAACGTCGAGTTTTCACGGCGCTTGGTATCAGCGAAGATGAAGCCAACCGTAAATTTGGTTTCTTCCTGAAGCCCTTCACTTACGGTGCTCCGCCACACGGTGGGTTCGCTTTTGGTCTTGATCGACTCGTTGCGATCTTGGCAGGCGAAGAAAACATTCGCGAAGTCATCGCATTCCCTAAGACTCAGAGTGGACAAGATCCCATGACGAATGCTCCAACTCGAGCCGAGAATAAGCAACTTGACGAGCTCGGCATCAGAGTCTTGCCGCCCAAGGTCTGACCCCAGATTCTTTGCAACAATCATGAGTTCGCAATCTTTCCGCGCCGGAGTCGTCATAGTTATCCGTCGCGACAATGGCGACCTCATGGCTTTTGAACGCAAAGATGTTCCAGGTTCATGGCAGTTGCCGCAAGGTGGTATTGATGTCGACGAAGAACCTGTTGATGCCGCGTGGCGTGAGCTCACAGAAGAAACAGGGCTCACATCTCAAGATGTGGCCCTAGTTTTGGAATTACCAGAATGGATTGCGTACGAATGGCCCGCTGAGATTCGCGCCAATGTCAAGAACGGCGATAAGCGCCGTGGACAAATTCAGAAGTGGTTCTTATTCAGAGTCTTAGATGAAGATTCGGTCTCGCCGATTCCCGATGATCATGAGTTCAGTCGCTGGCAGTGGATGGATCCTCATCACCTTTTGCATCACCTTGTTGAATTTCGCCAGGCCGCATACGGGCGAGCCTTTTCTCGGATTCTGCCGTGAGTGATCTTTTCAGCGCTGCCGCAGAAGAACAGCTTCGTTCACAATCTCCACTAGCGGCCCGGCTGCGACCACGAACTATCGATGATGTCGTTGGACAAGAGCATCTTGTCGGAATTGGCAAACCGCTACGTCGTCTAGTCGAGCAAGACAAATTGAGTAGTGCAATTTTTTGGGGTCCTCCTGGAACTGGAAAAACCACCTTGGCATTAGCGGTTGCCGGCACAACCAAAAAGGCTTTTGAACAGTTGTCAGCTGTTACCGCTGGTGTGAAAGACGTTCGCGTAGTGATCGAGCGTGCCCGACAACGTCTCGGAATGCACGGACAAGGAACGATTCTTTTCCTTGATGAAATTCATAGATTTTCAAAGAGTCAACAAGATGCGTTGTTACCTGCGGTCGAAGATGGAACTTTGACCTTGATTGGTGCGACAACCGAAAACCCATTTTTTGAAGTTAATGCGCCACTTCGTTCACGCAGCACACTTTTTCGTTTAGAACCGCTATCTCGTGATGCCATTCGTGTCTTAATTGACCGTGGTCTCACTGCGATGGGAACCACCGCGACTCTCGATGCGAAAGATCTCCTCACCGAAAGATCTGGGGGAGACGGACGTCAGGTATTGACATCGCTTGAAGTTTCCGTCGCTCTGTCACACCCCGAGCAGGTTCTTGTTGAACATGTTGAAGCGGCACTTGGAACAAGTGCTTTGCGATACGGCCGCGATGATCACTACGACGTCGTCAGTGCATTTATCAAAAGCCTTCGCGGCAGCGATCCTCAGGCGGCCACGTATTATTTGGCGCGAATGCTCGAAGCGGGCGAAGACGCTCGGTCCATCGTCCGCAGAATGGTGATCTTCGCCAGCGAAGATGTCGGACTTGCTGACCCAACTGCACTGATGATCGCCGTCGCTGCGGCGCAGGCTTTCGAACATGTGGGTCTCCCAGAGGCCGAACTGAACTTGGCTCACGCGGCTATTCACTTAGCGACCGCACCGAAAAGCAATCGCGCCGCCCTCGCCATTTGGGCTGCTCGAGCCGATATTAAAAATGGGGCAGTGGGCGAGGTACCAGCACATTTGCGAGATGCTCATTACCAAGGAGCCGCCGTTCTTGGACATGGGACTGGATACGACTACCCTCATGATGATCCGCGTGGATGGGTTCCTCAGCAGTATCTGCCCGATGAACTCGTTGACAAGCGTTGGTACGAACCAAGTCCACACGGGCGTGAACGAGAAATCGGGCACCGTCTCGCTCAGCAAAACGAAGAAGCGCGTCAGGAGGAACCATGACAGCAGGAGATTTGGCAATTGTTCTCGCTGCGGTTTTGTTAACTCTTGGTTTTGCCGCCCTCATCGTGGTGCTGCTCCGAGTTTTAGACACCCTACGATCGCTTCGCCTTGAAGTTGATTCTCTACGCTGCGAGACGGGACCCCTCCTCGCAGAACTACGCGCTTCCACCGACGACGCACGTTACGCAGTAGAAGAAGCTCGTGAAGACCTCGATCGATTTGATCGAGTCCTTGGTTCGGCTGAAGCAATTAGTGGGGCAATGGCGAACACCCGTCGCATGACCCGTATGGCCTTGTCAACTCCAGTCATTAAGGTTGCCGCTTTGGCAACCGGAACTTCGCGGGCTGCGCACCGTCTGAGGCGTGACCAGCGAAAAATTGAACGTCAAAACCGACGAGGTCCTTCAGGCCAAGAGGTAGTCAGGAAAATTCGATGATCAAGCGTTTGGTGTGGTTTGTATCGGGTGCAGTTGCTGGAATCAGCGGAGCGCTCTTTGCCGGTAAAAAGGTTCGACGAACTGTTACAGGTCTCGGACCAGTCAAGGTCATCCATCGAGCCGCAAGTTCAACGCGCTCGCGAGTGACGACATTGACTGATGCATGGTCTGCGGGTAAAGAGGCTATGCATGACAAAGAGAACGAACTCAAGGCCCGTCGTGACGGTCGAGTTGAAACACTGTCAAGCCATTCTCATCTCGATCCAATTCAGCCCGGCGATGAAGTGCTCGTTGATGGCCATCGAGTTGAACCAGGTCGCGTCATAGTTTTACGTCAAGTGGATGAACCGACTCAACCTCGTCGTTCTCGGCTGACTCGTCATCCTCGCCCATAGTCAATCCAATCGTTACTTCGTATGCGAGACAAGCCCCAAGTTCAATCATTGAACACTCAACTCATTTCTCGACTACGAGCGGCACTCGATGTTCACCGAGTCCATACCGCCTCAGCTGATATTGATTTGTATAAGCGAGACGCATCCAACATTGAGGGGCGGGCGGGAGTTGTTTGTTTTCCGCTTACTACGGCCGAGGTTCAATCGGTCGTCAGTATTTGCGCCGAATTTCAACAACCATTTGTGGCTCGAGGATCAGGAACAGGACTCTCTGGGGGAGCGACACCGTTAGATGGAGCGGTCGTTATTTCAACCGCCAAAATGAATCGTTTGATTTCTGTCGATCCGGTTCATCGCCTTGCATGGATCGAACCGGGCATGCTGAATCTCGATCTCACTCGCGAAGTCACGCACCTCGGATTGCACTTTGCACCCGACCCCAGTAGTCAGCAAAGTTGCACGATCGGCGGCAATGTAGCGAACAACTCAGGAGGCCCCCACTGTTTGGCCGATGGGGTGACATCTAGTCATATTTTGGCTTGTGAAGTTGTTCTGTCTGATGGCTCAGTTGTCATGCTCGGCGGCGAAGACCCCGAACCCGATGGTCTTGATTTACGTGGCGCCTTCATCGGTAGCGAAGGCATGTTCGGAATCACCACTAAAATTTGTGTGCGTCTGATGCAGAACTATCAGGCCGTCAGCACCATATTGATGGATTTCACCTCGGTTCAAGCCGGCGCCGAAACAGTTAGTTCAATCATCGCGTGGGGCATGGTTCCAGCCGCTCTTGAAATGATGGACCAATTGTGTCTTGAGGCTGTCGAGGCATATATCCAGGCGGGCCTTCCAACCGATGCGGCGGCTGCTCTCTTAGTTGAGGTTTCAGGTTTGCCACACGCCGTCACCGACGACACCGAGCGAATCTCTGAGATTGGCCGAGCGTATGGCGCGCGAACAATTCGAATCGCTCAAGATGAGGCCGAGCGGGCTTTACTTTGGAAAGGGCGTAAGACTGCATTCGGTGCCATTGCGCGAATCAAACCTAACTATTACTTGCATGACACAGTTGTACCTCGCCGCAAACTTAACGAAGTACTTCAAGAGGTGTACCGCATTGCACAGCGGCACGACCTTTTAGTCCTCAATGTTTTCCATGCTGGCGATGGCAATCTGCATCCGCTACTCATTTTTGATAAGCGGGACCCAGGCATTATGGAACGCGTCCATGCTGCTGGTGAAGAGATCGTTCGAGTCAGCGTTGAAGCCGGAGGAGTGCTTTCTGGTGAACACGGAATCGGTTTAGAAAAACGCGACTTCATGCCACTGATGTTTGGTCCTCATGACCTTCACGCCCAGGCATCTATGCGGGTTGCATTTGATCCGCTTGGAATTGCTAACCCCTTCAAGGTTTTGCCCAGCCCTTCGCAGTGCGGGGACGCCCACGACATGGGGGAGGATATGTGGGTATAGATCTCAGCAACTTTGCCGAGTCCATCGGCGGTGTCGACCATGGCCCACTATGGATTGCGGGACAACAGACTCGCACACCGGCTCCATCTCAACTACGACTCGTCGCTGCTCCCGCAGGCATTGTCGATTTACAACCCGATGAGATGACAGTCGTATGTGGAGCGGGCACTCCCATCATTGAACTCCGAACTGAACTCGCCAAAGTCGGTCAATACGTCAACCTTCCCGATGGCCTGACGGGTCCAGGCACAGTTGGGGGAGCCCTCGCCGAAGGACGCAGCGATATCTATCGACTTGGACGCGGACCGGTTCGAGATACGTTGCTCCAAGTTCGATATGTCAACCACGATGGGCAGGTGGTCACTGCCGGTGGGCCAACCGTGAAGAATGTCAGTGGGTTTGACCTGAGCCGTTTACTCATCGGTTCCCGCGGGCAACTCGGTTACTTCGGTGAGACGATCCTGCGCACTCGACCCCTACCACAGTCATCAAGATGGTTCGTGATGAGCGAAGCCAGCCAGACCGTCGTCGAGAAAATACTGCGAGTCATCTATCGACCGGCATCGGTGTTGTGGGATGGACACAAAGTGTGGTTCTGCATTGAGGGCAACCCGAAGGATTGCGCCGCAATGATTCAACGCATCAGTGTTGAACTGCCAGTCATTACTGAAATCTCTGGACCGCCAGACCTGTCCCTGTATCTGCACCGCCAATCAGTTCCGCCTCGACTTCTCGGCGATGTAGTACAAGAGAACGCAAGATCTGACTCCCACAAAATCATCGTCGAGGCTGGAGTAGGAATTGTGCACCATCAAGTCCCGCCTGAATCAACGCCAATTGAAAAGGGGGTCACCATTCTTCATCGGCGAATTCTTGAACAGTTCAACCCGACTGGTCGACTCAACCCAGGGATAGAGATTCTCGCGAGCGCCCCATCCTTATGAACTTCGCGGAACTGCCATTAGTTGCGACACCGATCGCACTCGTTGACCAGAACGTGGTGAACGAAGCTATTCAAAAGTGCATGGTCGACAAAAATCTTGACAACCCACGTCTCATTCGCGAATCGATGAACGCGGTCTACCTTGTTCAGTCGTCCGATGGT
This sequence comes from Actinobacteria bacterium casp-actino2, assembly GCA_001510335.1. Taxonomy (GTDB): domain Bacteria; phylum Actinomycetota; class Acidimicrobiia; order Acidimicrobiales; family Ilumatobacteraceae; genus Casp-actino8. The sequence continues at coordinate 9,429 of LFFB01000022.1, read as the reverse complement.
CCGCAAGTCATGCGCGTGAGCCGTCCAACAAGTAGCACGATGGCGGCTATTGAGTTCGCACATTATTTAACCCGACACGGCTTTGAAGTTCCCGCACCTTCGTCCCAAGCTCCATTTCGTCATGACGAAATAGAAATCACATTTTGGGAATTCATCAATCACGACCCACATCACGCTGTTGATTGGCGGCACATCGGATCAGTGGCGCGCCGTCTCCATGACTTGGATCCGCACACTGTTGCTGCGTTTTATCCATTGCCGATGGCAACATCATTTCCATGGTGGGATTTTGATCGACTGTTGGCCGAACTGGGATCAAGTCTTGATTCTTCCGACCTAGATATTCTCAAGAGTCGTTGGCACAGCCTTCAGCCATTTTTCATTTCTGCCCAAAATGTCTTTTCATCACCTACTTCGGGACAGCTGGCGTTGAGTCATGGCGATATTCATCCGGGCAATGTCATCGTCAATCGTTTGACTGGTCGCCCGATTCTGATCGATTGGGATTTGCTCTCAGTTGCTCCTCGTGAATGGGACCACGCGGCTTTGCTGACCTGGACACAACGTTGGGGTGGACACGCAACTATCTATCCAGAGTTTGCAACTGGGTACGGCACCAACTATTCAGGTAACGAGCTCGCGGAGGCGCTTGCTGAGATGCGCTTACTTTCTGCAACGCTGATGCGTTGGCGAGCCGGACTCACTTCCCCAGACGCACATGTTGAAGCCGAGAACCGATTGAAATATTGGAGACAGGATCCCACCGCCCCGATGTGGCGTGCTGTCTAATTTTGATTTACTTTGACAGACGAGAAATCACGGTGCAAAGTTGAGCCATTGATCTGAGATTTCGGCGTCACCGTAGATTTCGATTCCGGCATTAGCTCGTCCCCAACTTGACAACACGAGAGCGACAGCGGATCCCCGCCAGGCGACATCGCCTTTGGCATGTTCATGAGTCACGACAACTCGTTCGTCGCTAGGAACGATGAGCCATTCACCTTCGCCATCGGTGCAGTGCAAATGCAACGAGCCCTGGGGGAATATTTTGTCAAAGCGTTTCGCCCAACCAGTCATCATGTCGATATACAACTCGTCAATACCATCACAAGCCAAAGAGCGATCCATCTCTATCGGTAAAGACAATGCCCGCTGAAGGTCGCACACATGGACCGCAACTTCATTAGCCATCCGCCGGAAATAGAAACCAGCATCTTGCCGATCGGACCATGTCCATAGCTTTTCTGAGGGATCAGTATTTTCCAATGTGTTCAGCACTGACCCTGCTCGAGCAGCGAACCACTCCAGAACATCTTGACCGTCAGCAGGTCGACTTTCATCGCCTGGTCCTACTCGTACTTGCGAGCGCGGGATAACTATCGCATCCACCATGGCAAAAACCTGACCGACATGGCCCAACAGATCACTGATTTTCCATCCAGGGCAATCACTCACCGCGACGTCAAGATTTCCAATGGACATTGCGGTCATGTCATCGATAGAACTACGGAGCAATTCAAGATATTTCGGGGGATTTAACGAAGCCATATTCCTCAGACTAGACGCAACCACTGGTGGCGAGGAAGGTACGGTATGAGTGATGTCTGTTCGACCCCTAGCGATCACCGACGACGAACTGTCAACCTGCGTTGGCTGTGGTCTATGTTTACCGCACTGTCCAACATTTCGGGTGACCAATGAAGAGGCTTTATCTCCGCGAGGGAGAATTGCGACAATCCGCTCCATTCAGTGGGACGGCCTCAAGATCGATGATCAGGTCAGCGAAATTCTCAATACATGTGTGCAATGCCGAGGTTGTGAACCAGCGTGCCCAAGTGGTGTCCCTTATGGTCGACTGATAGAAGCAGCCAAGAACAATATGGCGGCTCACCGCCAAACTACTCCTTGGTGGCAACGCTTCGGTCTACGACTCTTGCGCCACCACCGATTGTTACTGATCGGAACACCACTACTGGCACTTGCTCAACGGGTCCGCCTTATTCCTAAGCGAGCCGGTTTGTCGCGATTACCGATTCGACTCGGACCGCCCATTGTTGCATCATCAAAGACTCCCGATGTGTGGCTCTACACCGGATGCGTCATGGACGCTTGGCAACGATCAACCCATCGATCGGTTGCGGCACTCATCTCAAAAGTCGGATGTCGTTATGGAGTTCCAAGTAAGGCTGGTTCATGTTGCGGTGCGCTTCACTCACATGCCGGACTTAGTGACGAGGCCAAAGTTCTCGCACAAGCAGTGATGACTTCCATGCCTGGAAGTGCTCCGATCATTGTTGACTCAGCAGGTTGTGGGGCAGCGCTGAAGGATTACGGACATCTGTTGAATACCCCCCAAGCCCACGAATTTAGTCAGCGAGTATGTGATGTTCATGAGTGGCTTGAACCCCACATCGCAACCATTATGCAATCTCACTTACCGGTCATGAATAAGCCGTCGATCATCGTGCAAGATCCCTGCCACTTACGTCATGTCCAGAAATCACACCTCGCGGTACGGTCTATCTTGGCTCCGGTCGCCAACCTGATCGAACTTGATGATGACGGAATGTGTTGCGGTGCTGGCGGCGCCTATTCATTGGTTGAGCCTGAATTAGCTGCACTTATCCGTGATCGAAAGGTGCACAATATTTTGGCCAAATTCACTGATGACTCTAACATTGTGGCCTCAGCCAACCCTGGTTGCTTGATGCACTTACAAAGCGCAGGACTCATCGTGAAACATCCAGTCGACATTCTCGCCGAGGCTTTAGGTCTCGTCCCCACAACAAATCGACCACCGACAAAGGGCTCAACAAAGTAATGACTTTTTCAGATGATGACCAGCAACCCGAAATTGATCCGCAGGTGCTTGAACGCCTGAATGACATCGCATCACGTTTGCGTGACGTTGCGTCATCACTTGATGATGTGATGTTTGATGTTTTGCGCGAAGCTTCGCGACGCCGTGAAGGCCGACCGGCAATAGACAAAACATTGTCGCAGGCCCGCCGGTCGATCGACAAGGCCGCGCATTTACTTGATCTTGAATAGAAGATGCTGGCTAGCGGAACTGTTGAGCCTTTTCAGTCAGAGCATCAATCAATTCAGTGAAACTTTTTTGGAACGATGCAACCCCTTCGCGCTCAAGTTTTTGCGCGACGTCTTCCATATCAATACCGATCATCTGCAACGCTTGCCAAACATCGTGGGCTTGTTCCACATTGAGGTCAATCGTTCGGGCAACCGTGCCATGATCAGCGAATGCATCAACAGTGGTGTCGGGCAGCGTATTAACCGAGTCGGGTCCGATGAGTTGGTCAACGTATAACGTGTCGGGGTAGTTGGGATTCTTAGTGCTCGTCGATGCCCACAATGGACGTTGCACTTTTGCACCCATTTTGACGAGAGCGTTCCAACGGGGTCCAGAGAAGGTCGTTTGAAACGCTTCGTACGCCAAGACTGCTTGAGCGATCGCTGCTTTACCCCTGAGAGATAACGCTTCCGAAGTGCCCAATGCTTCAAGTCGTGCATCAACTTCTGAATCAACGCGACTAATAAAGAATGATGCAACACTCGCTACACCTTGAATTGAATGACCTGCCGCAACCCGATCTTCGAGACCATCGATGTATGCTTCCATCACTTTTTGGTAACGGTCCAGACTAAAGATCAAGGTCACGTTCACATTGCGACCAGTCGCAATCATGGCCCGAATGGCTGGTATGCCCGGTTGGGTTGCGGGAATTTTGACCATCAAGTTGGGACGCTGAACGGTGTCCCACAGATGTTGACCGGCCGCCAGAGTTCCCGACTCATCGAGAGCCAAGTTGGGATCTACCTCAACGCTGACAAATCCGTCCGCACCGCCGCTGGACTCATACACCGAGGAGAAAACGTCTAAGGCTCCGTGAATATCTTGCAGCACCATTGCCCAATAACTGTCAATGATGGAGTTCCTATTTTCGATCAACGTCTTGAACTGTTCGTCATAATCAGCCGAACCTTGAATCGCCTTTTGAAAAATCGTCGGGTTTGAAGTGAGTCCCCGAATACCCGAATCGCGGACTTTTTCTAGCTCACCCGAAGAGATCAAACTCCGCTTTAAATTGTCGAGCCATGGACTTTGCCCTTCTTGTTCGAAGAGTTGAACGAGGCACGCTGAACTTGTCATACCTACAGAGTGGCAGATTTGGTCGGTCGAAGCACGTACTACTTGGCTGTCAAGAGACCAAGAACTGAATTTTTCACATTGCTGACCGAGATACCGAGCCGATCAAGAACTTCTGCTCCGGGGGCACTAGCACCAAAGCGGTCGATTCCGATGCAGACATCGGCATAACGTTCCCAACCAAATGTTGAGCCAGCTTCAACTGAAACAGTCGGAACGCCCTTGGGCAAAATCCGTTCGGCCAATTCGGGGTGCGTAGCTCGGTAGGCCTCGAAGCGATCCCATGACGGCAATGAAACTGCTTGAACTTTGCGTCCGCCCTGTCCAAGTTCTTGTGCAGCAGCGATTGCGAGATGCACTTCGCTTCCAGTTGCAACGATCACAGCCTCGGGTGCTCCGTCAACTGCATGAACAATTCCGGCACCATGAGTAACCGCGGAGCCATCAGTGACAACGGGCAGATTTTGCCGACTAAGAACTACGACCGTCGGACCGTCAAATTCGTAAGCCGCGCGAATTGCTTTTGAAGTCTCATTGGCGTCGCCTGGACGAATCACCTGCAAATCGGGAATAGCGCGAAGCGCGGCCAGATGCTCAATCGGTTGATGGGTCGGTCCGTCTTCACCAACACCCACCGAGTCGTGACTAAACACGAAGAGACACTTTGCCTGTGATAGAGCCGCTAAACGAATAGGTGGCTTCATGTAGTCAAAGAAAACAAAGAACGTTCCGCCAGCAGGATAGACACCACCATGTAGCGCTAGGCCCACCATGGCCGAACCCATCGCATGTTCGCGAATGCCGTAATAGATCTGTCGACCTTCCGGTGTCGCGTGCGACATCGGTGATTGACCCGACAATTTGGTTCCGGTGTTTCCGGTGAGATCGGCCGAACCGGAGACTAAACCGGGCTGACCCGTTAGCACTGCATCAAAAACCTTTTGAATCGCCACGCGTGTAGCGATTGATTCACCCTGAGCGAAAGTTGGTAGCAGTTCTTGCCAACCCGCGGTACCACCATTCCATGCAGCATCCCACTCGGACTTTTGAGCGCTTGAGTTCAGGCGCGACTTCCACGCAGTATTTTCCGTCGATCCATTTACCTTTGATTGAACACGACATGCGTCAACAACTTCTTGGGGAGCCCAAAATGGTTGGTCGGGGATACCCATGGCAGTTTTCGTCTTCGTGACATGCTCGGCAGTGAATGGATTGCCGTGCGCTTCGTGCTTTCCCGTCCAGTCGGGAGAAGGGAAGCCCACCTGAGTCTGCAAAATTAATAGTTTGGGTCGATCATCTTGAGAATCACGAGCAGTGACGAGAGCTAACTCAAGAGCATCTAGGTCTTCGCCTATTGCACCGAGTCGTACAACTTCCCAGCCATACGAGGTAAAGCGCATCGCGACGTCATCACTGCAAGTCAAATGAGTTGATCCATCAATGGTGATCTGGTTGTCGTCAAACACCACAATCAATCGCCCGAGTTTTTGGTGACCCGCTAACGAAGCAGCCTCGTGACTGACCCCTTCCATCAGGCAACCATCACCAGCAATGACATAGGTGTGATGATTCGACAACTCGCTACCGAATCGTGCGCGTAGGTGACGTTCAGCTAAAGCCAAACCGACTGCATTAGCGAATCCTTGACCGAGCGGACCAGTGGTGACTTCAATACCTGCCGTATGCCCACGTTCAGGGTGGCCGGGGGTCGCTGAAACCCATTGACGGAAATTTTGCAGATCCGATATTTCAAGTCCGTACCCCTGAAGGAACAACATTGAATACTGCAAGATCGACGCATGACCAGCCGACAATACGAAACGATCACGATCTGGCCATAAGGCATCGGTCGGATCATGCTTCATCACCCTGCTATACAAAACGTGAGCCAGGGGAGCCAAGGCCATCGCCGTTCCTTGGTGTCCGCTCTTGGCTTTGAGCGGTGCGTCCATGGCAAACCCACGGGCGATATTGACGGCTGTTTGATCGAAAACTGAAGTCAGTTGAGACGGCACAAGGAAACTGTAACCGAGGACACTGTTGCGCCTAGGGAGCGAAACTCAAGCTGGGGGCAACAAAGTGAAAGGAACCAGATGCCACGGTCCATGATCCACTCGGCAATGGGCGAAAATCTGGCCATACTCGGTGAAATCGAGCTCACCCTTGACGAGGCGATAAGTGAACTTCCCTGGATCAACCGTGAACGGGCTGACGTTGCGGGCGATTTGCTCAGCATCTTCTTCCATACCTTTGCGGAAGATCACTTCGAAAACCCCCGAGCCACTTTGGTGGGGCGCACAGTAGATGAGCGCAACGAGATGGGGGTCAATCGTGAGTGGAACTGGCGACGGTGCCGCCATTGAAAACATTGCACCGGTGATGTCAATACGACTACTCGGTCCGGGAGCCTGTCGTAACTCAAAGTTTTCCACAAATAAAGCCGAGACAATCTGCATGACTCCGAGGGTAACGACACAACAATTAAGAAACACATGTCAACAAACGATTAGCGCACGCGCTGACCAGACATCCATACGGCGCTGACTTCAAGATCATCCGTCAACCCCACGATGTTGGCAACATATCCGCCCTGGAGACGACCGCGATCGGCCAACCCCATGACGTTTGCGGGGTGTGCACTCGCCGCCATCACAGCTTGGGCGACCGAAACGTTGGCTTGACCAACACAAATTTTTAGTGCCTCGGGCATGGTGACGGAGCTACCGGCCAGTGTGCCATCTTCTAAACGCGGGACTCCATCACGCAATGCCAATTGGACTTTTCCTGCTGAACCAGCACGCCACGCGACCGCATCGGTTACAAGAACAATCTGCCTGGGCTTAGCGGCAAATGCCAAGGCGATGACCTCAGGATCGACGTGTACTCCATCAGCGATTAACGATGCATACACTCGATCATCGGTCAGGGCCCATGTCGCAAGACCTGGATCGCGATGATGAACACCACTCATGGCATTGAAAAGATGCGTCACTAGGGATACTCCCGCCTGTACACACGCATTGAATTGTTGGCGCGTCGGTCGCGAGTGACCCACCGAAATAACGCAACCCCGAGACGCAAGTAATGCACACGCTTCGGGAGCCCCTATGACTTCTGCACCTAAAGTCATCAATGCAATATTGTCAGCAACATTGGTCAACCATTGCAAATCGGGCTCGCGTACATACTGTGCTCGATGAGCGCCAAAAGCAGTGCCTAAATATGGTCCTTCGAGGTGCACCCCAATGACATGGGGAAGATACGTATCGGGCTTTTGTTGCGAGAGAAAACTGATGGCTGATGAATACCACTCAAGGGGAGCGGTCACCAATGTTGGGCACCAACTTGTGACCCCCTGATCGAGCAACAGGTTGTTTATCCGACCCCATGCGACTGCATCACTGGCCCGCGCCGTCGACCACACGTCAACGTCACCAATCCCATTGACCTGCAGGTCGATAAAACCTGGGACCAAAGTCAGATCGGTCGTCGGGGATTCGTGGCGGCCCAGTGGGGAAATTGAGCGAATATGTCCATGCGCTATCTCGAGCCGAGCCGCATGAAACTCGCCATCTGCGAGAAGTACTCGATGAGAACTGATGACGGTTGTTGCCACAAACCCATTGTGCCGTGTTCGCACCTAAATTTTGATGACCTGATGTGACACAGTTGGTTATGCCCACTATTCACAATCAAGGTCAAATTGTCGGTTACGGGGTAGCCGGTGCTCCGCTCGGAACCGCAGGCGATCCGGTTCTGCTCTTTCATGGCACCACCATGAATCGGTCTGCTTGGGATTTCGTCATTGGCTCAATGCCCACCGAACGCTCCTACATCCAAGTTGAATTCCCCGGATCTGGCGAATCGGCTATGCCTTCAGGCGCTCTTTCTGTTGAAGGTTTGGTCAGCGATGCACTTGCTGTTTTGGACGACCTCAAGGTTGATCGCTTTCACGTTGCCGGATACTCGCTCGGCGCAGTGATTGCGGCAGCGACTGCTGCTACAGCACCTCAGCGGGTTGTCACCGCAACCATGTTGTGTGGATGGGCCACAACCGATGCCCGTATGCGCATGACCTTCGACCTATGGAAGCGACTCATCAACGTCGGACCAGATCTCTTTATGCGGTATGCCCTCGTTGATGGCTTCACTGCCGATGCGTTGACTGGAATTGAACCCATGGTCGAAGCGATGGTCGCAATGACTGCCGACACTGTGGCCCCTGGTTCAATCGCCCATCTTGACCTTGACAGCATCGTTGATATTGCTCCGATGCTTGCCAATATTTCAGCCCCAAGTTTGGTGATTAGTGGAGCACAAGATCGCTGGGTTGATCCTGCCCATGGACACACTTTGTCTGCTGGTATCAAGAACTCAATCTTCCGAACATTGCCAGCTGGACATCTCGTGATTCAAGAACAAGCGGCCGATGTTGCGGCGCTGTTGAACGAACATCTCGTGACCCATCAATCGTGGCTGCCATGAACGAGCAGTGGCCACGCGCCTCAGAATTTGCAATACTTTCTTCTGACGTCCACGCCCGATGGAAAAACTTCGGCCAATGGGAACGTACATATTTCCCAAAACTTGTCGGCCTACACGTTGAAGAAACACGTTTGGGATACTGCCGCATGGTTTTACCCTTTCGCGAGGAACTAGAACAACCCATGGGAATAGTCCACGGGGGAGCGATCGCCACTCTCATTGATGCCTCAGTCGTGCCGGCAATTGGCAGCGCATACGACAACACCGTCGGGTACTCAACAGTGGACCTACATGTGCAGTATCACAATGCCCTCATTAAAGAGGACGCGATCGCCGAAGCATGGGTGACTAAGCGCGGGCATTCGGTGGTCTTTTGCGAATCCGAAGTGATGGGACGAACAAGTGGCAAGCGGATTGCTCGAGGCTTTATGACCTACAACATTTCAACCCTACGACCAATGACAAAGTAGTACCCAAGCCTCACGTGTTAAGGAGCAACCGTCGTTGTCGCAGCCACACCAGTACGTGCTGCCAATACTGCGTCATTAATTGCGCCGATTAAATCGTCGGTTTCTTTAGGTTTCGAACCATTAACCAACACTGCGACTACTAAACCGTCAGGACGATGCACCGCCATTGAATGTACGTTTTCAATACTTCCCGAATGACCCCATTCACCACTCACAAAGAGTCGCAAACCTAAGCCATAGTCCCATATCGGAGTTACTGGCTTCGGCGTCGCGGGCACCTTCATCAGTTTCATGAGATCAGCACTG